>SLDA01000003.1 GCA_007125545.1 Thermoflexales bacterium | reverse complement strand
GCAGAATAAGGCCCCACAAGCTGGTGGGTACCGAAGGAGGTCGTCAGCGACAGGGTCACGCTGGACCTTAGCGACCTCTCGCCGGGCGATTATAGACTGGCGGCGGGATGGTACGATCCCGAGACGCTGGATCGGCTGCCCGCTACAGCGGAGCCCGCCTCCCCGGTACCGGATAACCGGTTAACGCTGGACCTGGTCGTGACACTTCCCTGATAGACCCTGATGATGAAAGCCTAGCATCCCGGTCTGATTGCCGCTTGGAGCGGATCCGCTATAATGTGTCCCGGTACCCGACCTGGAGCCGGGGCCTTATTCTGCCGGACTCAGGCGCCACTGCGTGTATTCGCGAGAGAGGGGAGGACCTGTACTATGCCGTATGCCATCTACCATTTTCCACCGAATTTCCGGTGGGGTGTTGCGACGGCTTCGCACCAGGTAGAGGGTGATAACAAGCGCAATCAGTGGTGGAACTGGGAGCAGCAGCCGGGCCGGATTGCCGAGGGACACAGATCCGGGCTCGCCTGTAATTGGTGGCAGAATGCTGAGGCCGACTTCGATTACGCGATGTCGATGGGGTTGACCTCCTTAAGGCTCTCGATCGAGTGGAGTCGCGTCGAAGTCGCACCGGGCGAGATCGACACCACAGCGCTCGATCGCTATCGTGAAATGCTTCAGGCGCTGAAAGACCGCGGCATCACCCCGATGGTGACCTTGCACCATTTCTCAGATCCTCTGTGGTTGGCACAGAAGGGAGGCTGGAGCAATCCAGCGGTAATCTCGTATTTCAGCCACTACGTGGAACAAGTCGTGCAAGCGCTGGGCGAGTTCGCGACGTGCTGGTGCACGCTCAACGAACCCAACGTCTACGCCTCTTTGGGATACATCCGTGGGGTTTTTCCTCCCGGTGAGCAGAATATTAAGAAAGCGGCACTGGTACTCCGCCATATGCTGCAGGCCCATGCAGCTGCGTATAAGCTTATTCACCGGCTGCAGGCGGCTGCCAGCGTGGGACTTGCGCATAACATCCGTTTCTTCGATCCCGTAAATCCACGCAGCCCACGCGACCGCATGGTTGCCCGGATTCAGGACCTCTGGTTCAACCGGACTACGACTGCCGCCATCTGGAATGGCATCTGGCTACCGCCCGTGGGCTATGGGCCTGCCTTTGGGATGCGGCATACCCTGGATTGGATTGGGCTGAACTACTACACCCGCGACCTGATCGCCTATGACAAGAACGCCGGCCCCGGGTATGGTCGTGTAGAGCGGACGCCGGACGCAGAACTCATGGATGGCGGCTACGGCGAGTTCTATCCGGAAGGATTAGCGCGCGCGCTGAGGCGTCTGGCGCGACTCGGCATTCCCATCCATATCACCGAGAACGGCATTCCCGACACCGATGACGACCAGCGTCCCCGAGCCCTGCTGCTGCACTTGTATCACCTCTGGCGTGCACTGCAGGGTAACATCCCAGTCCAGAGTTACCATCACTGGACACTCGTCGATAACTTCGAATGGGCGGAGGGTTGGACCTTGCCCTTCGGCCTAATTGAAATGGACCTGCGGACCCAAAAGCGCAAGTCCAGACCCAGCGCCGACTTATACGCGGCTATTGCCAGGGGCAACGCTATCACACCGGAGCTGATTGACGCTTACGCGCCGGAGCTGCGCCCCCTGCTCCTGCCCGTCTAGCCGCAGCATTCCCTGACTATTTCCGGAAAGCCGAGGACGAGGCTGATTGTGATGAAAACAGCAGAACTGGATTACGAACTTCCCCCCGAGTTGATCGCGCAGGAACCGATCGAACCACGCGACAGATCGCGACTTCTCGTGCTGCATCGCGATACCGGGCAGATCGAACACCGGCTCTTCTATGAAATTGGAGACTACCTGGAGCCGGACTCCTCGCTCATCGCCAACGAGAGCCGGGTGATTCCGGCCCGTCTCTATGGTCGCAAAGAAGAGAGCGGTGGGAGTGTGGAAGTCTTGCTCCTTCGGAAGCTCGATGACCTATCGTGGCGTTGCCTGGTGGGCGGTGCGCGAACGCGCCAGGGAACCGTGATACGCTTCTACCGGAGCAAGAGACCCAACGATCCGGAAAGCTCTCCTTCTGTGACCACAGCACTCATCGCCGAGGTGACCGACACCGGAGATCGAGGAGAGCGAACACTGCGCTTCTCCGAACCCGTGGAAAGCTACTTTGATCAGATTGGCCACGTGCCCCTCCCCCCTTATATTCAGCGCCCCCTGGAGGATCCGGAACGCTACCAGACGATCTATTCCCATACACCCGGAAGCGCTGCCGCGCCCACCGCAGGGCTGCACTTCACACCCGATCTGCTGCTCAAACTGCGCGATGAGGGCGTCAGATTCGGTATGGTGACCCTCCACGTGGGACTGGATACCTTTCGCCCTATCACGGAAGAGCGGGTTGAGGCTCACGAGATCCACCGGGAGTGGTGCGAGCTTGATTTGCACACTGCCGAACAGATCAACCGTACGAAGGTGATGGGCAAACCCGTGGTTGCGGTCGGCACCACGAGCGTTCGCGTGTTGGAGACAGCAGCCCGCCGCGGACTGTCGCAGATCCCGGAGACCGGATCAGCCGAAAATGGGCAATGTCCGTTGCGGGTGGTTGGGCCCTTCAGCGGCTTCACCGACCTATACATCACCCCGGGATTCCGCTTTCGGGTCGTAGATGCTCTGATCACGAACTTTCATCTCCCGCGCAGCTCACTGCTGGCTCTGGTGATGGCCCTTGCCGGCGAGGAGAACATACGACGCGCCTACGCGCAAGCGGTCGAAGAGCGCTATCGCTTCTTTTCCTTCGGTGACGCAATGTTGATTTTGTAGAGAGACCGACATGCCCAGCACAGCGCACGCATCCGCCTTTTGGCACACTATCGAGTTGCTACTCGAGACATCGGACATCGTGATCGACCGGCCGGCCGGGTCCCGCCATCCGCGTTATCCGGACCTTATCTATCCACTTGCTTACGGGTATCTCGCAGGCACGCAGGCAGCCGATGGTAACGGCATCGACGTTTGGGTCGGTAGCCAGCCGCAGCGCCACATAAGCGCCATCGTCTGCGCCGTGGATCTTGAGAAACGGGACGCCGAGATGAAAGTGCTGCTAGGATGCACGCCGGAGGAGATTGCCACCGTGACTGCATTTCATAATCAGGGGACGCAGGCTGCCCTTGCCGTATTGCGGGAGTGGGAGTCATAGACGTCTATGAGTAGCTCCTATCGCACCCACGGCCACTACGGACGGGACCTAGCCTATCGCGAGTACGTGGGCAGCACGCACGTCCACTCCGTCTATTCGGATGGGTCGGCTACCTATCGGCAGATCGCGGCTGCCGCCAACGCCGCGAAACTGAACTTTGTCATTGTAACGGACCACAACGTCCGTCCCGCCGGGCTTGAGGGTTACTATGGACCGGCTCTTATTCTGTCAGGTGAAGAGGTGCACGACATCCGCCCTGCGCGTGCAGTGAACCATCTCCTGGTCTATGGGACGGAATCAGAAATGTCGCCGTACAGCTTCGGCAGTGTTCGCGCTCTGGTCCAGGCCGTACACTCCCGCAGAGGCATCTGCTACATCGCCCATCCCATCGAGCGCGGCAGTCCCTTGAGTGCCGACCTGGCGCCGATTCCCTGGACGCATTGGCCGCCGGAAGGCATCCATGGCATAGAAATCTGGAATTATATGTCGGAGTTCAAGGCGCTCCTCTGGAATTGGATCTCGGCTTTCACCTATATACTGCGACCCGAATGGGGCATTCGTGGGCCCTTCCGCGCCACATTGAAGCTTTGGGACGAGCTCCTGGCTCAGGGGTACCGCATCGGCGCACTGGGCGGTGCCGATGCACACGGGATACCCTGGAAAGCCGGCCCGGTGCATCGCACTATCTTCCCGTATGACTATCTCTTTCGCTGCGTCAACACCCACATTCTAACGCAGTCGCCGCTCACGGGTGATGTGGAGACCGACAAAGGCTTGATCTATGATGCTCTCCGCAGCGGGCGGACATGGGTCGGCTACGACCTGCCGCATTCGACGCGGGGCTTTCGCTGCATCATTGAGAGTGGCTCCGCCATCGCCGTCCCCGGGGAAGAGTTACGCCGCCTGGGCGCCGTGAGTATCACAGTCACACTCCCCGCTCCGGGCGAGATTCACCTGCGCCGCGATGGTCGCATCATTCGGCGCGTGACCGGGATGGGACTGCACTACACGACCGCCGAAGCCGGGATCTATCGCGTCGAGGTCTACCGTCGATTCAGGGGGCGCAAGGTCGGCTGGATCTTTGCCAGCCCGATCTACGCGATCTAGGATAGTATAGAAAACGAGGCCGAGAGAAGTCGGCCTCGTTACTGTATCGAGTATCAGGGAAGGACTAGACGAGTTCCGCGCCAGGCCCCTTCGTGTAAAAGGCCTCGTTGATTTCAACATAGTCGGCGTACTCGGCAGGCACATCCTCGTCCATATAAATGGCCTCGTTGGGACACTCCGCAGCGCAGGCACCGCAGTCAATGCAGGTTTCAGGATTGATGTAATAGATTGGCCAATCAGACGACCCTTCGACGTAGTGAATCGAATCGGTCGGGCAAATGTCGGCACACAGGCCGGCAAGCTCACAAGCGGGCGTGATTACATATGTCATGGAAAACCTCCTGGGATGGGAATGCACACAAACAATAGTATGAACGCCTGCATTGTACACAGATCACGCCTTGTGTCAAACAGTTGATACAACCAGGCTCCACCTTTGGACGCGTTCACCTTCCGGGAAACCCCGAAAAGCGACACCCTCGCTCCATACACCGATTGATACGTCATGTACCGGCAGAAAGGCCCACTTTGGGTTTAGGCAACAAGCGATCAAGGGCTTCGGTAACATCGGTCAGCAGTTGTTGCTGATCGAAGAGGCCCTTCTGCAGCAACGCCTCGACGCCCTGCTGCAAGCGCGAGCGTTCCTCAGGACCAAGCTCCTTGGCTGTGACAACGATTACGGGAATCTGGCGTGTGGCAGCTTGGCTCTTCAGATGCTCCAGCACGGCGAAGCCGTCGACCTCCGGCATCATCAGATCGAGAACGACCAGAGTAGGGCAGCGGGTGTGGATGGCCTCGATAGCCGCCGCTCCGCCGTCCACCTCCGAGACTTCGTACTCTGCGTTCTCCAAGATTCGCCGCAGCAGCTTACGATCGTCAGGATTATCGTCTACCACCAGCACGTAGCCGTCGTCCTGCATATGCTCGATCCGATCCAGAGCAGCAAAGAGTGCCACCTCCGAAATCGGCTTGATGAGATAGTCGGTCACCCCCATGCTTAAGCCCTTGTCCCTATCGCCGAGCATAGAACAGACGATGACAGGGATATTGCGGGTTTCGGGATCCGCTTTCAGCTCTTGAATGATCTCCCAACCATCCTTTCCCGGCATGATGACATCCAGCGTGATTGCGTAGGGCTTAAGGCGGCGAGCTTCCTCGACAACACGCTCGCCACTGGTGAGTCCGAAGACCCGATAGCCTTTTCGCTCCAAGTACCGGCGGAACAGCGTGATGACACTTTCATCATCATCGACGGTCAGAATCACTTTGTTAGCGCCCGGTGCGGCAACCTCGGCAACATCTGTGGACACCGAGTCAGGCCCGCCGAGGGGCAGCGAAAAACAGAAGGTCGTACCCTTCCCAACCCGCGTTTCCTGAATCCACATATCGCCGCCGTGCATAAGCACGAACTGGCGGCTCAGGGGGATCCCCAATCCGGTGCCGCCGTATCGCCGCGTTGAGGAGGAATCAACCTGCTCGAACTGTTCAAAAACGGCGTGGATACGATCTGAGGGGATACCGATGCCCGTGTCTTGTACACTGATAATCGCCTGAACCTCATCATAGCTGACCGATACTTTGATGAACCCTTCCTCCGTGAACTTACCCGCATTGCCCAGCAGGTTCGTCAACACTTGGCGAATGCGACGGCCATCAGCGATGACAAGTGGCATATCTTCCGGTACGTCGGTCAGCAACTTTACCGGCTTGTCCTTGACAAATCCAAGCGCCGTCGACATCACACTCTCGATCATGGCCCCCAGGTCGACAGGTTCGAAGAGGACGTCCATTTTACCCGCACTGATTTTGGAGATATCCAGAATGTCATTGATGAGGTTAAGAAGGTGGCGCCCGCTTTCGTAGATAGCACCCAGATCCGTCTGTTGCATCTCGGTAAGTGGTCCATCGATCCCCCTGATCATCACGCGTGAGAAACCGATGATAGAGTTGAGCGGCGTTCTCAGTTCATGCGACATATTAGCCATAAACTGGTTCTTCAAGTCATCAACCTCTTTGAGTTTCTCCGCGGTCTCCTGCGCCTCACGATAGAGGCTGGCCGTCTCCAGGGCCACGCTTATATTCGCCCCGGCTGTGCGCAAGAAGTCCCGCTCGAGATCATCGATCGCGGGGTGTCCCTCGTGCCGCCCCAGAACAATCACGCCATAGACCACATCCCGAGCGGTGAGCGGAACTGCATATCCCTCAATGGGAGCCGAACTGAACTGCTTTTCCCATCCGCCCAACCAGCGCCAGGAAACTCTCTCTCCGTTGCCAGCTCCAGGCTCCGCCTCAGCCTTGAGAACCATATCAACGGGGGTACGCAGCTCGATGAGGCGGTATAGTAGATCCCGGTCCTTGGGCATGGCCTGTTTCTCGTTTTCGCTTTCGGCATAAGCCCCACCCATCGAGCTCCCCCACACACTGCGCGTCAATGCCTCGGGATCACCGTTCAGTGGTTGTCCACCGGCGTCGTAAACCGCGGCGACATTGAGGGCGCGCACCCACCTATCCGTGGCTCTCGCCATGGCCCGATCCCAAGCCCAAATCATCACGGGCATATCTAACCGCTTCGCGATCACTGCACCTACCTCATCAAGAATCGTGCTTTGTTCAAGTGAGCCGGAGGCCGTCTGCAGGACCTGGTTAAGGATATCGCGTCGCTCGGCTTGGGCCTGTGTAACCTCAACGAGGCTGATGTTCTCCAGTGCAACATAAGCCTGCCGGGTCACGTTCTCGTAGAAACTGAGCTCTGCCATAGTAAACTCGCGTGCGTTGCGACTGTTGATCATCACCAGGCCATACGGTGCGCCCCGGACCCGCAGTTGGAAGGTGGCTGCCGCACGTAGACCGAGATCGGCAAACAAGCGCCGTAAGTAATCCCCGATCGTCGGATCTTGCGTCACGTCTGGCGTCACAAATCGTTCGTCGAGCCGGAGCGCATCGTAAAAATGATGCATCGCGTCCAGCGGCACCGTCGTGACAGGAAAGAGCTGCTGCTCGCGACTCCAGGACACGAGAATGCGCAGGGTTCCGCCGCTGGGACCCCGTTCACCCCTCCCCGCTCCCACTCGCCCTGTCGGGGCGCCCTCGAACACTCCGGCAATGACCCAGTCGGGCTCGCGCCGTTGTGCAATGCCTTCGACGGCCGCCCTCAGGATTCCGTCTACATCGTGGGCATCCGTGATCTGCTGCGCAATGCGATAGAGCATACGTATCTCAGACAGGGAGTTCTGCGACCGCTCATAGAGGTTGGTACTTTCGATCACGTTCGCCAACTGGTTGACCATCAACTCCAGAGAAGCGACATCCTCCTGTGTAAACGCAAATCGCCGTCTGCTAAGCAGTGTAATAGCGCCGTTGGTCTGTCCACGGCTGACCAGCGGGAAGACGACGGCAGAACGCATCTCGGGGAGTAGAGGGTTTTCCAGGGCTGCAGTTTCCCGGTCAATATCCAACGCGAGGACACGCCGACCGTGCCGAATCGCGCGGCCTACCATCGTTCCGCCGGCCACCTGCATCCGATACCCCATCGCTAACAGCCTCCGCCCTATGTCGCCGGTTCCAGCCTCCAGCACCGCCCACTGCCGGGTGCCCGCAGATTCGTCAACCAGGAAGATGCCGACGTGGTAGAGACCAAAACGATCCAGCAGGAAGTCGGCTGAAGAATTGAGCAGCATTTCGCGCTCGGAGAGTGAAGTGGTCAGGTTTGCCATCTCAACAGCCACAGCCTGGCGAGCGATACGCATCTGCGAATCATGAAACAGTTGCCGGTTGGATAACACCACTGCAGCCTGATCCGCGAGTGTATGGTAAAGTCGAAGATCATGCTCGGCAAACTCTCGGGGCTGACTGAACTCTACGATCAAGACTCCGAGCCGGTCTGTGGCAAGACGCTCCGCCGCAGCTACGTCCGCAGGCCGGTCCCCGACAGCACCGACCGCGGTTGATAAAGCTACCATCAGTAAGGCGCCAGTGCCCCCAGCCGGATGCGCCAGGCGAAAGGGCTCCAAACTGTCGTCCGCAGCGACATCCTCACAAACATAGATCTGCTGCTCACCCAACAGCGATAGGGCCGGCACCTCTGTCACGGGCGTGCGTGTGCCCAAAACCATTTCCTCGTCGTCGGAA
Organism: Thermoflexales bacterium; assembly: GCA_007125545.1. Lineage (GTDB taxonomy): Bacteria > Chloroflexota > Anaerolineae > B4-G1 > SLSP01 > PWVB01. The sequence continues at coordinate 12,032 of SLDA01000003.1, read as the reverse complement.
GAGACGGACGATTGGGCTGCCACCGTTTCCAGCCACTCATACTCCGCCTGTGTTTCAGGGTCGGTGACGAAGAGGCCGACCCTAGCGCGCACGTCCAGCGCAGGAAACGCATGCCGCACGATGGCATCCAGGACATCCTGGGCATCCATCGCCTCAGCGAAGTCACTGGTCGCCTCATAGAGACGGCGCGATTCATTCGCACTGACCTGAGCCACCTGCAGCAAATTACCCCGCTCAAGCGCTGAAGCGACCTGAGCAGCCACCTGATGCAGTATGGGCGCAAGTCCAGGAAGGCCAAAGCTGTTGACCTCCGCACTTCCGAGTTCCAGTACACCGAGGGTGCGGAGGCCCAGACGTAGAGGTAGTAGGACACGCGAGATGAGGCCCGAGGCTGCCAGTTCAGCATCCTCGGCAAAACGGGGATTCAGTCGCAGATCATCCTGTATGACACTCGACCCGGTAGTTAGGACAAAATCGCTGCCCCAATCATCCCGCTCACGCTCATATCCCGCCGCGTCCTGGTTTTCATAAAGAGCTGCGAGAATCCCCTCATTATTCGTGTCTACGACAGCGAGCAAGCGCCGTTCCCGCGACCCTTCATCGTATCCAAACACTACCATTGCGTGGATCGACATGAACTCCTGAAGGCGCGCGAAAAGCTCGTGGCGTGCCTCCGCCACATCGTTCGTCGCGTTGAGCAAGGCCGATACTTCCTGTAGGAAGCCCAACTCGGACTCACGTTGTCGCGCTTCCTGAAGCGAACGTTGCGACCGGTCGATCAACAAACGGTTCTCGAGAGCCAACTCGAGCTGGTCGTGCACCGCATCAAGGACTGAGATCTCGTCTTCCGACCAGTCGCGGGTGGCAGCAGGATCCTCAAAACTCATGAGACCGACCGGTTGATCGCGAATCTGCAAAGCTTGTACCAACGAGGCACCATCGCCCCCCTCAATTCCTCGATTGACCCATCGCGCGCCGCCGGAGAGTGAGCCATCCTCGCCGTCCAAGCTTTCAGGGTTCAACTGCATCTGCTCAAAAGCTAACAACGGCATCACCGTGTCGAGATCGTAACTGTAGCCGATAATGTCCTCACGCTCGACATACTCATCCCACATGTCCATAGCATAGCGTCTCTGGAGCCGCTGCAAGGCTTCCAGGTTAGCCTGAGAGACCTGATACAGGCGCGCATTGGCGATAGCATTCGCGAGCTGGTCTGCCAACGTGCGGAAGATGACCGCGTCCTCTTCCGCGAATTGTTGGGATTCATTAGTCTGAACCAGCAGGGCGCCAAGGGACTCTCCCTGGCTGATTAAAGGTAGAGCCATGCGCCTAGAACCCGTCGTCATGCCCTCCTCCCCCGCCGGAGCTCGGTCGAGAATGCAACGTCCTACCAGCGACGTCCGATCGACAGCCAGCCGAAACCCGATCTGATCATGTGAGGTGACCTGCTCCAACGCCTCCTCGATCTCTCTGTCACGACGTGCCGCCTGTAGTCGCGCCCACTGCTTGGATTCCTCAAGGAGATAAATGCCCACCTGATTAAGCCCAAAGCGAACGGCGAGAAGATCGACACTCTCCCTCAAGAGGCGATCCTCCTCAAGGGTCGAAGAGGTCAACTCGGACACTTCAGCCGCGGCAGTGAGATAGGCTGTGCTGTGCTGAAGCTCCGACACAAGGGTCTCCTTCTCCCGCACCGCCTTGTCCATTTGCTCGGACAAGCGAGCATTCAGAATCGCGTTAGCAAGCTGATCTGCCATCGTCTGTAAGGTGACAATGTCCTCTTCGGTAAAGGCATCGGGCAACCGGGACTGAATCGTCATGGCCCCGATGACGGCATTGCGACTGATCAGGGGCAAGGCGATCTCGGATTTCGTCTCCGGCAGCAGCGGGTTGGCCAATCGCGGAAGGCTTTCAGCCTCGTCGACATCAAGCGAGATGGCTACCTCTTGCGTAGCCACACATTGGCCAATCATTGAGTCGCTGCCCCAAGCCAGCTTGTGACCCATTGCCAGCATTTCGCGACCTGCTTCGCCGGTCCCCGCGCGCAAAACGATATCCGGGCCCTCAGCCTTCCAGTCCTCGATGCCGTCAGCAGTGATGAGATCAGAAGGAGTTCCAGCATCGAGTAGGAAAAGGCCAACATAGTAAAGGTCGAAGCCTTTCCGGATCAACTCTACGGATGTAGGGAGCAACTCATCCAGATTGAGCAGTGATGTGGCGGCGTGGGAAATCTCAGCTGCTGTTTGCATCCGGCGGGCGCGCTCGGCAGCCTTATTCACCAGCGCGTCGTGTTCCGCCTCCTGCTCACGAATCTCGGACACGTCCAGCATAAGGCCAACCATACCGGTCACGTTGCCCAGTGAGTCCAAGAGCGTGGATTTGTTGAACAACACTTGGCGCTGCGAGCCATCGGCGAACCTCACCGGCGCCTCGTACACCTGCGATCCGCGCGAAGCCAACAGATTTAGGTCTTGTTGATGGTACGCTTCGGCCAACTGGGGCGAAATAACCTCCGTCAGATTAAGTGGTGTGCGGCCTATGATGCGTTCCTGGGGCAGACCCAGGACCTTTCCCGCGAATGCAGCATTGCAGCCCCGGTACACGCCGCGAGTATCTTTGTAGAAGACAGGGCTCGGTATTGCATCAATGAGCGTCTGCATAAAGTGCAAGCGCTCGCCGAGACTACCGCCGGCAAGCGGCTCCACCAATGCCTCCAACTCAACCAGGCGCCGGCGCAGCGCCTCCACCTCCTCTTCTGGCGTTGGGGCATTGCCGGTCACGGCGGGAGCGCCTGGGACCTCCTGCGGAGCTGATGTCACGGGGCCCTCATCAGGATTAGCACCCGCGGACGTGGGCAAGCCGTCGGATTCTACCAGATCGGTCATAGTTACCAAGCACCTTTCCCGCACGCCAGTGTTAATCTATGGCGCATAATGATCGCCTCAATCCTCTCCATCGGATCCCAGCTGCGAATCCGGAGGGCGGAACTGAATCCGATTCCGCGGAGTTCCGAACGCCCGCCCCAACTCGCGCACTGCCGTTTGCAGCACACCCTGCACATCAGTCGACTCTTGGATATGACCAGTGATCTCGCGAATGAGCTGCTCCCGCCGCACACGCGCCTGCGTTGCCTGCAACTGGCGGATATTCAGAACGGCGATCGCTGCCTGCTGTGATAGGTTCAGCAGTCGCCGCCGGGCTGCCTCCGGGAAGTGCCGGGGGGTAGCGTAGTCGGCATGCAGGTATCCGATACACTGTCCGCCCACCATAAGGGGCATGATCACCACGCTACCCGCATTCATGAATCTCTTCAAGAATGCACGCAGGCGACGATCCAGGGCCCTATCGGTGTCCAGGTCTTCAACGAACACCGGGCTCCCACTGTGGAGTATGTGCAAGGATGCGGGGAACTTATCGAGCTCGAATCGTGTCTGGAGCTCCGGAGCTGCCAAATCGGAATCAACCTGACGCGACCGCGCTGCTACAATCTCCGAATAGGCAGGCCGCGTCACAGTCGAAAGATCACTGCCCCATAGCTCATCCAGCAAATGCAGGGTTGCCGTTGAGACCTGCTCACCCATAACCGTGTGGGCCAGCAGAACGTCCAGAATGGCCTCATAGGTGCTAGCTTCGCCCAGTGCAGCACTCCCCCGATATAACGCCTCAGTTTCGTTCAGCGTCTCCTGTACCTGGCCGAAGAGGCGCTCGCGGGCGAGAGTGTTGGAGAGAGCTGCCGACGCCGTTTGCAGGGCCACGACTTCCTGATCGCTCCACAAAGGCGTACGTCTCTGCTCAAAATCCACGTCCTCGCAGTCCTGGAAGACGAGATTCTCCCGCAAGAGGACAATAAAGCCGGGCATCGCCGCCTCTTCAGGCACCCCCAAGGCCAACGCTGCGCCCAGGCCGCAATCAGCGAGAAGCTTAGCCTCCGCAGAAGGCATGTCCTGACATCGCTGCATCATCGATCCGTGGGCCTGGATCAGCTGTGCCCAGTAGGAAGCAGCCGGCGAAGCCGAGAGATGCTGGAGCAAGCCATCTCTCAAGCCCGCCTCCGACTCGTGCCCCGCAACCCACGAGGCTGAGATCTGCCAGGAGCCCGTTCCATTCCCCGCCGCTGACTGCGACCGGAAGTACAAAGCGACCGGCACCTCCGACGCTTGGCACAAAAGGTGCAGGAACTCGGAGGCCACCACAGTACCATGCTCGTTGAGAAGCGCCACGGCCTGGGAAATGTTCATCTGATAGCGAGCTTGCCGGCCCACGACCGCCAACGCCTGCTCGGTCTGCCCAAACTGGATTGCGTTCTGCAGCGCCGAAGCGACCTGGGCGGCGAGGAATTCCAGGAGGCTAAGATCGCGGTCGTCAAACTGATCGACTGCGGCGCCATTCACAAACAATACGCCCAAGACCTCGTCACCGACTCTCAAGGGCGCGCCCATCTGCGTCATCAATCCAATCTTCGTCAATCGCTCCAAGCTTCGACCGGTCTCCAGGTTTGCGACTTCCGGCAGGGTGTCTTCGGTACGACCGGCACGCATCTGCGCGCGAAAGTTGGTGTTGTCACGGATGAGCAAGGGCCGCCTGGTTCGGATGATAGTCTCGGTAAGCCCACCCAGACCGGGTTGATCGGACTCCTCGTCCGGAAGATATCGCGGATCGCTCACGCTCTCGCCCCTCACGTACCGCCCGGACTCGCTATCACGTAGGTAGACCACAGTTCGCTGGGCTCCGAAGACACGACGCGCCCACTCTGCCGCTCGTGTCAAGAGTAGCTCGGAATCCAGAATCGTGATGAGATCTGTTCCAGCTTCGTAGAGCTGCTGGAATTCTTCGGCCCGCTGCTGAGCGTCCTGATTGAGCCGGGCGTTTTCCAGCGCCGCTGACGCTTGCGCGGAGAAGAGCTCGCCCAGACCCGCTTCTCGTTCACCGAAGAACCCCACCCGCTCGGACAACACGACCAACACACCAAGCGAGCCGAAGCGACCGACTAGAGGAACTGCCATCATTCCATGAAACCGGCTGCTCACGAGGTCGTCCCTGCGTCCAGCCCAGATCGAATAATCAGGAACTACGATAGTCTGCTCCTCATTCAAGGATTGGCCCACGAGTCCTTCCCACCGCTCCGCACTTGCATGGAGGCGTACGCGGGGTTGTCCCGGATCCAATCGCCCCTCCGCTCCACCTTGATACTCGAACATAAGGCTCAGCATCTGGGCCTCGCTATCAAAGACCCAGAGATTCGCCGCATCCGCGCCCAGCAACTGGGCTCCCTGGCGTACGATCTCATTGAGCAGGTCTACAGGCTCAAGCAGCTCGCTCAGTACCAGCGAAATGCGATACAGGTCTCGCAGCTCTTCCGAGCGCCGCTGAGTCTCCTCCGAGAGGTTAAGGTTCTCCAGTACGACCGCGATCTGGCTCGCCAGATTCTGCGTTAGCTCACGCGTTTCCGCGTCAAGGGGAGGTGCGTCGCGCAACCGGAACAGGCCCAGAAAACTTTCCGCACGAATCGAACCACCGCCGGCGCGCGCAATCGGGACATACAACACCGGATCTTGCTCCAGATCAGCGGCTCCCAGGGACGACGAGCGCTCGGACCTGTCGATCAATCCCGTTGTCAGAATACTGGGTCCGGTAATGGGTTCGGTCAACCCATGAAAGAATAACAGCTGCTCACGGGTAAGCGAAACCTCTTGCTCCGGCGCCATAAGATCGCATCCATCCGGATCCATAAATGTATGCGCATAGATGGAAGCCGAAGTGTCCGGCATCCCATCCAAACCCTGCTCTTCGGCTATCAGCGCCAGCATGGCAGAGGGCAAGGTAAACACCAAAACGGCCATATCGAGCCCCTGGGCCAAGATGCTCCCAATCTCCCGCAGTACGGCGGTTGTAGAGAGTTCCGGATCCGACGCCGCTTGAAGCACACGGCTGATCAGCATCTGCTGGCGCTCGTTTCGCTGTGTGTCCTCGAAGAGCCGCGCATTATCCAGAGCCAGCGCTACCTGCTCACCCACACTCCGGACCAGCGCCAGCTCTTCCTCCGACCAGAGTCGCTGCGAATCTGATAGACCGAGATAGCCGAGCACCTGATCACCGACACGGAGCGCTTCCATAACCACAGGCGCTTCTCCGTCCATAACAATCTTGTGCGGCACCTGTCCCGCGGCCAATTCCTCCGGAACGGGCAATGGCAAAACCGCCGTCGTCTCAACACGATCGTATTCGTAGGCCAGAGGGCGCATACGCTGTGTCACCCGGGCCCAGCCGCGCCGGCTATAGTCCACCTGCAGATCCCGGAGTTCGGCAAGCGCGGATTCCATCCCCTCCAGCGCCCGAGCGTTAGCCAAGGCGATTGTCAACTGATCGGCCACCAGCTGCAGAGACCTGATATCTTCCTCGCTAAACGCAGCGATATCTTCACTTTGGACATCGAGCACACCAACGACCTCGGCTCCGGTAGCCAGCGGCAGCGCCAGTTCAGAGCGGGTGAGGGGCAGATAAACATTGTTGAACCAGACGGCGTCTTCGCCGACGTTGAGGGCAATCCGCGACTTCCCGGTGGCCGCAACATATCCCACAATACCGGTACCGGCTTCACCCTCGACTTCGTGGGGCAAGCCCACGCGCAGCCGGTGCCCACGAGCCAACAGACGCCGTCCTCCCGGCGAGGAAGCTGCACGCAACACAGCCCACTGATGTGGTCCATCGAGGATGAAGATCCCTGTATGATAGAAGCCAAAGTGGGCCGTGATCTCGTCGGCGGCGGTCTCCAGGAGCGTGGCGACGTTGCGTTCGCGTGCCGCCGCCTGGCCCACGATACTGACTGCCTCAAGCTGTCCATTGCGACGCTGGAGAGCGGAGGTGCGATCGACCACGCTCTGCTCAAGCCGCGTGACAAGTGCGTTGAGTTGCGCCGACATCTCGTTGAAAGCGTGTGCGACGAAACCCAACTCATCCTCGCGGCCCACCGCGATCCTGTGCGCCAAGTCTCCCGCGCCCACGATCGCCGCCCCCTCTGCCAGAGTATGAAGAGGCTCGACGACTAGACGGTACAATGCGAAGCGGATCAGGACAACAAGGAGCGTCGCAGCCACGACCGCTCCGATCACGAGCGGAAGCACAGGAGGATCTACCAGGGCCGCCGGCTCGGCTACCAAAATATAGGTAGGGACGTTGCCAGGTGGTTCTCCTGATACCGACCGCCAAACGAGGTAGGTTCTGCCAACATCGAGATCGCGTAGCACGACATTGTACGCGCCCCGCCCACTGCCGTGGTAGGTCGCTCCGCGGCTCAGGTCGCCGTAACCCTCAACCACACTGCCATCATATCCCAGCATAGAGTGCAGCAGCACGCGTCCGCTCTCATCGACAAGGGCGACAAACTGGATATCGTCAGAGCTGTCCGCCACGTCTCGAACTATCTGCGGCAGACTGGGGGCCTCAGTGAACGTCTGGTAGAAAGGCCGAACATCCGCTATCCTCTGGTCCAGCTGTTGCACCGCGACGCCTGCTGTGCTCCAATAAGCTTCGCGATAGGCATTATAGTAGAGGCGGCCCACTAAGAGAAAGGTCGGCACCAGGAGGAGCAGGGACAACCCGATCAACGTCAAGATTATGCGCCAGCGGAGGCTTAGGCCTCGTGGCCGTGCCGCAGGGTTCGGCGCACGGTCTGCAGCTCTGATCCGCTTACGCATTATTCACTACCTCCTACCGGAAAGACTGTGCGCGGCTCAGTTGTCATGTGTCACGTCATCCGTAAACGGCCGCAACTGAATCCGGCTGCGTTCCACTTGGAGTGCGCGCCCCAGCTCCTCGGCAGCGTGGCGCAGAATCGCATCCGTACTGGTCATCGCGCGAATGCGCCCGACAATGTCGCTGCGCGCTGCTTCCTGACGCGCCCGCAACCGGGTCTCTTCCAGCAGCCGTGCATTGCCCAAGGCAAGATCCAGTTGGCTTACCACTGAGGTCACCAGTCGCACAGCTTCATCACTCCAGGGCCGGTTACGCTCAAACGTGAGCGCACCCAACCGCCTGCCCGCCACACTTACGGGAGCCAGCAGCAGATAATCACCGCTCGCGGCACGCACTCGTGTGACGCCCTGCAGTGTCGAGAGATCCGGCTTTGCCGAAGTCACAGCCTCTTCGTCCACGGTGATCCTAGCTGTCTCCACCCCACCCTCAGCATCTCCTGGAGAGTGCACCGCTTGCGTTTCGCCGAAGGCATAGTTGAATCCCACCTGCATACGGCGGCGCGCCAGCGCCTGCCGCCAAGCGGCCACCGCATCTTCATTCTGATAACGCTGCAGCTTTGCTATCGCCTCCTGTGTCTCTTGGAACAAGCGCCCATTCTCGATCGCGACGGCCACGCTGTCGGCGAGAATCCGGAACGTTTCCAGATCCGCTTCGCCAAAGGCAGCGGACCGGCGCGTCTGTATGTCAAGCACACCGATTACCCGCTCGCCTATTTTCAGTGGAAGGGCTATCTCCGACTTCGTATCAGGCAGGTCCGGGTTGTCGACCCATGTCTCATCATCGCCCACGTCCAGTGCATATCGGGGAACACCTCTCTCTGCCACATATCCCACGATTCCCTGTTGGCCAACCCGCAGACGATGCCCCCGTAGCACCATGCGCCGGCCTCCTTCCGACGACGCTGCCCGCAGCACGGCCCACTGGCGCCCATGATCCAGCAAAAAAACGCCCACGTGATAGAAGCCTAAACGTTCGCCAATCGAGTCGACGGCACGTTTCAGGAATGTATTGGGATCGGTGTGGCTGACTCCTGTCAGCGACGTGGTGAGTCCGCTGGAGTGGGTCAACTGTCCCAATTCAGCGATCGCCCGGAACTGCTCTGCACGGGCCTGCAATTCTGCCGTCCGCTCATCTACTCGCAGAGACAGCTCCCGTCGGGACTGATCCAACGCTCGCGAGGTCTCGCGGAGTTGGTTAACGGCACCCCGAAGACTGGCACCGTTGATGGCGTTGACCAGACCTACCGCGACCACCGTCATCAGCCAGCCGAAAGCAAGAGCTAAGAAGGGGAAGCTCTCCAACGGCGTAGGAAGGAGCGGCACATACCAGCCCGCAGCCTGAACAAGTGCAAACCCGCCGTACACGGCGAGTGCGGCGATGGCAAAGCCGAGACCGGTGAAGGGACTCAACAAACTTCCCGCCAGCACCACGGGCCAAATCACCAACAGCCAGGTTGCCGAACGGTAGCCATTGACAATGCCGGCTGCCGCAACCACGGCCACGAGGGAAACCCACACGTAGATATGAACAGCGAGCTCCACCCGTCCGCGCTTGCAGAGCCAGAAACAGAGCGCGCCCAGGAGGAGAATGGCCAGCGGAAAAGCCATAATCGTCGCCGCTTGCCCTTGTGTCGCCAGGTACCCACGCTGCCGCCCAACCTCTAGAACGAGGAGCACGCCGAAGGCAACCAATGTCGCTGCCACCACCAAGGTGTTCAGCAACTCTCCACGCCGCACCCGACTATCCTGCTCTGCTGCCTGTCCTGTGGGCCCAGGCGGAACACCACTCACGGAGATCACGCGATGCCATAGGCCCGCAATCATGGTGAGCCAGCGCACTGGGCGTGGCTCGCTTTTCCTCAGGCGAGAGGTCTTGCCGCTCATATTACGCTTCCCCTCACTCCTGCACCTCCTCCCTGCCATCGGAACTTATGCTGCCGTCGGAACTTACACTGCCGTCAGAACTTATACTGCCGTCGGAACTGGTGATGCCATCGGAACGGAGTCCCACTTCATCAAAGGCCAGGAACGCTGAGCCCCGCTCCGCGCCCAGAACCTGCCCCAGCTCTGCAAGCGCACGTTCCAACACAGCCTCAATCTCCACTTCGGCTCGTACCCGGGATGTCATCTCACCGATCACCTGCTCCAGAACGGCCGCATTCTGCGTATCCTCATAGAGCCGGGCACTATCGAGGGCCAGTCCCAACTGCTCCACGATTGTCTGAACCAGGCCACGTTCTTTGCTGGACCACGGCTGTGCTCCTTCCGGAGTATCGGGCGAACTAGCCGTGGCCTGCCCACGGGGGGTCGGGTCACCTGTTTGGCGCCCGTTGTCGTTCGCGGCAGCGCTCCGCTGCAAACGTACGGCGCCAATGGTCTGCCCGCGTGCGGCGATCGGTACCACCAGAGTTCCGTCCGACTCGACCACCTGCTGGGTTCCCATAGCTTGGCGCATAGACTGATCCCAATCTGGGGAGGCCATCGCCCGATTCTCCAGACTGGTCAGTCTCTCCGATCCGGTGAGCAGATAGCCGGTTGCGGCGGATTCCCTACTTAGAAGGCGCATCCAGCCTTCACGCGTCTGCTGTCTATAGGAACGGCGAACGGCTTCCAGGGCTATCGACACGTCGCGATAGCGCCGGGCATTGTCGATCATTACCGCGAGCAGATCCGCCATCAGCTGCAGCAGCTCGATAGTCCCTTCGTCAAACGCTCCGGGCCTATCATCTTGGACTGTCAGAGCACCCATGACACTTCGACGGGATACACTCGGTCGCTCGTCGCCCATCAGGTCAACGATCGAGTCGGTTACGTCCTCGGAATCAACCACAGTTCGCAATGGGATAGCCGCCTCAGAACGAGTCGCGGGCAACTCGGGATTTATTACCCGGAGCAGATCGGTCTCAGCCTCAAGCGCGACCCGGGCCTGCCCATTGGCCACGCACCACCCTATCATCCCCTCGTTAGCAGAGAGCCGATGCCCCCGCGCGATCATGCCGGCACCGGCTTCACCCGTGCCAGCTCGCAACACGATGCTCTCAAGGCTACTGATGGGAGTTTCACCGACCGGCGCTTTCTCTACCAGAAAGAGTCCCACGTAGTAGAGGGACAATCGACGTTGGATGACGTCCACAATCTGTTGCAGGAGTATGTCCAGGTCGATCACCCGGGTGGACGCATCTGACAGCGTCGAGAGATCTGCGACAATCTGCGCCACTTCGATCACGGCCTGCAATTGCCTGATCCGCTGCCCCAGCGATTCCGTGCGCTCCTCTACGCGGCTTTCCAGCAGCTGATAGGAGTGTGCCCGATCTGCGCTTAGCTTGTTGAGCGCGTCCGCCACAATGGCGAGTTCATTGTCACCGTCCAGGGCCACCGGCCCGAGAACCAGGGGCCCGGAGGGCGTAGCACTCAAGCGTTCGGCACCCGCCCGCAAGGTGTCCACAGTTTTTGTAACCGACCGTACGAGCACAAAAGCCAGCCATAGGGAGGCTGCACTGCCGAGAGCGTATGTGAGACCTGCACGGATCATCCAGCTCCGGGTATCGGCGCGGGCAGCAGACTCTGATAAAATGCGCGCAGATTCACTCTCCGCGATCAACCTCTCGGCAGTACTCGCCAGTCTCTCCACCAGGTCAAGCGCCTGAGTCGCGATCCCCGACGCACGGTCGGCGTCATCAACAGACCAGGCACTTTGTATTTGCTGGATCAGATCATGGTATTCATCGAGCGCGAGTCGCAGATCGCGCACCTCAGCCCGTAGCTCAGCGACCGAGCCAGTGCTATCCTGGATAAGGATGGTCCCGGGCACTTCCATAACCGCATCGAGGCGCGTGAGGCTCTGCTCTGTCTCGGCCAAGGCGCCGGTTGCAGTAAGTGCACGACCATCAAGATAGTCGAGTAACTTCGCGCGCGAGGCTTCGATATGGGCCCGGGCGGCGAGAAGGGAGCGTTCCGTCTCGGTGAACTCCTGGGTTGCGCTTTGCAGCTCGGACAGCCGCAGCTGCTGTCCGCCGAGAACAAGCGGTATCGGCAACAGCACCATTCCAGCCAGAAGCAGCACTGCCAGCCAGATCCGGGTACGGATCGCGAGCTGTCCGACAAGGTGTTGTAGCAAGGAATTCATGCTTTGTCACCCCACCCTATGACCATTACCTGGATCCGGCCGATCAGAATCGGTCTGCCGATCAGAATCGGTCTGCCGATCAGAATCGGTCTGCCGATCAGAATCGGTCTGCCGATCAGAATCGGTCTGCCGATCAGAATCGGTCTGCCGATCAG
>SLDA01000332.1 GCA_007125545.1 Thermoflexales bacterium | reverse complement strand
GAGCACAAAGAGTTCGCCGTCCGCGATTTCCAGCGAGACGCGATTGACGACGATATCCGGGCCAAAACGTGCTGTCAGTTCAGTCAGGATGATGGACATCAGCTCCCCCTTGTGCTCCGCTGCTGGGTGAACCGCTGCAGCAACATGAAGATCGCAAAGGACAGGAGTGCGAGCACGGCGGCAACGGCGTTCGCTGCCTCAATGTTTCCTGCCTCAAACTGCGCGAAGATGTAGAGCGGCGCCGTCTGGGTGCGAAGACGCAAGTTCCCACTGACCATCACGGTGGCGCCGAACTCACCGAGTGAGTGGGCGAAGGTGAGCAGCAGGCCCGAGAAGAGACCGCCGCGCAGCGCCGGTAGGATGATGAAGAAGAACGTCTGCCAGCGATTTGCGCCAATGGTGTAGGCCGCTTCCTCGTAGGTGACTTCCAGTTCATCCAGCACCGGTTTGACCGCGCCCAGCATATAGGGGAATGTCACAAAAAGGTGGGCCAACAACACCCCGGCCGGGGCAAACATCGGTTGGATTCCAAGGGGGTCCAGGAACTGGCCCAGCAGCCCGATGGGTCCCCAGAGAAGGAGCAGGGACGTGCCCACAACGACGGTGGGAATGGCCACCGGCAGGTTGACCACCACATTGAGCGTCTCACGCCCGCGGAAGCGGTACTTGGAGAGCACATAGGCGGCGAAAGTACCCAATATACCGTTGAACAGCGCCGTTGCGAAGGCGATGAGCAGCGAGAAGCGTAAGGCGAACTGCGCGTCCGGCTGAGCCAGGGTTTGGAGGAAGCCGCGCAGGCCATCGCGTCCCGCAAAGACAAAGATCGACGCCAGGGGCATCAGGAGCAGGGGAAGCAGCACTGCCAGCAGTAGGGCCAGAGGCAGCCGGGAGGTTGCGCCGGGTCGTGCTGTTCCGCTGTCGGCCTGCCTGCGAGGGCGCCCTGGTCCGCGGCGGAAGCGTGAGGTTCTTTCTGGTGGCACTGGATTGAATGGGTTCATCTTCCCACCTCCGGTAGAACTTGGTTGCGCCAGATACCATCCACGATCTCCCGCTTGGCCTGAGGCCAGCCGCCCAACTCGTCCACCGTGAAGGGAAAGGGGATCAGACCGAAATCGGGGTTGGCTGCGTTCAGGTGTTCATCCACGCTGCGGAAACCATAATCCACATAGATCCGTTGGGCGGTCTCGCTCCAGAGGAACTCCACAAAGGCGTCGATCAATTCCCGCTGCTCGGGCGCGATATTGCGGTCCAGGATGACCACGATGTGCTCGCTGAAGATGGTACTCTGAGGGTAGACGATCTCTCCCTCCAATCTTCCACGCCAACGATCGCTGAGCACTTCTTGCTCGTAGGTGATAAGAGCGTCGCCGAAACCGCTCTCGAATTGAGTACGGACGGCGCGGGCAGAGGCTGCTTGCGCGACGACGTTGTGCCAGATAGCCTCCAACTGCGCATAGGCCTCGGCGTCGGTGCCCCCGAGCATGCGCACGGAGTGGTATTCGGCCAGCAATGCCCACTGCGCACCACCCGAGGTCAGTGGATCCGGGTGGACGACGCCGACGCCGGGCCGGGCGAGATCGGCAAAGTCCTCGATCGCACGGGGATTGCCCGGACGCACGAGGATGATGAAGGGCGTGCGGTTGAGCACGCCACCGTGTGGCAGATCGCGCCACAGCGGACCGGGTACTATCCCTGCCTCGACCAGCCGCAGCGCATCGAGCTCCAGGGACAGAATGGCGACTTCGGCCGGCACCCCGAGAATCATCTGATTGGTGACAGTGCCGGAAGCTGAGAAAGCGGAGACCAGCTCAACGCGCTCTCCGGTGCGGGCCTCCCACTCCGCCTGAAATTCGGGAAAGACGGCCCCATTCATCATCTCGCCGAGTATGCTGAAGCCATAGAGGACGATGGTGCGGACCGCCGGTCCACGCCTCCCCGGAAGCCAGGGCCACGCGGCATAGAGCAAAAGCCCGCCCGCAAGACAGAGGATGATGACGCGCTGCAGGAGCAGCCGCCAGTTCAGCTGGTCGACCCTATGCATCCAAGGATTTCGCAAAGGCTCATTCCCCGCCTACGCCGGTCTCGAGTGTTGGTCATCATGCTACACCAGAGTCAGCGAGTAGCAAATGGGAAGATGGGCAGCCTGCAAATCAGCGTATCAAGAATTGAGGGCGTCTGCTCGCGTCGGTGTCCGTGACTCTTAGCCGTCCCGTTGCGAGCGTTCGTCGAGGCCGTCATTGTCGCTTGGCCTTCCGAGGGCGGGGAGCCTCCCACGGCGGTGGAGTTCTCGTGCCACAACTGAGAGACCCAGGCCCACGACAAAGCCCACGCCGATGTTTGTGGCGACGGAGACGCCGGCGGTGATTGCCGCCAGAATCAGGGGCCAGCCGCGCAGTCTGAAGGCGAGTGATCCCAACTGGATGCCGACCAATAGCAGCATGCCCCCGACGAGGGCCAACGGGAAGGCCTCCATCACGTCGACGATAGAGCGGCTGAGAAAGAGCCCGATAGCGACCTCGATCAGACCCTCCATAATCGACGCGCCTCCCGTCCTCCCTCCGAAGTAGTATTTGGCGGCCAATCCCCCGGAACCGGTGCAGATCGGCATACCGCTGAAGAAGGAGACAATCAGGTTCGTGACGCCCATCGTGAGCATCAACTTGCGCTCACCTACGGGCTTTTCGGGGAAGTAGTCGCGAATCAGGGTGCCGGTGGCCATAACGGAATTGGTGAGGGTGAGCGGGATCTGCGCGAAGCCGGCCAGCACCATCGCCTGCCAGACATCGCGGGGGTGGGGTGGTGTCAGGGGCGGGAGGGTGAAGCCGAACTGGACGTGCCTCAGATCGCCCCGCCAGGCGACCAACGCTATCCCCACACCTATCACTACGACGGATGCCGGTGCATAGCGGCTCTTGCGAAGCAGGATGATGATCCCGATCGCCAGAGCGCCCAGCAAGGGTGCCGGCGTCATCATCCTGACGGCCTGCAGGCCCAGGGCGATGCCCAAGCCCAACTGAATTCCGCGCACGAGGTAGGTGGGGGTCCATCTGACGAGTTTATGCAGCAGTCCCGAAAACACGAGGAAGAGCCAGGTCAGTCCCAGGCCGAGGCCCGATGCATAGACGAGCGTGGGCGCCCATCCCTGGCTGATGGCTACGGCGGCGATGACCTTCTTGGGCTGCACCGGCATCGGTAAGTGATAGACCAAGCCGAGCGCGATGTTCGTCAGGCCGAGCATCACGAAGAGGCCGGCCGGGTTGAGCCCGTTGATAGCGATGTAGCCGGCGGCGAGTGGGAGCAGGGTGCCGAAGTCGCCCAGGGAGCCGCCGAACTCTCGGAGGCTGAACTCAAACCTTGGGTGTTCGGTGCCTGTCATAGGTGTGCTCATAGCGCTGGTTCTACGCTGTTAGCGGACGATGGCGCCGAGTGTCTGTTGAAGGCGCTGTTTGAGCTCGCGCTCGTGAATGCCCATTGATGTCGGGAGCGTGAACTTCTGCTTGCCCGTGGTCGTGTCGAAGGTGATTTGGAGGGGCTCGTTATCCGGCTGCTCGTAGTCGTGGTTGTGTCGCTGCTTGACCCGCACCTGGGAGATCGCGCTATTGGGAATGAAGAAGCTGCCCGGATACTGCGCGAGCGCGGCCTCAGATCCCAGCGTCTGGAGTCGCTCGACCATCAAGTTGACCCAGCCCATCTGCGCTGCAGCCTGGCCTATCCAGCCCTTGCCCTGGCTCTTGGCAGTTTCACGCGCTTCTGTAATGAAGGCGTTCATCGTCTTGTTATCCAGATAGATAAAGACAATGCGGCTGGGCGTCAGCACCACAGTGAACGATTCCATGCCCAGGCCGAGGAAACCCTTTCTGCGCTGGAAGCCGGGAATGGTGCTCACGATCCGCTCGGTATGTGCTGCCGGAGCTACGCCGGTCGACGCTGAAGCCCCGGCTACGTCACGGACCGGAGCGGACGCTGCCGGACGCAGAAAGGGCGGTCGCGAGGCGGGTTGTGGGGCTGCCGCTCTCGCATCTTCGGAAGAGCCCGCAGGTGCCGCGATGGGCGACGCGGCTGGGGGGCCGGAGCGCGGCGCTGCCGGAACGGGATCGGTCGCGGGCGGCGTGACGGTCATCACGGGCTCCGGGGTGCGCACCGGGTGACCGCAGGCTCCGCAGAAGCGGGCGTCGGAAGCCAGGGGCGAGCCGCATTGCGTGCAGAATCTTTGCGTGTGTTGCATGTGAACGTTGTCTCCTTGGTAGTTGGGTGTGTTGTAGGGTTGACGGTGATCTACTTTCATCCGCCGGAAGCATACTTGCGCTCGCCAAAGAGGGCCAGTAGTTCTTCGGCGTCCTGCCGTAGCGTGTAGGCATCGATGAGTCCGTGCCCCTCACTGCCGCGGACTGTCATCAGTTCTGCCATGGCCGTCGAGATCACGAAGATGTCCGCTTCACCCTCGATGGCGTATTTCCGATCCAGCGCGAGCAGATCCAGCAGCCTGGCGGGGGTGAGGAACGCCCGTACCGCACCGGCATCGTGTCCCATAACGGCGTAGTGCAGAGTAAAGGAGGGCGGATCATCGATCTTCACGGGTAGAAGGCCCATCCTCAGGTGGGCCGAGTTGACGGCGTTCTTGGCCAGGCCCCCCAGTATATCGCCCATCGCTCCGTGCAGACTGAAGTGGGGCACGAGCGTGAGCCGGGGCAGACGGAGCGCGGGTGCAATGACGGCGAGGTCGCTGGAGAGCCTGCCTGTGCTGCTGCCACTGTCGCTGCTTTGCATCTCGTAAAGGTACATGTCTGCCCCGGCCATAGGCTGGTGGTAGACGCGGCGCAGCACCACTTCCTGAGGAGTGTCGCCATCGCGCAGAGGGTCGCCATTGCGCAGAGAGCCAACCCTGCGGAGAAGCTCGGTCGGAGCTGCCGGGAGCGGGGTAAAGCCAAAGCTGAGCAGCTCGTCGTGCCGGTCTCGGCGCTGCCGCCGCTCGTGTAGGCTGGACCAGATGATTACGCCCATGACCGCGGCGACGAAGAGGACGGGCGCGACGATGAGCGCGATCGTCGGGTAGCTCCAGACGTTCGATTGCATAAGAGTTTCCGTCGCTGTGGCGGCTACCAGATACCCGGAAGCAGGCGGTAACGCACCTGTTTTGTGTAGCGATGGTAGCCCTTCAGTTGGGCGTGGAGGGTATCATCCTCCTTGGCCGTGCGAAGGACGAGGAGCGCGCTGGAGAGGATGGCCGGTACCAGCGCCCACAGGGAACCCAGGAGAAGCGACGCGCCCAGAGACTGAAGGATGAGGCCGCTGTATCCGGGGTGGCGCATAATCCTGTAGGGGCCATGTTTGCAGACCCGGTGTCCTTGATCCATCTCAACGCGCACGACGGTGAAGAAGTAGGCGTTGGTGATCATAGCGTAGCTGAAGAGAGCAAAGCCGAGTACGAAGAGGATCCCGCCCAAGATGTGCACGCCGAGCGCAAGCTCGTTGGTCCAGCCGAAGCGGGTGTCCAGTGAGGCAATCAGCGGGATGCCCAGGAAGTAGACGACGCTGAAGATGCCGGCCAAGATCCGGTCCCAGTCCTCACCGCCTGCGGACTCGGAGCGCCGCGCGATGGCCTCCCGGTTGGTGCGGAGCATAAAGAAAGCGCTGACCGCGATGCCGAGAAGGTAGAGGCCGAGGTAGACCCAGGCCCAGGTCCACGCCACGTTGCCCACGGGGATAAAGAGCGTGGCGGCGATGAGCACGAGCATGACCACAATTTGCGCGGCGCGCTTGGCGATACTGCCGCGCCGGGCTTCGGCGGGTGGAGCGACTGCACTATTCGTCATGTTCATGGGTTGACCTCCTGAGCTTATATATGAAGGAGCGAGTCGTGAAGGCCTGGAGTATCGCTGTAGGGGAGCTCCGTAGCCGGGGCTTCGGCGGGTCGGGGAAGCAAGCCCTGGCGCTTGTAGAAGCCGTGTTTTCCGGGCGCCGCGCAGGCACAGTTATCTGGCAGGGTCTCGGTGTCGGTGATGCGCATGGTCTCCTCACGGGCGTGCGAATGCTTGAACCAAGTATACGTATGGTGAAAGGAATGTCAAAAAGGAGGTGCCCGGGAGATCATGAACCCAGGTCACGACGTGGAATCGAGCACGACCACGCAGACGGGCATATCGGGCGCACTGACGAAGCCAAGATCCCCGGCGAGCGCGATGGACGCATCGTTGTTGAACCAGCACGACCAGGCGGGCTGCATGCCTTTGTGCAAGGCATGCTCGATGAACGCACAGGCGGTGAGCGTGGCGAGACCCTGGCGCCGGTAACCTTCAGCGGTCTCGATGCTGATCTCGGCCTCACCCGCACCGCATAGGACGGTATGGCAGCGGCCGGCAACCTCGCTACCCCTGGTCAGGGCATAGCCGAACCCGTTGGCGAGGAAGTTGTCGATGCCGGACCAGAACTCGGCCAGACCCTCCGCGCTCTCGGCAAGGGCGCGGTCGTAGAGGCGGAGCGTGAAGCCCCTCGG
>SLDA01000158.1 GCA_007125545.1 Thermoflexales bacterium | reverse complement strand
GGCGCTCTTCGCCACGATAGCGGGACGCGAAATGGTGCTTGTTCTCGGTGGCGCGGAGTTTCTACATGGAGCGGCGGTAGTGCTGCGATTGATGGCGTGGTCCATGCCCATTGGGTGGCTAAACAGTATCACTCAGTATGTGCTCATTGCCGTCGACAAACAGCGTTACTTGACGCGTGCCTTTCTACTGGGATTCGGCTTCTCGTTAGTTGCCAACCTCATCCTTATGCCCCGCTATGGGTATCCTGCCTCGGCGGCCCTGCATATCGCTGCCGAATTCGTGCTCTTCGTGCCATTTCTAATCGGCGTGCACCGCTGGTTGGGTGGAGTTGGCTGGCGCGAGGTTGTAGGCAAGCCGCTGATGGCGGCGGCAATTTCGATAGGCTGTGCCCTCCCGTTGCTGCTCGTAAACCAGATTGTGGCGCTGCTGGTTGTTATGGTGGTCTATCCGCTGTTGCTATGGAAACTTGGAGTGCTGTCCGCAGAGGAGCGGGCTGTGCTGGTTCCTCTACTGCGACGTTCTGGCGCGCGCCCCGCGCCCGAGCCGGCGCAAGATTAGGGGCCGGCTCGCTCCTTGTCGCAGCACGAGTCAAGGTATAATGGGGCGTTGTTGATACGCGGAGGTAGGTGAATACATGGAAATCACGCAGCTAGAGCAGATGCTACGCTGGTTGGATGAGGAGCGGAAGCGCGACAAAGCTCAGATCGCGTTGCTCAACGAGCGCCTTGAGCAGCAGATGCAGCTCATTCAAGCCCAGTCTACAGAGATCGAGTCGATGCGACAGCAGATCGTTACCTTGCGAACGGACATTCGTCGGACAGACGACTATCCCGGTATGATCGAGACGACCCAGCGCGATCTTAGTAGCACCCTTGAGGCCCTGAAGATACAGGTTCGCCGCGAACGTGTCGAGGCGGATCAGACACGTCGTGGCGAGATTGAGATGTTGAACGATATGATTGCGGAAGTGGACAAGAAGATCCGTCCATTGTTCCGATATGAGGAGCAACTCGCCGCGCGGGCTGCCGGTGAGCAGCGCTTGCAGGGGCAGGTTCAGACGACTGCCAATACCCTCTCCGATTTGGCCAAGCGGACGGAGGACCGCCTGCAGTCGATCGTTTACTTGGAAGAGCAGCGGCGCGCCGACACACGCCGCATTGCCGAGGTGGAGGGTGAGTTGCCCGGACTGCGGCAGCGTGGTGATGAGTTGGTCGCTCGCCTGATCCGGCTGGAGGACAATATCCGCAAGCTGCCGGCGCGGGTTGACGAAGCCATTGAGGTAGCCAAGTCCTACGAACCCCGCATCGAGGAGCTGCGCGTTGCCGACTTCCAGCGCGAGCAGCGGGTCAAACGCTATCTTGATCAGGCGGCACAGGTCGAAGGCGAAGTCGTGCGCCTTGTAGAGCAAACTCAACGCTATGCGCTTTTGTTCAACCAGAACAAGCAAGCGCTGGAGAGCCTCAACGCCTTTGAGGTGCGCCTCGAGAAGCGCCAAAACGAGATCGCAGAGATGCAGCGTATTACCGAGGAGCGGTTGCTGCGCCAGTGGGAGGAGTGGCAGGCCACCTTTGCTCGCGATTGGCAGAAGCGGGGGGTAGCAGAAGAAGATCGATGGCGCCGCCAAGATTTGAGCAATAACAGGACGGTAGGTCGCTTCACAGAGATTGACGAACAGATCGCGCTTCATTACCATGAGCTTGTGGCGCTCTGGGAGGAAAGCCTGGCTAATGTCGAGCGGTGGAGCCGTGCGCTCCAGGACACCGTCAAGCCCAGCCAGGCCCAGCCGGGCGAACATCTGAAGTCTCTGCGACGCTATGCGGAGGAGAAGCGCAAGGAACTGATCTAGCCTACTCCTGCCATACGCCGCTGACCATCGTGCGGACTACTTGAGTGTCCAGCAGTGCGGACGCGGGAAGTGCGAAGATGTCACGATCCAGGACCAATAGGTCGGCATGGTAGCCCGGTACAAGACAGCCCACTCGCGCTTCCATTCCTGCGGCATAGGCAGCGCCTGAGGTGAAGGCATTCAGTGCTTCGCCAAGGGTCAGTCGTTGCTCGGGATACCAGCCCTCCGGTCCCGGATAACCATCTTGCTCACTCCGGCGCGTGACGGCGGCGTAAAGGCCCAGGAAGGGGTCGAAGACCTCGATCGGTGCATCGGAGCCGAACGCCAGTCGTGCGCCCCCATCCTGCAACGTCCGCCAGGCATAAGCTTGGGAGCTCCGCTCACCCCAATAGCGGTCCGCCATCCGCATGTCGTGGATGGCGTGGGTGGGTTGCATCGAGGCGATAAATCCTTGAGATGCCAGCCGTCTCTGATCCTCCGGTGTGATGAGCTGAACATGCTCTACACGATGACGCAGGTGCGGGTTGACATGCTTTGCCGATTCCAGTACGTCTAGCACAAGCCGGTTCGTGCGGTCTCCGATCGCATGAATGGCGAGGGCCACGCCCTCGCTCGCGGCTCGCTGCGCGATCTCGTGGAGCTGCTCAGGACCGAGTGTGAGCAACCCCACATTGTCAGGTTCCTCCTCGTAAGGCGAGAGCATGGCCGCCGTGCGAGCACCCAGCGCCCCATCGGCGAAGAGCTTGAGGCCACCGAAGCGCAGCCAGTCATCCCCGAAGCCGCTGCGCAGGCCCGCGTTGATCACGGCATCGAGCGCTTCAACCCTAACGTACTTGACGATGCGGATGCGCTGCCTGCCCTGCCGTCGCAATTCCTGAGCTGCTGCAAAGGCGGGATCGCCGTCGACATCGTGAACGCCGGTAATGCCCTGCCGGAGTAAATTCTGCTGGGCTTCGTCGTAGAGGTCCACCAGCGTCTCGAGATCCAGCCCGGGTTTCAACCGGTTGATCAGTCCAATTGCGTCCTCAAAGAAGAGACCGGTGGGAGCTCCACGCTCGTCGCGCGCGATCTTCCCATAGGGCGGATCTGCCGTTTCTCCCGTCACACCGGCTGCCTGCATGGCAGCGCTGTTGGCAACTAACGCATGCCCATTCTTGGCATTCAGGGCAACGGGATGATTCGGCGCCACGCTGTCCAGTTCGTCGCCCGTGGGAAAGCTCGTGTCCTCCCAGATGTTCTGATCCCAGCCCCGTCCGAGAATCCAACTGCCGGGCGGAAGCTGGGCTGCTCGTTCTCCGACACGTGCCAAAGTTGTGCCGCGATCAAGATCGCGCAGATCCAGTTCCCTCAAGCTACGTGCGTACCACATCAGGTGAATGTGTGCGTCGGTGAGTCCCGGGATGACGAGAGCCTCTTCAAGATTCTCGACACGCGCATTGGGCGCGTCGCGCCAAGCCAGTGCAGCTTGATCGATTCCCGCAACCTTACCATCAACGATAGCCAAGCTATGGGCCCAGGGGCGAGCTAAGCTGCCTGTATAAATACGCGCATGGGTAAGTATAGAAATATTCATTGGGTTTATCGTGTCCTAGTTCAGAGACAAGGGTGGGCCTAATCTCACGATTTGGGCTGCTGGTCAGGTACGCTGTCGGGCGAGGAGGTCGAGACGGCTCTCGACTTCATACCAACTGATCTCAGAGAGGCCTAGTTTGCGGCGTAGAGCGTCCGATTCCATACCTTCATGATAGTCACGCAAAGCACAGGTCCAGCGTAACGTCTCAAAGCTCAATCTTGACACTCCCGCTTGGTCTGCCACACCGGTTAGCACATACTCCAGATTCCTTGCTGTCCAGGGAAAGAGACGTTGGCGCGTAGGATACTGCTCCAGGTACTCATCGAGCACACGGGGCCAGAAACCGGGTAGAGGAATGCGTCGTTCCTTGTGGCGCCGCTGGTTATTACGATAGCGAATCCATAGCGCCGGATTCGTGGAATCGACCAGATCGAGGTGGTTGAGGTGAATGCCGGTGCACTCGCTCTTCTTTATACCGGTGTTGAGAATCAGGGTAAGTAAGAGATGAGGACGGGCATCAGCTCGCCTTTCCTCTGTTCCCTGGCGCATCTCCTGGGTCACCTGAAGCAGAGCCGTGATGTCATTATCATTGAGCGTGTCTGGGAGCGGCGCGGAGACGGCGTGATGAATCAAGGGCGCGGCGATGTCTCGCGGCAGTGATTCCTCCTCTGCGAGCCACCCGAAAAAGACCTTGAGCGTGGTAATCCGGCGCTCCAAGGTTTTGGGGCTACACGGTACACCTCGTGCATCATCCATCCACCTCAGGAATGCGTTCAGCGCGGCAGTGCCGATCTCTCCGATTACCGTCGCCGGCCCCAAGTATTCGTTGAGTAACTGCATGTCCAGGCGAAAAGCCTGTTGCGTATGCAGGGTGAATCCTCGCTCTTGCATATATTTCTCGAAGGCGCCGATGGCAAGATCAAGCGAGGCGTCTGCTGCAAGATGATGCTTGCCGGCAGGCACCGCTTTGGCGGAGGCATTTCCCTCCACAGAAAAGAGGGGCAGTTGCCGCCCCTGCGAATTTGGCTCTTCTCCCATCGGTAGTCGCCTCGCACTGCATAATAAGATAGGATGTGGTTTATCCTTTCTTCAAGTGTAACATCAAAATACGCATTGATCAACTTGACCGAGGACTGTTAACGTCTAAAAATCTCTTCTTTTTTGTGTTATACTTGTCCCTGGTAAAGCGCCGACAGGGTGCTTGTCCAATCAGAGTTAATCGCAGGAGGTTGTTGATGTCGCTGGATGTCCCAGCCATTCGAGCACAGTTCCCGATATTTGAACGGAAGATCAACGGCAAGCGGCTGGTCTATCTGGATAGCGCAGCAAGTTCACAGAAACCGCAACCTGTCATCGATGCTATGGTGCAGGTATGGACGCACGGATATGCCAATATCCATCGCGGGCTCTACACGCTGGCCGAGGAAGCTACCGCAGCCTACGAGGACGCCCGGGCCAAGGTGGCTCGGTTCATTAATGCTGCCGATGTGGGCGAAGTGATCAACGTTCGCAACGCAACGGAAGGGATCAATTTGATCGCTTACAGTTGGGGTGAGGCTAACATCCACCCCGGAGACCGGATCGTCATCACGGAAATGGAACATCATGCCAACATCGTGCCCTGGCAGGCGTTGGCCAGGCGCAAAGGTGCAGAGTTAGCCTATATTCCTGTTACCGACGACGGATTGCTCGACCTGGACGTCGTGCCCTCTCTCTTGGATGACGGGCGCACCAAACTGGTTGCTTGTTCCGTCATGTCGAACGTCTTGGGTACCCTTCCGCCGGTCACGCACGTGGCGGAAATGGCACATGCTGCAGGCGCTATCGTCGTTATGGATGCGGCCCAATCGGTCCCCCACAGGTCTATAGATGTGCAGACGCTCGGTGCTGACTTTATGGCGTTCTCTGGTCACAAAATGTGTGGCCCGGGTGTCGGCATATTATGGGGTCGCCGTGACCTGCTGGAGCAGATGTCGCCGTTCCTCTATGGCGGTGACATGATCCTAACTGTCAAGCAGCAAGAGTCGAAGTGGAACGAGCTCCCCTATAAGTTTGAGGCGGGTACGCCGGCGATTGCTGAGGTCATCGGCTTGGGCGCTGCTGTCGACTTTCTTTCTGGCATCGGTATGGCAGCAATCCACGAGCACGAGCAGCAGATTGTGGCCTATGCGATGAACCGGCTTTCGGAAGTTCCGGAGCTAGAGGTCATCGGTCCCGGCCCCACAGAGCGCGGCGCTGTCGTATCTTTCTGGCTCCCCGCGGCACATCCACACGATGTCGCAGCGATTCTTGACGAAGAGGGGATCTGCGTGCGCGCCGGGCACCATTGTGCACAGCCGCTGCACGATCGGTTCTGTATTCCGGCGAGCGCACGTGCCAGCTTTTACCTTTATAACGACAATCATGACGTCGACGTTCTTGTTGAAGGCCTCCACAAGGTCGTCCGCCTACTGGGACGCTAGGGGCTATGCCAGGCGGAGCATTCTGAAACGACGTAAAGCATAGGAGAGAGTATGAGTGGCGATCTTTATCGTGAGCAACTTCTGGATCATTATCACAATCCGACTAATTATGGGGTTCTCGAGGATGCCGATATTGACATTGAAATGGACAATCCCACGTGCGGGGATGAGATTCACGTAACGGCGCGGCTTGATGATCAGGGGCAGATCGAGAAAGTGATGTTTGAGGGCCAGGGGTGTGTGGTGAGTATGGCGGCGGCGTCGATGTTGACGGAGGAGGTGGTGGGCAAATCACCTGCCCAGATCTCCGAGATGGGATTGAGCGATGTCCAGGAGTTGATGGGCGGCGTGCGCCTCAGTATGGGCCGCGTCAAATGTGCGTTGCTTGCACTCAACGCAATGAAACAGGGCCTGCAGGAAGCCGGCAAGCGCTAAACACGTCCCGATGAAGAACCGGATAGTACGAGGCCGCGAATTCGCGGCCTCGTTACGTTACTCGAAGCTGTCGTCTGTATCCGGGGCCAACTCAATCTTGACCGGGAGCTTCTCAGGGAAGGTATTTTCGATTGTGATTTCGTTGGGCACATCGATCTGGGGAATGAGACTGTAGTCACCTGGTCTAAGCCCGCTCAAGTCAAGCACCGCGGTCACGTCCGTCGTGCCTAACTGCTCCATCGCCGAGATCGGACCGCTCAAAATGACGATGATGTAGTCTACCTCTATGTCAGCCTGTAAGTTGGGCTGAAGTCCCTCGATTGTAGGTGTGATCTCCAACGTGACGCCACTGCGAATGGCTTCGACGCTGAGCGTGACGGTGACGACAGGTTGCCCGGTCAGAAGCTGCAGGCCAGAGGGAAGCCGCAGCGTTACGGAGCTCTGGAGTGTCTGGGTGATGCCTTCGTAGTCAATCGGCTCGGTTTGCAGTGTCGCATTGGCATTCAGGAGATCCGAGCGTCCCCAGACAGTCACCACTTGAGGATCAATTTCGATATTCGCGATACGATAGCCGAAAGCCGGCTGCCCCACTAGGGTAGGATTGATGGGTACCTCGCGGGTATTGAGCCATTGAGCAATCGCCACATGAACCGTGACGGATCCCGGCACTATCTCCAGATCGGAAATCACATCTCCGTCCTCGTTGACCAGCGTCGGTACATAATCACTGCGCAAGTCGCTCTGCCGTCCTTCAATCGAGATGCTGATCCGCCCCTCCATGACCCGACGCACTTGAGTTTCAGGGCCACGAACACGCACCATCGTTGGGGCAATCTCCGTCTCACGCACCATGTAGCCCAATGCGGGTCTGCCGTCAACTTGTGTTCTGATCGTTACCTCTTTCTCTGCAATGTGCTCGACAGTGACTTCGATGATCTGCGGCGTGATGTTTGTGACGCTGGCTGGCGATACGGCTAGCCGAATCTCTACCGGAACCTCCATCGTTCCTGTTACCGCGTCTGACATATCGATATAGGCACGGATATCCTCGGCACGTAAGTTATCCCAGACCGAGCGAGGGGCGCGTATCTCGACGCGGACACGTGCGTCCTCCGCACCGTAGGCGGCCATATCCTCATTAAGGTCACGTATCTCAACCGGAATAGGTGTTGCAAAGGTTCTGACCTGGGTGGGATCTTCCGATTCAGTAGCAACTGCCCAGAAGAAGAATGCAAGCAGCAGCGCTATCAGAAATAGGCTCAGGTTCCGACTTATCCAGCGACTCATAGCAATGGCTCCCTATTCCCAGTGGTTGGCGACATTACGGTAATCGGCGCAACCACGACAATGGTCCCGTCCCTTTCCGCTGTCGCGGAATTAGGAACGCACGTAAGATCGACTCCAATCGTTTCGTGTCAATATCACGGATGATGCGACCACTGTGCGTGAGCGAAATCGTCCCCCGTTCCTCTGACACGACTACCGCGACGGCATCGGCATCCTCGGTAATGCCAATAGCGGCACGGTGGCGAAGGCCGAGCTCCCGGTCGGCCAGAAAAGCTGCCGTCAGCGGCATCACACAGGCTGCCGCGACTAACCGACCTTCTCGGATGATCACTGCTCCATCGTGAAGGATGGTATGATGATCGAAGATCGTCATCAGCAACTCTGGTGTCACCTCACCATTTATCATGATACCCGTCTCGATATATTCTTGTAGTCCAGTATGGCGCTCGAACACCATCAACGCACCGATGTTGCGCTCTGCCATGTACGCAGTTGCCTCGACGACGTTTTCGATCGTGCTAACAACGCGCTCAGTATCTTTTTGCGATAGGATGAGGACGCGTCCCCGTCCGAGCTGTTCCAGAGCCCGCCGTAACTCGGGCTGGAATAAAACCGGAATGCCCAGAAGAAGAGCCGGCAGCAACTGTTCAATAAGCCAGGAAAAGGCACGTAGCTCGACGAGTCGCGTCAAGAGGGCGAGCGAGATTAGTAGCGCGGTTATGCCGCGCACGAGAGGCACGGCGCGTGTTCCCTTGATGGCGTAGAAAATCCAGAAAAAGAGAAACGCCACCATCAGGACATCCAAGATGTCCGTCCAGGATATCCGCTGGAGCAGCCATTCTAGATTCCACATATCGCTAGGTGGATCGGCTCTGCCGGTTCATTGTGGGCAGCAGGTAATGTAGGATCGACAACATCTTCAGGTCACGCGCGATGCTCGAACGGGGGGCTCTCGTTGAGCCATTTCCCTGTAAAGGTTGACATAATCTTCACGATTTGACGGGTTCAATGCGATAATGGCCTCAATGGTCTTGATTGCGGCATCTTTATGTCCGGCTTCGAGCTGCAGATCGCCCAGCATATCCAGATGGATCAGCGCTTTTTCCCGATTTCCCAGGTTCAGATAGAGCTGTGCAATCCGTGCACGGAGTGGAATGCTTGCCGGTTGTTCCTCTACCAGATCCTCCAGGATCGCTAAGGCTTTCGGCACTTTTTGGCTCGAAACGTAGTGCCGGATCAAATTGTCCAGCGCCCCTATGCCCAAATGCGGGCGTCCGGTTCGCGGATAGAGGCGAAAGAGTGCCAGGTGCGCCCGCTCATCATCCGGCGCGACGCGTAGAATCTCCTCATTATCCTTTATCGCGGCGTTCCAGTCGAGGCGTTGGACATCGAGGTCCGCCATACGGTGCAGAATACGCAAGCTCCACGTCTTTTCCGGTGAGCCTCGTGGTGCCAGTCGTAGCGCTTCAGTATACGCTTCTCGGGCACGCTCGGGTTGCGCTAGCTGATAGTAGGCGTCTGCCATATCCAAGCATTGTATCAGGGCATCATCGATGCGGCCATGTTGCACCAGGAGATCGAGCACGCGGCGGTGAGTGGGCACGTCGAGAGGTGACGTCTCGAGAATGGATTGATAGGTCGCCAGTGCCTGAGGCATCTGGGCGCGGATCTCATACGTTCGCGCGATAACCCGGAACTTCTCGATCGCTTCCTCGAGGTGTCCGCTCTCGCGTAAGATGACGGCCAACAGGTGATGCAAGGGCAAGTAATCAGGTGTCGTGCTGAGCGTGTGGAACAGCTCCTCAAGGGCCGAATAAGGGCGGTTGCGCCTCTCATATTCCTGGGTCAGGGCGATAGAGCGAAGGATTTGCTCGGATCCTGGCATGCTGATCAACTCTGCCAGGCTCAACACGGCGCCTGAACGGGCTAAGTCATCGAGCCGCTGGCGCGCTTTGCTGGCGCCATCTTCCCATCCCCGCTGACCGAGAAAGTCTACAAGCATCTGGCTGACCTCCTGGGCCCGCTCCGGTTCGCCGGTATTGACCAAGCTCTGGGTTAGCCCTTCATATACCCGGATCAGGTCGTCCACGTGTCCGTGTTCAATCATGGCAACGTCGACCACCTTGGTCGCCTCAAGGAAGTGCTTCAGCGCTTCACGAAAGTCTCCCTGAGCCTGATAACACTCACCCAGTGAGAAGTGACTTCCCAGAACATATTCGGGATCGGTCAATGATGCCTCAAACTCAACAATAGCTTTGTCGAATTGCATCTGCTCCCTGTAAAGAAGCCCGAGATTGAAGTGGATGGAGGGCATGGATGCTCCGATGTCCCGCAGTCGCTCGTAGTGTTGCATAGCGGCTCGTACGTCACCGCGTGTCTGTGCATCAACCGCGCGCCCGATCAGCAGGTCAACCTCCATCTGAGGCGCGCCCTCTACCTCCATTCTGTCTTCCGCGAAAATAGACTCCGCCAGCTTGGTCAGGGCTCGATGTCTGGCAATCTCAACCGGTGTCCCTGAGCCATGGATGTGCTCCTCGGTACCGATATCCAGATCCTGGTCCAGTAGGATGTCCTGCTCTGCGCCGATGGGGGGCGGTTGCGGGATGGGGCGATTACTTTGAAGCAGGATCAGCGTTTGGCCCAGGCGGGGGTCGTGTGGAGCGAGGCTCTGAACTTCATGACACAGGGCGATGGCACGGTCACGCTTGCGATCCTGGTAAAGGTATGCCAGCCACAGCGCGGCCAGCACCGCTTTCTGGGGCTGATTCTGTGTCTGGTATACCTCGAGTAAATCTGACCAGCGCCGATCGTTATGTGGTTCTAGCTTCACCGAGGATTCCAGAGCTGTGGCACGCTTGACCACAAGGTCCTGGCGTCCATAGCGTTTCGCTGCCTCAGCGTAGGCTTGAGCTGCCCGCTGTATCTCACTCTGACTTTCCAGGATTTCACCCATCCGTTCGTAAGGGCCAGGATCTGCGGGTATGAGCTCGGTCAACCGCTGGTAGACCTGCAATGCCTCATCGAATTGTCTTTCATTGAGAAGCGCCCAAGCCTGGCCCAACAGGGCAGATTCGTTATCTGGGTTCTCGTCCAGGGCCTGCCGATAGGCCGCCACGGCTTCTTGCCACTTCTCGGCCCAGACAAACTCGTTGGCTCTCTGGATGGCTTCTTCAAAACGCAAGCGATTCCCTGCCATAGATCACCTCTCTACCCGTCAGATCCTGCAGCGCGAAAGTCCATTGTATGCGGGTGACGCCACCAGATCAGGCAGCATCCAATGCCCAAACCAGGATCGCCTTCTGCGCGTGGAGCCGATTCTCGGCTTGGTCAAACAGCGCAGAATGCGGACCGTCGGCGACGGCATCTGTGATCTCCTCCCCGCGGTGCGCCGGCAGGCAGTGCATCACCATCACGTCCTCTTTAGCCCGCGTTAGCTTACTCTCATCCACACGGTAAGGTGGGAAGATTGTCTGTCGCTGCTGCGCTTCCTCTTCCTGACCCATTGAGGTCCAAGTATCCGTATAGAGTACATCCGCATCCTCTGCGGCCTCTAGCGGATCGTACGTGGCTTGCAGTCGCGCGCCGGTCTCCGCCGCGAGCTTGTATCCAATGGCCCAGACGGCGGGATGCAGCTCGTAGCCCCTCGGCGTCGCGATGGTGCAATCCATCCCCAATATCGCCGCGCCGAAGAGTAGGCTGGTTGCGACGTTATTGCCATCTCCCAGGTAGACAAGCTTGCGGCCCCTGAAGTCGCCCTTGTACTCAAGGATCGTTAGAAAATCTGCCATACCTTGACAGGGGTGGGTGTAGTCCGAGAGGCCGTTGATGACCGGGACGCTCGCATACTTCGCGAGTTCGACGACGTCGTAATGTCCAAAGACCCGCGCCATCACGACATCCACATACCGCGAGAGTACCCTCGCGACATCCGCAACACTTTCTCTGCTCCCCAATTGGATCTCGTTGGGTGATAGGTAAAGTGCATTCCCACCCAACTGCAACATCGCCACATCAAACGAGACGCGGGTTCGGAGACTAGGTTTCTGGAACACCATCCCCAAGACCTTGTTCTTAAGATAGGGTGTGTCTTCACCGGCTTGACGCGTTTGTTTTATGCGCACGGCAAGGTCGAGTATCTCGCGCATCGAGGTCGGGCCGAGATCGGCCAGGGTGAGGAAGTGCTTCATCTACGATACCTCCTGATGGGGTCGGATGAGTTCAGGCCATTGTGCGAACGCCTGGGGCACGTTTGCCGGCCTGCGGACGTGTTCCCAAATGCGTTCTTGAGAGTATAAGATATGTCCGATAGTATACCATGAAGGGAGGATCGGGAAAAAAGAATACTGCACACCAGAAGTGAGCGTGGGCGGTATCTCAAGAGCGCATCTATGGCCAACTCTTTGTTGCAGGCGCCTTTGAGCAGTGTTATACTGGCATCGAGCCGATGAAAGGAGGCGAGATGACCGACCCAAAACTCACCTGGATTGAAGAAGAGCTTCGCGCACTACAAGATAGTGGTCTCTTCATTAATTTGCGCGTGATTGATTCCCCGCCCGGCGCATGGATGGAGGTGGACGGCAAGCGCGTTCTGAATCTCTGTACGAATAACTATCTGGGCCTGGCGGGCGACGAACGGCTGAAGCGTGCCGCCAAGCAGGCGATTGATGACTATGGTGTTGGCCCTACCGCCGTCCGCTCAATTGCGGGAACGCTGAGCCTACATATCGAGCTCGAGAAGGCGATTGCTGCATTCAAGGGCGTCGAAGATTCGCTGTATCTGCAGGCGGGGTTTGTGGCGAACCAGGCAGCTCTAGCTCCGCTCGTCGGTCGTGAAGACGTCATCTTCTCCGATAGCCTCAACCATGCGAGTATTATTGACGGCGCGCGGCTGAGCCGTGCCAAGATTGTTGTTTACGAACACACCAACGTGGCTGATCTTGAGGCCAAGATCAAGGAGTTTCTGCCCCAGTACCGGCGGGGACTGGTCGTCACGGATGGCGTCTTCTCTATGGATGGCGATATTGCGCCCCTGGACGAAATCTACGCCGTTGCAGAAAAGTATGGCGTGATGACTATGGTGGATGATGCCCACGGCGAGGGCGTGGTAGGAGAGGGCGGACGTGGTATCGTCGACCATTTCGGTCTGCACGGGAAGTTTGACGTGGAGATTGGGACCTTTTCAAAGGCCTTTGGCGCGATTGGAGGGGTTGTTGCCGGCAAGAAGATCATCGTTGACTTCCTACGCCAGCGAGCGCGCCCCTTCCTCTTCTCCAACGCCGTTACCGCAGCCGACACAGCCGCGTGTCTCGCTGCCGTCCATGTGCTGGCAGAGTCCACCACATTAGTGGATCGCCTTTGGAGTAACACAGACTACTTCAAGAGCGAGATGATGCTATTGGGTTTCGATCTCGGCAAGAGCGTCACCCCGATCACACCCGTCATGTTGGGAGATGTCAAACTGGCCAAGGCCTTTAGTAGACGGCTCTTCGAAGAAGGTATCTTTGCCATGGCGCTTGGCTTCCCCACCGTGCCGCATGGTATGGCCCGAATTCGGGTGATGGTGTCAGCCGCGCTTTCGCAGGATGATATGGACTTTGGGCTGGAGACATTCGCTGCTATCGGGAAAGAACTCGGCGTCGTCGCTTAGGAGAGCGCAATCCGGTAATCGACAGATCACCGGATTGCATCATCGATTGCGTGCTGCACTGCATCATAGTCCGCCGGGAGTTCAACCGGCGGGTTCTTGTGCCGCGAGGCCACGTCATCCAGCGTCCCCTCGTGATAGCCAACCTTGAACGCCGTGAACTTGAGGCCGTGAGCGGTAGAGATCACGACGACACGGTCTGCGCGACTGATCTCTCCTCGATCGACGAGTTTGAGGAGGACGGCGAGCGCTACGCCGGTATGGGGATCTGCGTACATGCCGGTCCGGTCCGCGCGTGCGGCCGCATTAGCAAGCTCATCCTCTGTGGCTTGCTCCACCACACCGTTAAAGGCAGCCAATGTCTTCACGGCTCGTTCGTAGCTTACCGGATCTCCGATCTGGATGGCGCTTGCCAGCGTCTTCTTAGCTGTAACCGGAACAAGCTCCTGAAACCCTTGCTGGTAACTGAGATATAGCGGATTGGCGTGGGCCGCCTGCGCACAGGCAATGCGCGGCAGCTTGGAGATAAGGCCCAGCTCCTTCATAAGCAGAAACCCCTTGCCCAGCGCGCTGACGTTGCCCAGATTCCCGACGGGGATCACAATCCAGTCGGGGACCTGCCAATCAAATTGCTGGACGATCTCAAAGGCGACTGTCTTTTGTCCCTCCATCCGCAGCGCATTCATCGAGTTGGCCAAATAGATGCTCTTGTCCTCGGTGATCTGCTGGACGATGCGCATACAGCCGTCGAAGTCCGTATCTAGAGCGAGGACTAAGGCGCCGTTAGCGATAGGCTGAATGAGTTGCGCCGTTGATACTTTTCCCTTCGGGAGCAGCACTACGGACGGGATGCCGGCGGCCGCGGCATAGGCCGCCAGAGCCGCTGATGTGTCTCCGGTAGAGGCACAAGCAACGGCTCGGATCGGCTTGCCATTGGCGATCATCTGTCTAACGACAGAGACGAGCACGGTCATGCCCAGGTCCTTGAAGGAGCCGGTATGGCTATTGCCGCAAAGCTTAACCCAAAGATCCTCCAGGCCGATCTCGCGCCCCAACCTCTCGGCCCAAAAGCAGTTTGTATGTCCCTCGTACATAGAGACGACATTGTCGTTGTCAATCTCGGGTGAGACCCACTCCTTCTTACCCCATACACCGCTGCCGTACGGCCACTCTGTGGTGCGCGTGCGTCGTTCGAAAAGCTGCATCCAGGCGGATGGGCTGCGATCCTTTAGGGCTGTGGTATCGTGCTCGACATCGAGCAGGCCACCGCACCTCTCACACCTGTAGACGACATCGAAGATGGAATGACGTTCACCGCATCCTCGTATACATTCCAACCAACTGCGATAAGTCATAATGCCCTCCAGGAACTTGTGTGCATTCGTAGGGATGTGGCCGGATTAGGGCTCCAGCAGGTTGCGCTGGTGGGTACGACGCTTCTCGCGGAGTAGGCTGCGAATGCGCTGTGTTTCTCTGCGGAGCTGTGGCCGTAGCGCGAGATAAGCCCAGATCGACAACGCTATCTCAAGAAGAATGGTGGGCCGGGTCAAGCCCTCCCACAAGGTCGCTTGAAAGGACTCTGCCACAGGAAACTCATACGCCACAAACGGGTGCAACCAAGGAACCACACCTCCAATGTCGAAAACCAGATGGGAGAGGTAACCCAGCCCCCAACTTGCGGCACTCCGGCGACCAAACAGAAGGAGAACCAGGAGAGTTGATAGCAGCGCGGCGAGCAAGGTGTGGCCCCAAAGGCGTCCTGTTCCTGTCGAATCGAACAGGTAGTGCGCGGCCTTGTCGAAGACGTCCGGGGCTACCGCGGCTGCCATCACCGGTATGAACTCCACCTTGACGTAGCGATGCTCGAGTGCTGAAACGGCGAGATGTCCGAACAACATGCGACTTAGCCCACTGAATTCCGGCGAGGCGAACGCGGTTGCGCCACCGCGAGCAATGCTACGCCCAGTAACACGATCTCCAGCGCGACCTTATCCCGCTGCTCAAAAAAGCGCTGCAGAATCTCATGGAAGCCGGGTGACTGCGTGAAGGTATAACTTCTGAAGGGATAGCCCAGGGGCAGCGTACCCGGTGAGTCCGCCAGAAAATGGCCTGCGTAACCAAGTCCCCATGCCCGGGCCATCTCTTTTCCTGCAAAGAGCCTGATAAGGCTCGTGGAAGCGGTAAGGCTCACCAGCGTATGCGCCCACATGCGTCCGTTCGGCGTGACGTGTAACACCTGGCATAACGTCTTGTCTACCATATCCGGAAACAGACCACCGATAAGGGTGGGTACCATTTTCGTGCCCAACACACGGTGCGTAAGGATCGAAACCGCTATATGACCGATCAGCATAGTTCTCTCGCCTTCCGGGGTTAGGAAACTGTGTCCCCAGTGCTCCATACTTCATCGGTCAATGCCAATGAACCTCCGCCGACGGCATGTGTGGCTGTTTGGTGAAGGGGGCGGAAACCTTCACGAGCCAGCGCCGGACTGGGCAGGGAAGCTTCATCTGGTTTGTCCGAGAGTCCGAAAAGCAGGGCTCCCTGCTCTCCCCATCGCTGTGCCACCTCGCACACCTCCTGGGTCAAGACGAGTTCGTGTGCCAGCAGAGCTGAGACGCTGGCTTCCGCGCCCAACTGACCCATACGACCCACCGTCAAGCGGTACTCGTTATAACGGAATGTCTTAAAGGGCGTTGCGTCTCCGGACCTAACCCGCTCGTAGATGTCCGCATGTAGCGTCTGCAATTGCTCCGGAAGCTCGCGCGCCCGCGCTTCCACGGAAGCCATAAACTGTGTGAAAGCCTCCAAGCGCCCTGAACGAATGTCCTCGATCAACGACTCGAGTGTGAAGAGGTCGCTGCCAAGGATCAGACAGACGTAGGCTAGGTAATCCTGATTGTCGGTTGTGAAGGGGTGGAAGTCCGGACGATTTAGCATACTGTAGCATCCCTCGAACTCGGCCATATCGAACGCCGATCCGAGGAGGTCCTCAACGGTCTGGCGGACCGCTTCCAAGCGCGCCTGATCAATAACGTGGTCGTTGCGTCCCCGCGCGCCCAGCGCGGTTTTGTCGAGGTCCAGAATGACCGCCGTCTCTTCATCAATGGGAAAGTCGTGCGCCCGGCAGTAGTGGTCAAACTCATCCAGCATACCCCACCGGTTAGCCAGGTACAGGGTAGTATTAGCTTCATTCACCAATTCTACGCGAGCCGCGTTGCGGCTCTCAGAGCCGATGAACGCCATACCGGCCCACCCGCCCGCCTCACACAGATTGCGGAAGGCAACGCCATCGTTCATGCGGGTATCGCCCACGCAGACCAACCGGCGCAGAGTGGTATCCGGTGCGTCGAGTGCCCGGGCAGTGTGCAGTAGCTCGACCATCACCCGAGCGTAGTCCGGTTCGACCTTTCGCGGTACAACACGTCCGGCGAATCCGGCTCGCGCAGCGGTGTCCGTGAAGGAAGGTAGCCGTTCGTCCATTGGTTCCAGATTACGGTAGGCCAGCATGTTGCCCAGGATTGCTGAAATGGTGCTGAGTCCATAGTTTTTCATGCTCAAGCGACTCCTTTCGTGGAAGGGCCAGGCCCGTTTATTCCACGGCGTAACCCTGCGCCGTCAGATATTCTGCGTTTAGAATGGCACCGCTCGCAGCGCCGCGCAGTGTGTTGTGGGTCACCGTGACCAGCCGCAGGTCGAGTATCGGGCAGGTGCGAATCCTTCCGACGCTGACCGCCATCCCACCTGCTGCATCGCGATCGCGTCGCGGCTGTGGGCGATCGGGCTCGCTGCGAACATAGATGAGGCGATCGGGTGCACTGGGTAAGCGGCGACAGACCTCCGGCGGCTGGTAAGATTCCAGTAGATCGCGGGCTTCGTCCGGGGTAGGCTTGATCTCGAATCCTGCGGAGACGGCTACGGTGTGTCCCTCAAGCACCGGGACGCGGTTGGCGTGCGCGCTGAGGACCAGGTCCGCAGGAACCAATTGCCCGTGGTCGACATGTCCCAGGAGTTTTGCCAACTCTTGCTGGAACTTCTCCTCCTCGCCCGCGATGTACGGGATGATATTGTCCATAATGTCGAGCGACGCAACCCCTGGATAGCCGGCACCCGAGACAGCCTGCATTGAGGACATGAAGACCTTGCGCACGCCAAAGCGCTCGTCGAGAGGCTTCAGAGCCACGGCGACCCCCGTGATTGTGCAGTTGGGGCTCGTCACAATCAGACCTGACCAGCCTCGCTCTCTACGCTGAGTCTCGATGATGGCAACGTGATCGGCGTTGATCTCTGGAATCAGCAGCGGTACATCCCGAACGCTTCGGAACGGGGACGCGTTGGAGCACACCAGATATCCTGCTTCGGCGAAGCGGGGTTCCACCTCACGTGCAACCTTGGACGGGACGGCTGAGAAGACGATCCGTGCCGGGAGATCAGCATTAAGCGGGGCAACAACAGTATCGGCCACCTCCGCCGGTGGGTCGCCGGGGATGACCCATTGACAGGCGTCTCCATAGCGTTGGCCCGCGCTCCTTTCTGAAGCTGCCAGGGCCGCAATCTCGAACCACGGGTGATCTGCTAGCAACTGCACAAAGCGTTGACCGACGGCGCCTGTGGCGCCCAGCACGGCGACCGGGATTTTGTCACGCCTGTTCATAGAAAATCACCTCACTGTGGATCTGTCGCACTGCTTCGGTCGCCTGGTCACCGCTTACGACCAACGAGATGCTGCATTCGGATGAGCCTTGCGCAATGGCTATCACGTTGATATCTGTGGTCGCCAGTGCGTGGAATAAGCGTGCCGCGACGCCCGGTGTTCCCCGCATTCCCGCGCCCACGGCCGAGACAATGACGACGTCATCCATCGACCAGACGCGATCGATGTCGCGGCGGCTCAACTCTAGCGCCAACTCACGCTCTAGTGCGGTAATCACGGTAGAAACATCCCCGGTCGGGATCAAAAAACAGATCGATTGCTCTGATGACGCCTGCGATATCATCAGCACATTGGCGCCCTGACTGGCTACTGCTGCAAAAGTGCGCGCCGCAATGCCTGGTACCCCCATCATACCGCGTCCTTCCACAGTGACCATACTCAGCCCTGGGATAGCCGTGACCGCCTTGACCGTGCCCGGCGTGCTGGTAGGCTGTTGCACGATGCGCGTGCCCGGACACGTCGGATTGAACGTATTCTTGACCCAGAGAGGGATACCGCGCTCTACAACCGGGCGGATGGTTTTTGGGTGCAGGACCTTGGCCCCGAAGTAGGCCAATTCGCCAATCTCACTGTAGGAGAGCTCCGGAATGATCCGTGCCCCTGGTACGATGCGGGGATCGGTTGTGAGCACCCCATCCACATCGGTCCAGGTCCACACCTCCGCAGCATCCAGCGCCGCTCCCAGTATCGCTGCACTGTAGTCGCTGCCGCCGCGGCCTAATGTCGTTGTAATCCCATCTTCAGTGGCGCCGATGAATCCGGTGACAACCGGCGTCTCCCCGGCTTCAATCAGCGGCATCAGATGCGCCTGGACGCGCTGTTGTGTTGCCTCCATCAGCGGCGCCGCTTCCTGGAAGCGACGATCGGTGACGATGAGATCGGTCGCATCGACGGCGCGGGCCGGTGTGCCTTGCTCTTGTAAGAAGGCCGCAAAGATGCGGGCGTTCATACGCTCGCCCAGTGAACTGATGGCGTCCATTGCTCGCGCCGTGACCTCACCCAGCACATGCACACTCCGGCAGAAGGCCGCGAATTCATCCAGGTAAGCTTCGACCGTCTTCAGAAGCTCAGTGCGTTGTGCCGATTCACTCAGAAGCTCGGCGATGACCAACGTATGACGGACGCGCAAGTCAGAGACGACACCGCGATAAGTCTGCTCATCGCCCTGCGCGGCTGTGAGGGCCCCTTGTACCAGCGCATCCGTTACCCCGCGCATAGCCGATACGATCACAACGATGGCTTCACCATTAGGAGCACCTTGGATCACCAGGTTAGCTGCCTGTCTGATCGCCTCCGCGTTTCCGACGGATGTCCCGCCGAATTTCATAATGAGTGTCATTGTCATCGATCTTTCCCTTCCTTGGCCAACCTGATCGGGTATTATACCTGCTTCGAGGCGTTTATGAAGGTCTTTGACGCGTGCGGTACGGTATCTTTCAACCAGAGAATAGCCGCAAGGGTTGCCAATTTAAGCTCAAAGCAGAGGGGCCCATAGATGTGTTCGGGCTGAGCTGACCAATCTGCCGGCGAATGCGCGAAGACGGGGAGACACGGGTCAGCAATCCGGTTCGGGAATGCAGCACTACGTCTTAGCGAATGTGGCGCCGCACCCCCGGAAGCGACGTTCTAGCCCCGCAAGATCCTTTACGGAAAGGAAAGAGATGCTATAATGATGACTAGGTACTAAAGAATCGATAAGGTGTGAAGCCAGGGGAGCCCGCGAACGGGCTGAGAGGGTGTTGTTTTCGACACCGACCCTTGAACCTGATCTGGATTATGCCAGCGGAGGGAGTGCCCAGATGGTCTTTGATCCCCGTGGGCATATCCGCTCGCGGGGATTTTCCGTTGTACGGGAAGGGAACGGTCTATGCAGTTCGTCATTTTTGCCAACGGCGAGTTGGAGGAGTCCGGCGCTGAGCTTCGATTTTGGCTGGAGCGAGCGGACGTGTGTATCGCGGCAGATGGTGGCACCTATGCCGCACTTCACGCTGGTGTGACCCCGAGTCATATCATCGGCGATATGGACTCGCTCTCTGAGGGCGTGCGACAGGAACTTGAGGCCGCCGGAACCCGATTTCACCTTTCTCCTACAGAGAAGGACGAGACCGACTTGGAGCTCGCCCTGACATGGGCTGCGGATCAACCTGGCTGTAAAGAGATCGTGGTTCTGGGTGCCTTTGGTGGGCGTCCAGATCAGGAGTTGGCTAACGTGCTCCTGCTCGCGTTGCCGGTGCTCGAGGGCCGGCAGGTCACGATGGTGAAGGGTAGGTGGGCGGTGCAATTCTTGCGCGGCGGCGAAGTCACGCGGTTGGAGGGCCAACCTGGAGATCGACTCTCGTTGATTCCGCTCGGTGGATCCGCTCACGGCATCACCACTGAGGGGCTTGCGTTTTCGCTTGACGATGAATCGCTGGAATTCGGTCGGACGCGCGGTGTGAGCAACCGCTTTGACGCGGAGCGCGCCACGATCTATCTTCGTGAGGGCTACCTATGGTGTTTTCACGAGAAGCGGGTTGCGGTAGACCACGAGGTCTAGCACAACCCTATTTATGCCCAGGACGTATCCTGGCTATGCCCAGGACGTATCCTGGCTACGCACAGGACGTATCCTG
>SLDA01000065.1 GCA_007125545.1 Thermoflexales bacterium | reverse complement strand
TTGTTGCGTGAGAAGCAACAGGGTGCCCCGATCCTGGGTAGCACGCTCTATCTCAAGCGCATCGCCGACTTCGAGCCGTACGCCTGTTACCCTATGCTGATACCACGCGTGTTGCCTCACGGAGCGCTCTCCTTCCCCTGCCATCCCATCGAACGTGAAGCGGACGAACATGGTGGGCTTGCAGCCAATCTGCTCGAAGCAGGGAGTTGGCGTGGCGCCCTGCAACAGGCTGTGACGGCCTACGGGCTACCGCCCTCGACCTGTGGGAGCTGCTACCAGCAGTGCTATGTAGAGCCCTCGCTGATGCAGGCCCGACCTTGGGCTCTTCTTTGGGAATACCTGGCCTATCCCGCGTCCCGGCAAGGTCATCTGGCAACGTATGCACCGGGATAATCGAGAAGGTCGCAGCGATGATGGGCGGTGGGATGTCATTGTCATCGGGGCAGGACTGGCGGGTCTGACCGCAGCGCTGCACTTGGCGGAGAGAGGCTTGACCCCGCTCATCCTTGAAGCCGACCCCAATAAGCCAGGCGGGCGGCTCAAGGCCGGCCCGACGGTCCAATTCGATCATAAAGGCCGGAGCTGGCGGTTCGCCGGGGAGCATGGCGTCCACGGCGTCTGGTCTCCGTACCGCAATCTGCAGGCGCTATGGGCACGCCACGGGATACGGCCTGTGTTAGTGCCGGCCCAAGAAGAGAGTTGGGTGCTCGGCGTGGGGCGCCACGTCCGGCGCGCGCCCATCGGCAGCGCGATCCGCGAGAGCTGGATTCCGGCACCCCTACATTATCTGGGTCTGCTGGGGCGTCCCGCGTTCTGGCGGATGCTCGACCTGCGTGACATCGCCGCCATGTTGCCCATCTTCGTCACGCTTATGACGGCGCTCTCCATCGATCCCCTCGCCGAGAACCAACCACTCCAGGGTATGACCCTGGCCGACGTGTGCAAGGGTTGGTCGCCGCGGATGACGGCACTGTTCACGGGACTGTCGCGCAACGCGCTCCCCGCCAATCCCGACGAGATACCCGCCTCCGGCTTCTTCGCGTTTCTGCGCTTTTACACGCTGCGCCGGCGCGATGCCTGGGCCTTCTCCTACCTGCCCGATCCCGCACCCGAAGCGCTCGTCGTGCCTCTCGTGGACGCGCTGAATCTGACCCTACGCCGGGGCCAGAGTGGCGAGCTGCGGTTGGGCGCGCGGGTAAAGAGATTCTGGCGCGATGCCGGCGGATGGACGGTAGCTTGGACGCAACAAGGCGAGGGCGATGTAGTAACTACCGAAACTGCACGCTGCCGGCACCTGATTATGGCGACTGATGCACCGGCTGCCGGCGCCCTGCTACGCGAGTGTCCGGATACAGCGCCAGCGTGCGATGCACTCAGGCTACCTACGGGGTGGCCCTCCGCGGTACTCCGCTTCTGGTTTGACCGGCAACCCCCACGCGGGGAGTCCGAAGCGGGCATACTCTCCGGCGACTTTGTCCTGGATAACTTCTTCTGGCTGAGCCGCATCTACAACGATTATATAGCGTGGGGGCGCGCTACGGAGGGCAGTGCGGTCGAGACACACATTTACGGCCCTCCGGAATTGCTTGCCCAACCGGATGCGACGCTCCTCGCGCTGGCGCAAGCAGACTTAGCCCGCGTATGGCCAACACTCAAAGGACACGTGATCCATGCTTCACTTGCACGCAACGATGCAACACACACACTGTTACGGGCCGGGCAGCCACATGAACACCCCGGTGTCATGACCCCCTGGCCCCATCTACTCTGCTGCGGCGATTGGGTCCGCGATGAGAGCCCCGCGATGTTTATGGAACGCGCCTGCGTGACAGGGATCAAAGCCGCGAACGCGATCCTGCACGAGCGCGGGCTGCCGACCTGGCCACTGCTTCCACATGGCGCGGCGGAACCCCTGGCGTGGGCACTCGAATTGCAGATGAGCGCGATCAGGTCCCGCTTGAGGCAATGGCGTGCACGTGCCTAAGGCCAGATTGTGCCTGTTCTATTATCAGGTAGAATCAAATTATGGATCAACCCAAACTCCCGCACCCAGCAGTCATTCCACAGTTCAGTCACGAACTGCGTCAAATCGCCGAGCCCTCAATTCTGAACGAAGCCATTGTATCCAGCCTGAAGGAAGGCCTGGTTATCTCCGATATGGAGGGTACCGTCCTGCATATGAATCCGGCTGCTCTCCAGCTCTATGGGTTTTCGCATCTTGCGGA
This sequence comes from Thermoflexales bacterium, assembly GCA_007125545.1. Classification (GTDB taxonomy): domain Bacteria; phylum Chloroflexota; class Anaerolineae; order B4-G1; family SLSP01; genus PWVB01. The sequence goes on along the minus strand of SLDA01000065.1, from coordinate 4,285 downwards.
AGCGCAGCGCCACCGGGTAGACTTCGTAGAGCTGTTGGAGATTCGCGATATGGAGGGCACGCTCCTTCCGACCGACGAATGGCCTCTGGCTTGCCTACTCCGTGATGGGCATCTTTCGAAGTATCTGGTTCGAGTCAGACACAAAGGAACGGGAATAGAATGGATTGGCAGCTACAATGGCGCCGAGATCCGCGATGCGTCGCACGGCGTCATTGGCGCCGTGCTCACTATCCGTGACGTCACGAAGGAAGTCGTAGGGAACGAACAGGAAGCCGCGCTGCTAAGCAAGCTGACGGCGGAGCGCGCGCTGCTTGACGCACTCATCGAGTGCGCACCCGTCGGTATCGTGTTGACCGATTCGGAGGCCAAGATACTTCGCAGCAACCGGACAGCAGATGCACTGATCGTCCGTCCGCTGCCCCTCGGGGAAAGCTACGAGAGCCACGGAGCGCTCTCGCTCCTTAGGGAGGATGGATACCCATTTTCCCCTCGCGAGCTGCCGCTGACCCGTGCCGCGCTGGAGGGAGTAGAGACAAAGAACGCTGAGATGGCGATCGGCTGACCGGACGGTCAGCAGCGCGACCTGCTGGTCAACGCCGCCCCCGTTCGCGACGCTACCGAGGCGCTCGTCGGAGCCGTGGGCGTTCTTCAGGACATCACTGAGCGTAAGCAGCAGCAACGCGCACTGCACCGCTACGCCGAGCGCCTGGCCACCTTGCGTACCATCGACCGTATGATCCTCGCCGCTTCCTCTGCCGAGGATATTGCCGCAAGTGTTGTCTCTCAACTCCGCCAGCTGCTAGGGTGCGAGCACATCAGCATCGCAGAAATAGACGTCAATGCGGCGAGACGCGTGATTCTGGCTTGCAGCACTGGCAGAAACGACATGTGGCGCCGCCCGAGCATCGCTGAGAAGATGAACCGCGGCCCTGCGACGGAACTGCTGCAGCGCGGTGAGACGATTATTATTGAGGATGTCGTTAACTATACCTCTCATTCGGCCTTTACCGACTGGCTGCTCGATCAGGGCGTACGGGCCGTCACCATCGTTCCCCTGCGAGCAGACGGGGAACTAGTGGGTGCCCTCGCTGCCGGCATGGGCCTCCCCGGGCATCCCAGTATGCTGCCGACCGGTGACGAGACGCTCGAGATTCTGCGCGACGTCGCCGATCAGCTCGCGATTGGGCTCCGCCAAATGCGGCTTCGCGAGCAGATCTCGCGCCATACTGCCGAGCTAGAGCGCACCGTCGCCCAGCGAACCCGAGCTCTCCAGGCGAGCGAGGCCAGCTTTCGCGCGACCTTCGAGCAGGCAGCCACAGGCATCTTCGCGGCGGCGCTACACGGGAAGATCACCCGCCACAATGCCGCCCTGTCGAAGATGCTCGGATACGAGCAAGGCGCCCTGGACGGCGTCTACTTAAGAGATCTCGACCATCCGGAAGACCGTGATGAGGCTCAGGCCCGCTTCGCGCGCCTTGGAGGAGGCGTGACTTCGGACTATCAGGTAGAGCAACGCTACATGCGCAAAGATGGGAGCGCGATGCAGGCACGCCTGACGATGTCACTGGTACGTGACGGAGACGGCATCCCCGCCTTTGCCTTCGGCCTGGTGGAGGATATTACCGACCAAAAACGGGCCCACGAAGCCCTGGTTCAGGCGGAGAAGCTGACCATAACGGGACAGCTCGTGGCAGCGGTAACGCACGAGATTAACAACCCCCTGCAAACGGCCATTGGCTGCTTAGGGCTACTGCAGGAGAACCTGGGAGTTGAAGCGCTGTCCCAAGCAAACCCCTACCTAAGGATGGCCACGGAGGAGTTGCACCGCATCGGGGTGATTGTAGGGGAGCTGCGCGACCTCCAGCGAGAGTCTAGCCCCGAGGATATGGAGCCGACGGATCTTGTGGCGTTGATCAACCGCGTCGTGGATTTGGCGGCTTACCAGGCGGAGCAGGGCCGCGTGGAGATCGAGTGGGAGCCGCCCCAGGGCGACCTAATCCTCCTGCCGCTCGTACCCAATCGGATCGACAGGGTCTTCCTCAGCCTTATTCTCAACGCCATTGACGCAATGCCCGACGGTGGCCACATTCACATCCAGATAATCCGAACGAGAAAGCCATCGGGCGTATGCATCAGTCTCACCGATACCGGGATCGGCATCGACCCGGACCTTATGCCCCACCTCTTCGAGCCTTTCCGCACCACCAAGAGCACGGGAATGGGAATGGGGCTCTATATCTGCCGCAGTATCGTGCACGAGCATCGCGGCCAAATCGACGTGGAGAGCACGCCAGGCCGGGGAACGACCTTCAGCATTTGGCTGCCGCTAGGTGGGAGCGCCTAGCCTTTGCGAGCTCTCCATCTGCAACGTGGCGAAGGACAACGTTGGTGCCCTTGTAATCGGTGATCCTACCAGTTGGTCACAGAGCCGTCCCGCCGGCGCAGGTGTGGGAGTTCAGTCAGCTGCATCGGGTGTGCACGTGCGGCGTCACGATCGAACTCGACGCCGAGTCCCGGAAGATCAGGGGGCAGCAGGTAGCCATCCTCCCAGACGGGTTGAACGGGCACGACATCGGTCAACACGGTGCCGGTCTTGCGCGGCTGCTCCTGCACCCCCACCAACGCGGCCGCCAGGTTTAGCTGCAGACAGGCTGCCGACGAGACGGGACCCAATGGGTTGTGGGTCGCCAGCTTGATGTAGTGCGTCTCGCACCAGCCCGTGATCTTCTGGGCCTCGGTGATACCTCCCGCAATGCAAAGGTCGATACGAGCGTAGTCGATCCATTCTTCCTCGATCAACTGCCGGAATTCCCACTTCGAGCTGAATTGCTCGCCTGCCGCCAAGGGCACCGTCGTCCTGTTGCGCAGCGTCTTGAAGGAATCAGGATTCTCGGAGCGCAACGGGTCCTCGATGAAGAAGGGGCGCACCGCCTCTACCTCCTGGCAGAGCCAGAGAGCATCGGGTAGATCAAGCCGGGTGTGGATGTCGAACGTGATCTCGATGTCATCGCCGACCGCCTCGCGTACCGCTTGAAGCTGTTTGATCGCCGTGAGCACCGCCTGACGCGGCTCAAGGATTTCACCCTGGGTGGGAAGCCCGAAGCGCACGAACTTCCACCCCTCTTCCATCGTCTCGTGGCAGGAGTCGATCAGTGGCTGGACGTCGTGGGAATCACCGCGGTTGTGCGGGTAGCATACGACCTTATCGCGCGCCAGTCCGCCCAGCAGCTCATAGATCGGCACGCCCAGCGCTTTACCCTTGATATCCCACAGTGCAATGTCGATCGCGGCGATTGCCGAGGTGAGAATGCGTTGGGCTGGGAAGAAACCACCCCGGAAGAGCTTCTGCCAGATATACTCGGTGCGGAAGGGGTTCTCGCCGATGAGCAGAGGCTTGAAATGCTCAATGGCACCGATGACGGCTAACTCACGACCTGTCAGCCCCGCCTCCCCGACGCCGTAGATCCCCTCGTCGGTGTCCACGACGACGAAGAGGAAGTTGCGCCCGCCGCCCCACACGGGATATGTTTCAATGTTAGTGATTTTCACGGATATGTCTCCTTGGGTTTGAACTTGTCAGAGGTGAAATTCGCCCTATCGTACTGAAAGCCATATGCTTATATCAGGTCCTCGGCCCGATCGAGCGGTACGTAACCGAGGACGTCACGGGCGTGTTCGATATCGACCCAGTTGTAGTCGTTGTTGGACACACCATAGAAGATGTCGAAGCGCAGGTCAGCGGGGGCGTCGACGCAGCGCTGGATCAACTGCGCGATATCGCGCCGGCTACACCACTGGTTCCGACCGCGAGGGCCGGGCGGTGCGTCTTTCTCGATAACCCAGCCGATGCGCAGAATGATCGATGACAGTCCATGACTGTAGGCGTAGGTATGGGCCAAAGCCTCGCCCCAGACTTTGCTACTGGCATAGAGATTGAGCGTGCGCGCACAATCGCGGTGTGTGAGCTTTGGGATCGCCGCAGGTTCAACTTGATCGTACTGCGCATCCATAATGGTCTTATAGGGTTCAGTGTCGCGATAGCCGAAGACCGCTTGAATCGAGCTCGCGAAGATCACGCGCTCCACCCCCGCGAGTCGCGCCGCTTCGAAAACATGATAGGCGCCGATGAGATTGCTGTTCAACAGGCTCTCCCAGCCGTGCTGACCGCTGGGATCCGCCGCAAGATGCACGATCGCGTCCATCCCCTCGACTGCGCGCTTGACCGCGTCAAAATCCACCAGATCCGCCAAGTGGAACCGATCCTCCGGGACCTCCAGCATATTGG
>SLDA01000240.1 GCA_007125545.1 Thermoflexales bacterium | reverse complement strand
CGTATTAATTGCATTGAGGCCCTTTACCGCTTTTCCATCAGCCTTTACCATGCTTCAAACCATTTTTAAATTCACCTATATAAAAGGATTCATTTTTCCAAGTGTACTAGCCCTTTCCATCAGGCTTTCCATCTTTATATTCACCTGTATATACATCTCCATTGGCAAAAATATCAGTTCCTTAACCGTGCTTGAGACATTATTTCCACTCTCCTTCATACCTATCTCCATTTTCCGATCTGCTCCAGCTTATGCCGGAATCGTTTTCGTAGCGTCCATCCTCGAGTATACCGTCTGATCCGGAGCGCGCCACCGCCGGATACATCTCACCGTAGGGGCAAGTCGTCGACAAGACTTGCCTCCGCGGGTAGTTCGCACCCAACCCCAGCATAGATTACCCAACCGGCTGCACGGCAGATTTCCGCATCACCCGTGCTCAAAAAGCCGATCCCGCGCGCGGTCCAGCCTCGCGACCCTCCCAAGCTGTGCCACCAGCCCGGTTTGCACTACCTGATGCGCCCGCCCGTCGTAGCGCAAGCAGCCTTGCTTGCGAGGCCCGACTCGACCCGGGATGTGCGCAGTGCACCACTACTGTCACGAGCAGGGCCACGCGGTTGAGGAAAACTGACGCACACATTGCCCACCCTGCTCTGTTGAAGTCGCCCCGAATCCTCCCTACAATAGAATCAACAGTACCCACCAGGAGGGCCGACCCGTGACAACCTATATCCCATCCGCAGCGGCTCCCGGTTACAAGTGGCGAAGACAAGCTCCCCCTTCTCCGCCCGTAGTCCGCTTGCGGGTGGATCTAAACCGTTTTTACGAAACAAACCCATTTTCGTCCGCCGGGCTTCCGGCGCTGCCGTCCCGCCACAAACTCCCAGAACGAAACAAACCCATTTTGGGGCACGATCTCCCGTCACGATCTCCCATTACGAAACAAACCCATTTTGGGACACAGTCGTCCCGCCACAAACCCCCATTACGAAACAAACCCATTTTCGTCACTGCCAAAACTGCGACTCTGCCCCGAAGACGAAATGCACTCCACCGCCGGAGGCGGAGGTGGCTGCTTGGAGCGGGGGATCTCTTGACGCCTACCCTCACAGGCATATGATGTGTAATGAGGCCGGGCGAGAAACACTTTATTGGCTGAGGTGGTCGCCCCGCAATGCAGCACGCTTGTCGCGGCTCTCAAGGTGCTAGGAGCTGAGAGGGTCTGTGCAATCCCGACGGCGTGCTCTATGGGTGGCGAACGACCTGCATGAGTAAATGAGTATCAGGCTTTGACGCCTCGCTTCTCGTTGTATTCTAATCATATTTCAGAAAGGGTAGGAGATTGATGAAACGGCTTAAAATCGGGCTGATTGGAACCGGTGGCATTGCCCAGGTGCACATGCGTGCCCTCGCCAAGACAGAACAGATTGAGGTTGTCGCTGTCTGCGATATCGTCGAGGAGAAGGCACAGCGAACGGCGAAGGAGTTCGGCGTTCCTCATGTATTCACGGATTACCACGACATCCTTGAGATGGACGAAATCGAGGCTGTGAACATCTGCACGTGGAACCAGGCCCACAAAGACCCTGCGGTGGACGCGCTCCACGCAGGCAAGCATGTGCTGGTCGAGAAGCCTATGGCCGCCACACTCGTCGATGCTGCAGCGATGACGAAGGCAGTGCACGAAACTGGACTCGTCCTGATGGTCGGCGTCCAGCCCCGCTTTGGCTCTGCGCGCATGACCGCGAAGAGCATCGTCGATGCCGGGACTTTGGGCGACATCTACTATGCGGAAGCAGTGGCCTGTCGCCGCTGTGGTATCCCCGGTGGAAGCTTCCTCGCCAAGGAGACCGGCGGCATCGGGACCACTGCTGATATCGGCGTCTATGCCTTGGATGAGGCGCTGCATCTTATGGGACACCCGAAGCCCGTGGCGGTGTCAGGCATCGCCAACAATATGCTGGGTACCAAGTACGCCAGCCAGGCGATGGGATGCTGGAAGTGGGATCCGGAGGCTCTGGAAGTTGAGGACTTTGGTGCGGCGTCCGTGCGCTTTGAGAACGGTGCATTCCTGGTCTTCAAAACTTCTTGGGTCATGAACATGGACTCCTTGGGCCACACCCTCGTGCTCGGCACCAAGGCCGGCATAAAGATGAATCCGTTGACCCTCTTCACTCAGGATTACAATCGGCTCATAGACATCACACCGGCGCCTGCCGGTAAGGATGGGGATCTCTTCCTGGCCAAAAACATGGCGTTTGCCGAGGCTATCTGGGAAGGAACGCCCTCTCCTGTCCCCGCCGAGGAGATGCTGATCACCAATGTGATCATCCAGGGTCTGATTGACTCGGCGGCTGCGGGTCGCGAGGTAGAGGTATCTGTTCCTGAAGTATGACGTTGTCAAGCTAGGACGCTCTGGATCCGGCATCCGGAGATAGTGATGTGATCGAGAGGTGGTGTTGGAGGGGAGCGTGGATGATCACGGCGATCGCTACGCACCACCTCTCGATCCTTATTCTCATAGAGAATTCGTTAGCACGGTTCTCATAAAGAAGGTGCAGGTTCTTCTCCCGGAACGGAGAAATTCAGCTTTGGAACATCAGCGGCAGGTTTGAGATGAAAAGGGCCCTATCCGGTCACTATCCCCTCTTCAGGCACGGTCAGTTCGGCACCGACATCATCGAGTCCCAGTGCCTCAAGACGCCCACGGGTGGGCCACCCGGTCGCCGGGTCCCATCCGCTGCGTTCGTAGTAGTTGTCCAGCAGGCCCACGAACCTCTCCTGATCAAGTGCCACGCCATCGTCTTTCCCGGGGAACACGAAGGCGTTGAGGCTGGAGAGATCGACCGTTCGGTTTCGGCCAAAGTTGCGCACGTCCACGGCCCGGAGTTGGTTCCAGATGCGTTCGCCCGCCCGGTCCAGATCGTCCTGACTGAGCTCGAACCCCGTACACGTACGGAATAGCTTTGCCATAATCTTGGTATCCGCCACGTGATCTTCGGTCAACATGCTGAAGATGCGTGAGTGCTCACGATCGCACAGGATGAGGGAATTGACGAGCATGGCGCGATGGCTATGCCATAGCGCCGGTATCGTCTTGACCTCCGGCGTCTCGTAAGTCAGCGTCGGATCGCAGATATCGGGATGGCCATAGACCGTGGCGGATACATGCCGGGCCTGTTCGTCAGAGATCGGCCCAGGACGCGGTCCGGCATTTCCGGCGACATATTGCAGGACATGCTCCGCCCATTGATGGGTCGAATCGCTTGCAGGATCGCGAGTGTCGACGCACCACTGTAAGATAGGAACGAGCCAGTGGGGGAAATAGATATTGCCGCCCGTTCCCCAATGTCCGGTCCAGTGGGAAGTCTGCCCGGCTCGGCGGGGATAGATGCGGTCGAGAAGGGGCGCGCCCTGTCCATCGAACAGCCGCTCCGCAGCATAGCACGCGCCATCCGCCAGCGCATCACCAAACTCCCCCTCTCTAAGCGCGATCTTTCCGATCAACATCTCAAGAAACTCTGGCGAGGGAGGGATCGCGTCCCGGCGATATAGAATGGGTTTCTCAGGCATAGGGATCGTGAAACCCTCGATGCTGTCTACAAGCCCGTGCTGTTTGCAGAGCTGTAACCAGGGGATAATGCCGTAGGAGATCTCCCACCCGTTGAGACCGTAGTCACTGGTCATCGCGCGCATCACCGCATCGGCCTCGCGTGACAGACGCTCGTAACCCCAACACTGAAGCGCTACACTCGGAATAGTCGGCCCGTTCGGGAGTCCGGCATTCTCCGCGTTGACGTAAGAGCATGGGGTGGCGCAGAAGCCACACTTCTTCAGGCGCAGGGATGGCCCGTCCTTGCCTTGCCTCTGCTCGATCCACTTACGATAGTTCCCACTATGGGGGCTCTGCCCCTCCCGGCTGCTGTGCATGCAGAGATCCATCAAGCCCTGCGGATCGGCTACTCTGACGCCCTGTGTACCGCGCACCGCAACGGCCTTGAGCCGTTTGGCACCCATCACGCCGCCAAAACCACCCTGCCCGGCTGCATTACCCGTCTCCGTCTGGATGACGGCAATTCGGGACCTCACTTCGCCTGCCTGTCCACAGGCAACGACTCGCGTCTGCGGCCCGTGGATCCCACGCAGGATTGCCGTGGTTCCATAAGTACCTTTGCCCCAGACGTTGGCGCCGGTCGAGCATGCGTCCCGGATCTCGGCCTTGCCGTCCGAGACCCACAGGTAGACAGGCCGCGCGGCTTCTCCGTGGATGACGATACCGTCGAAGCCGGCATATTTGAGCTCGGCGCCCCAGTGCCCTCCCATCGAGGAGCGTGAGAAGACTGCAGGATTCTGCTGTGGAGCTATGCCCAGTACCTCCACCCGGCCCGCGCCCGATGCCAGCGTACCGGTCAAGGGACCGGTCATAAGGAATAGGATATTTCCCTCGTCGAAGGCACCGATACCAGGTACCAGTTCTTCCCAGGCGATGCGGGCGGCAATGCCCACCCCGCCCACAAAGTCGGGCACGTAGCGTGCCGTGTCAATCGTCGATAGGGTCTCCGATGTGAGATCGACGCGTAGGATTTTCCCTGTCCATCCGTATGTCATGGTGCCTACCTCCGCCGCTTTTCTGCCGGGATGAAGGTCAGCGCCTCTCCTGGACATATCTGCACACACGCCGGCCCTTCAGTACGTCCGTTACACAGATCGCACTTGAAGTACAAGGGGCGTCGCTCGCGATTGTCGATGCCGATAACAGTGCGCTCAGGTGTCAGGGGACAGGCACGCAAGCAGGCTCCACAGCCGCGACACAGCTCGGGATCGATCGTGCGAGCGCCGGATTCCGGGTCGATATGCAGGGCTGGTTCATCCCACAGTGCGGCGCAGGCGAAGGCGCAGGCGGGCCAATCGCATTGCTTGCAGACCAAGATGGAAGGCGCGCCCGGGTCGAAGTCGCTGAACTCGATGCGGATGCGCGATAGATACGGATTGCATTCCCCCTCGTGATAGAGCGAACAGGCCACTTCGCACTCACGGCACGCGAGGCAGTGCTCTCTGTCCACGGCGATAACGCCTGATCGCTTCGGAGGCACAGGCTTCTGGTTGAGATTCAGGTTCATAGTCGGATTCAGCTCCTCTGGATATTCTGTTGCCCCGGCAATCTTACTGTGAACTGTACTAAAAGACCAGCACAGTGCGCTGGCCTACAGCCGACCTCGGAGCGCCTCGCTCAGCAAGACAGAATGATACCCTCGTCGATCTGTAGGCGAAAAGGCCTCTCGGTGGTATGATGAATTCACGATTCGAGGTGCGAGGCGACCCGAGATGCTTGAGACGCTGCTGGAATTGGTGGAGACGTTCTTCGCCGCCGGTGGCCAGGAACTTCAACCGGCGGCACTTGACGCGAGGACCTTGCGGGATGCCCAAGTGCACCCCGAGCACCACAAAGATCTGTTGGTTCGTGTCGCCGGCTTCAATGCACGCTTCGTTGATCTGGCTCCCATCGAACAAGAGGAGCTGATCGCTCGGGCAAAGGCTGTCTGACTCAGGTGTTGTCTTTGTATCCAAACACCAACTTGAAATCAAGGAGGACTACATGCGTGCCATAATGGTTATGTTCGACTCTCTGAATCGTCACATGCTGCCGCCCTACGGTGCTGACTGGGTCCACGCACCCAATTTCGAAAGGCTCCACGAGCGGACCGTGACCTTCGATAACAGCTACGTCGGCAGCATGCCCTGCATGCCCTGTCGTCGCGAGCTGCATACGGGACGCTACAACTTCCTGCATCGGAGTTGGGGGCCGCTGGAGCCCTTCGACGACTCTGTGCCCGAGATTCTGAAGGAGCGCGGGGTCTATACACATCTCGTCAGCGATCACCTCCATTACTGGGAGGAGGGGGGCTGCACGTACCACACGCGCTACAGCAGTTGGGAGATTAGCCGTGGGCAGGAGGGCGATCCTTGGAAGGGCCAAGTGGCCGATCCTGAGATTCCCGAGAGTGTCAGTCCCCGTTCTGGACAGCCGTGGCGCCAGGATTGGGTTAACCGCGGTCACTTGAAAGAAGAGAAGGATCAGCCCCAGGCCAAGACCTTCGCAATGGGATTGGAGTTCATGCGCACGAACGCCGATCAAGATCGCTGGTTCCTACAAATCGAGACCTTCGATCCCCACGAGCCCTATTTTACTCAGCAACACTACAAGGACCTCTACCCGCATGACTATGACGGTCCGCACTTCGACTGGCCTCCTTACAGCGAGGTGACCGAGACTCCCGAGCAAGTTGAGCATATGAGGATGCAGAACGCAGCTTTGATCAGTATGTGCGACACTTATCTCGGCGAGGTGCTGGACCTGATGGATGAGCAGGATATGTGGAAGGACACGTTGCTGATTGTGTGCACGGATCACGGCTTTCTGCTTGGCGAGCATGACTGGTGGGCCAAGTGCGTGCAGCCCTTCTACGGAGAGGTAGCCCACACGCCGCTCTTCCTCTGGGACCCCAGGACCGGTCGCAGGCGCGAGCGCAGCGCCGCCCTCGTGCAGAATATCGACTGGGGCCCGACGCTACTGGAGTTCTTCGGTATCCCCCTGACACCCGATATGGAGGGCCTGCCGCTGACGCACAGTCTCGCATCCGAGGAAGCACTCCGTGAGGGGATGCTTTTCGGTTTGCACGGTGGGCACGTCAACGTGACCGATGGTCGCTATGTCTATATGCGTGCGCCTATACGAGAAGAGAATGGGCCACTCTACGAATACACGCTGATGCCGACGCATATGCATCATACCTTCGACGTCGAGGAGTTACAGGATATCGAGCTGGCCGCGCCTTTTATGTTCACCAAGGGCTGCAAGACGATGAAAATCCCGGCGCGCGGCAGTGGTTCGTGGCGCGACGTCCACCGCTTTGGCACGATGCTCTTCGATCTGGAGGCAGACCCCAAGCAGGAGCATCCTATTCGTAACGTCGAGATCGAGGCGCGGATGGTTGCACTGCTGATCAAGCTGATGAAGGCCAACGACGCCCCTGCCGAGCAGTTCGAGCGACTGGGGTTGGCACCGTAGATGCGCACACCCGCTTTTGTGCCCGGTCTGAAGCTGTCTGCGAGGTTCTATCGGGAACTGGTGGGTCCGATACTCGAGGCGCGCTTCGCGGGGCTCTCCTATGCCGCCGCCCTCATTGGCGGCGGCTCGGAGGTTCTTGGCTTCGACGACGTGGTCTCCTCGGATCATGACTGGGGACCGCGTCTGCTGCTCTTCCTGCAGGACGCGGATCATAGTCGGTTGGCAGGTGCCATTCACGACACCCTTGCCCGCTGGTTACCCTATGAGTTCCTCGGATACCCAACGAACTTCACCGAACCCGACCCCACCGATAACGGTACGCAGCTCCTGGCTGAGGTGGACAATGGCCCGATCAACCACCGGGTCGAGATCTGGACCGTGCAAGGCTACTTTCTCCATTATCTGAATTTCGACTTACAACAGCAGTTGCACCCGGCTGACTGGCTCTCCTTCTCAGATCAGCGGCTGTTGGAGGTGACAGCGGGAGCCATTTACCATGATGCTGTGGGGCTTGCGGCGGCGCTTGCACGCTTTGCCACCTATCCGAACGACCTCTGGCTCTATCTGATGGCGGCTGATTGGCATCGCATCGGTCAGGAGGAGCATCTTATGGGACGTGCGGGCAGCGTCGGGGATGAGATCGGCTCAGCTCTGATCGGAGCTCGTCTGGTGCGCAGTCTGATGCACCTGTGCTTCCTGATGGAGAGGGTCTATGCGCCCTATCCCAAGTGGTTCGGCACTGCATTCGGGCGGCTAGCGTGTGGTCCGGCGCTGGCTCCGCAGCTGCAGGCCGCGCTCGCCGCGGAGAACTGGCAGGCGCGCGAGAGCCACCTGGTGCGGGCCTACAAAATCGTCGCACAGCTTCACAATGCGCTCGGCGTCACCCGCTTGATGCCCGAGGACGCCACTCACTTTTTCGGACGTCCCTTCAAGGTGATGGCGCTGCACGGGTTCTCCGATGAGCTCCTGGCTGCGATCCACGACCCTGAGGTGCAGCGTATCGCGCGCCTCCCGCTCATCGGCAGCTTGGACCAGTTTAGCGACAGCACCGATTTGCTCTCCGATTCGGCGTGGCGCCCCCTGGTGCGACGGCTCTATGGCTGAGACCTGGCGCTCCTCATAGTTCAAGAAAAGCCGGAGGGAAATGCAAGCACACGTAGGAGGAGGCACGATGGTTGACTGTCAGGTGTGGTTACAGGATGATGTGCTCACGCTGGAAACGGCGCGGATTCGCCGCCGTTACCGCTGGAATGCGGGCAATTTGCGTGGCTTGCGGATCGAGGATGTGGTGCGTGGGCACGGCTGGAACTTGGAAGGTCGTGCACCGGATCTAGCTTGGACGCCCGTTCCAGCATCCAAGCCGGCAGGTCAGTTATTTGTTCACGAAGTGGCAGCGACGTCAGTCACCCCCGCTCACCTGCGAGCCGAGGTCTTGACCTCAATGAAGGGGTTGGCCGTGAAGCGGGTCTTTCGCCTCTATCCCGACTGTCCGGCGATTGCGTGCGATACTTATCTCAAGGGGGAGTCTGATGCTCTGAATGCCCAGGTTGCACTAGAACGCCTCTGCCTGCCAGGCATCCACTGGCGCGCCTCTGTGGTGGAGTTCTGCGATGTTACAGACCGCAATAATACGCTCGTGTACACGCGCGCTATGCTGCCCTACACCTCCGGTACGGACGATGCCGCCGTTCCGCCGCTGGTGGGCAATCTGCTCTTCATCGATGAGGTCCTTCGCGACCGGGGGCTCTTCATTCTCAAAGAGGCGCCTGGAGCAGCTGCGCAGCTTGCCTACCCAGGCCAGGACTTCGCCGTCAGGATCGGCGAGGTGCGCGCAGTGGGGCTGGGCGTCGCGCCGCAGGATGTGCAGCTTGAGTCTTGGACCCGTGCCTATAGTGTAGTTGTGGGCGTTACCGGCGACGGCGAATTGGGGCGCCTGCAGGCGGTGCGCACCTATCAGGATCAGATCCGGCTGCATCAGCCCGACAGGGACGACATGGTATTGATGAACACGTGGGGAGACCGGGGACAGGATACCCGGATCAGCGAGTCCTTTGTGCTCGCGGAACTGGAGGCGGGCGCGCGCTTGGGCATCACTCACCTGCAACTCGATGACGGCTGGCAAGCGGGACGTTCAAGCAATTCCGCCTTTGCAGGTGGATCGCTGGAGGGCATCTGGCGCACACCCGACTACTGGAAGCCCCATCCTGACCGTTTCCCACGTGGTTTGGCCCCGGTAGTTGCCCGAGGGCGCGAGCTGGGTATCGAGGTCTGTCTGTGGTTCAATCCCAGCAAGGATGACAGCTACGTGCATTGGGAGGACGACGCGGCAACCTTGATCGGCCTCTACCGCGAGCACGGGATCCGGACCTTTAAGATCGATGGCGTCCAGGTGCCTGATAAGCAGGCTGAGATCAACCTGCGGCGGATGTTCGATGCCGTGTCCGCTGCGACCGGTGATCAAGCGGTGCTCAATCTCGATGTGACCGCAGGCCAACGCTATGGCTATCACACGTTTAACGAATATGGCAATATCTTCCTGGAGAACCGCTACACTGACTGGTCCAACTACTATCCCCATTGGACGCTGCGCAATCTATGGATGTTGGCACGCTACGTACCGGCGCAGAACCTGCAAATCGAGTTTCTTAACGTTTGCCGCAACGTCGACAAGTATTCAGCCACCGATCCCCTCGCCCCATCCAATGTACCCTTCGCGTACGCCTTCGCTGTCACGATGATGGCACAGCCGCTTGCCTGGTTCGAGGCTACTGCGCTGCCTGAGGAGGCGTTTAAGATCGCGAGTATGATCCGCACGTACCGCGAGCACCAAGCTGAGATCCACGCCGGGCAGATCTTCCCGGTTGGCGAGGAACCCTCCGGCGTTAGCTGGACGGGGTTTCAGTCGTTAGGTGAGGGCAGAGGTTACCTGTTGGTCTTCCGTGAGTACAATGACCGCGAAACAGCCACCCTGCGGCTATGGGGGCTGGCAGACCAGACCGTAGCCTTCCGCCGTGTGTTGGGCGCCGGTGATGATTTTGAGACGGACGTCGGAGCGGATGGTGAGATACGGATGCGCCTGGCAGTGCCTCACACCTTTGTGCTCTTTGCGTACGAAGCTGTTAGCCATTCCTAATGGATCAGTTTTCAAGTCGCTCGAGGATGCCTTCCATGATTCTGATCGCTGGCCCATATCCGCACCGAGTTCGGTGTTGAGACAGCCGCTGCTTAGCCTGCCCGGAATGGGTGAGGATGTGAGACTGATGTGTTGTACTGCCCCAACCTGGGGCTATAATCATCCGAGTGTCTCGGCAGGGGTCAGTATCTAAGAGCGTCACCAGCCGGCAAAAAGGAGTCTATGACAGAAGAACGCTTTATCTATCGCGGTAGGAAGACCAACGAGATCTCTTTCCCACTGGGCGGCATTGGAACCGGCTGTATTGGACTCGCCGGAAATGGACGGCTGGTGGATTGGGAGATCTTCAACCGCCCAAACAAGGGTAGCGTTAACGGTTTCTCGCACTTCGCTATCAAAGCGGAGCGCGAGGGCGAGGTGCTCGATGCGCGCGTCCTGAATGGAGACCTCCACCCCCCTTATACAGGGATGCTCCGCGCCCAGCAGTTTCAGAGCTTCGGCTTCGGTCCACCCCGGCAGACACTAAGTGGTGTGCCGCACTTCCGCGAGGTCGTGTTCCACGGTCGAT
The DNA here is from genome assembly GCA_007125545.1 of Thermoflexales bacterium. GTDB lineage: Bacteria > Chloroflexota > Anaerolineae > B4-G1 > SLSP01 > PWVB01. Next base: position 40,200 of record SLDA01000240.1, on the reverse strand, counting down.
ACCCAGTGGCGGAGCTTTCCTTCTTGGACGACACCTTTCCTGGTACGGTATCAATGACGGCGTTCAATCCTTTCATCCCATTGAACGACCGCGACTCCGGAATCCCTGCGGCTTTCTTCGAGATCGCCGTGCAGAATCCTACCGGTGGGCCGATCGCCTATACTGTAGCCGCGACGCTGAATAACCCACTTGCCGCGCCCAACCTCAATCGCTACCACAGGACCTACCGTGCACACTGGATGCACTTGAGCTCCGAGGGGTCGGACCCAGATGATATCGACTATGGCACGTTGACCCTCGCCACGGGGGCTACTTCAGACATGGCCTGCGAGCCCGCTGCCTGCGGTGATTACGCGACACTTCCGCCCAACGACGTTAGCTATCAGGAGTACTGGTTCCGGGGGCGCTGGTTTGATGATCTTGAAGTCTACTGGCACGATTTTACGCAACCCGGCGGCTTCCAGAATCGACGCTATCCTGTTGACGTGGCGGGCAGTGATAATGCGGCAACGTTGGCGGTACGGGTTCATGCCGCGCCGGGAGAGACTGTGCGGGTGCGGTTTGTTATTGCCTGGCACTTCCCCAATCGCGCCAATACCTGGAATCCTACTGTAGTAGAAGCGGCGCAGAGGCAAGGTCTATCCAATCACTGGCGCAACTATTATGCCTTTCAATTCCGCGACTCCGACGCCAGCGCCCGGTATGCGCTCGGATATTGGGATGAGCTCTATGCCCGGACCCGCCGTTTCCAGTATGAGCTCTTCAGCTCCGATTTACCTGCTGCCGCACTGGATGCCATCTCTGCGAATCTCTCGATTCTGAAGAGCCCGACCGTGATGCGTTTGGAGGACGGAACCTTCTACGGATTCGAGGGCTGTCATCCCGATGCCGGTTGCTGTGAGGGTTCATGCACACACGTCTGGAACTATGCGCAGGCGCTGCCCTTCCTCTTTCCTGCATTGGAGCGCTCCATGCGCGATGCCGACTATGTCTACAATCAGCGCCCCGACGGCGGTATGCCTTTCCGGCTGCAACTCCCTCTGGGCGTTGGTCCCGCTCTCTTTCGCCCCTGTGCCGACGGGCAGTTCGGCAACGTAATGAAGGTCTATCGCGATTGGAAGATCAGCGGTGACACTTCCTGGCTGCGGGAGCTCTGGCCTGCCATCAAGCACTCGATCGAGTTCGCGTGGGCCGAGCACAACGAGGATCGCTGGGACCCGGAGAAGACAGGTGTTCTCGAGGGACGGCAGCACCACACGCTGGATATGGAGCTTTTTGGACCGAATGCCTGGCTGACGGGTTTTTATCTGGGCGCGCTTAAGGCCGGGGCTGAAATGGGTGCCCACCTCGGCGACGAAGATGCAGCGGGCGCATATCGCGCTCTCTTTGAGCGGGGCAAAGCGTGGGCCGATGCTAACCTCTTTAATGGCGAGTACTACGATCAGCGGATCAACTTGGAGGATCGTGATATCCTCCTACCTTTTTCCAAGGGCGCAGGCTCGATGGTAGGCGATACACTGGACGCCTATTGGGACGAGGAGCACGGAGAATTGAAGTATCAGATCGGCGAAGGCTGCGGCATAGACCAGGTGTTGGCACAGTGGCACGCCAATCTGTACGGTCTTGGCGAGATCTTCGATCCGGCTCAGACTACCACGGCTCTCGCATCTATCTTTCGCTACAATTTCAAGGGTGGGGCTTCGAATCAACCCCTGCGCCAGTACTTCAACCCTTGCCGGGTCTTTGCTCTGAACGACGAGGCAGGGTTAGTGATCTGTGACTGGCCTGAAGGACGGCGCAAGCCTGTTATACCCGTACCCTATGCTCAGGAGGCTATGCATGGATTCGAGTATGCGGCTGCCATTCATATGATCCAGGCGGGGTTGGTCGACGAAGGTATGGCTGTCGTGACGGCGATTCGAGATCGGTATGATGGCGAGCGACGTAATCCGTGGAATGAGTTTGAGTGCGGCAGCAACTATGCGCGTTCCCTCGCGAGCTATGCGCTACTCAATGCCTTCAGTGGGTTCAGCTTCGACATGGTCAAGGGCGAGATCGGTTTCAATCCGGTCGCGCTGGATCGCGAAGGGGGGCGCTTCCGTTGCCTCTGGTCGTTGGATTCGGGATGGGGTACCTTCGAACTGGCGCCAGAGTCCATCACATTGTCTGTCATCGAAGGCACCTTAACCTTGAAAGCGCTAAATCTGCCCTTCTTGGCTACCGGCGCTATTCAAGAAGCCTCGATTTGCGGAGCTGAAGCGGCTTGCCAGCTCATCGACAAGGGCTTGGTGTTTGAGACGCCGCTGCGTCTCGATGATCGCAGCCGGCTTGTGATTCGTGGAGCCTTTAGGTAGACTGGTGCCGGAATCGTTATCAATGAAGAGTGGAGGTTATCTGCCGATGCGTATTCTGTTTATAGATATCGATACACTGCGTCCGGATCATCTTGGCTGCTATGGCTATCATCGCGAGACGAGTCCCAACCTCGATCGTCTTGCCGAGAACTCAGTTCGATTCAAGAATAACTACGTGAGTGATGCGCCCTGCCTGCCGTCGCGGACCGCTCTCTGGAGCGGGCGGCATGGTTTCCGTACCGGCGTTGTGGGGCATATGGGCTCCTCGGCCGATCCTTTTAACGACGGCGAGACCCGGGGTTTCCGCGATAGCTTTGATGCGACGTCCTGGATGAGTGCCCTCCGCCGCGCCGGTCTCTACACCGCGACGATCAGCCCGTTCGGTGAACGGCACGCGGCTTGGGAATGGTATGCCGGCTACCGTGAAGTGCACAATCCCGGCAAGGGTGGGGTCGAGAGCGCCGAAGAGGTTGTGCCCACCGCGATTGAGTGGATCGAGCGTAACGGCGAAGGCGACGACTGGTTTCTCCACGTAAATGTATGGGACCCTCATACGCCCTACCGTGCGCCGGCCGAGCACGGGAACCGTTTTGAGAACGATCCCCTGCCCGCGTGGATGACGGAGGAGATGCGGCAAAAGACGTGGGAGAGCTTTGGACCACACAGTGCCCAGGAACCCGGGGGTTATGAACCCAATCCTGATCCGCGTTGGCCGCGTGTGCCGCTGCAACTGGATTCTATGGACAGCCTCAAACAGTGGATCGACGGCTATGATATGGGGATCTGGTATGCCGATCTGTGGGTAGGCAAGCTGCTCGATGCGCTGGAGAAGGCCGGTGTCCTGGACGACACCGTGATTATCGTTAGTTCAGATCACTCGGAGGCACAGGGTGAGTTCGATATCTGGGGCGACCATCAGACCGCCGATGAGTCTGTCTGCCGTGTACCGCTGCTGATTAAATGGCCCGGGCTGACGGAGGGCGGGCGTGTCGATACGTCCCTGCACTACCATTTTGACTGGGCGGCAACGGTTATCGAAATGGTGGGCGGAGAGGTCCCGGCTAATTGGGATGGCGTCTCTTTTGCCGGCGCCTTCAGGGCCGGCGAGGAGGCTGGTCGCGAGTATCTGGTGCTCAGTCAAGGCGCTTGGGCCGTTCAGCGGGGCATTCGCTTCGAGCATGAGGGCGAGTCTTTCATCTGCTTGCGCACTTATCACGATGGGCACAAAAACATGGAGCCGGTGATGCTCTTCAATCTCTCCAAGGATCCCTACGAGCAGGTTGATCTGTCCGTCGAGCGTCCTGACCTTGTGGACAAAGCGATGGGTTTCCTGGCGGACTGGCAGCACAGGATGATGCTCCGCAGCCAATCCAATATCGATCCCCTGATGACCGTTTTGCGGGAAGGCGGTCCCTCGCACACGCGCTATCAACTTCCGGCCTATCTGAACCGCTTGCGTGCCACCGGGCGAGCTCATCATGCCGACCGGTTAGCGCAGCTCCATCCTGATGAAGTCTAGATGCCCGGCTGTCGACCTATGCATACTTACTGATCTGTGAGGTGAGATGATGAGCTCGCAGTTTTTCGGGGTTTGGCCCGCGCTCCTGACGCCCTCCACGCCCGACGGCGGTGTTGGGGTGAGCGCGCTTCGGGAGGTCACCACCTATCTTCTCGACAAAGGGGTGGATGGCTTCTATCTTTGTGGTTCGACAGGTGAGGGTGTCTTCCTGACCGAGTCCGAACGTCGTTTGGTAGCCGAGACCGTCATCGATGTCGTGGCGAAACGCGTGCCTGTCATCGTGCATGTGGGCGCTGTAGGGACGCGCGAAGCCGTGGCGCTGGCCTTGCATGCCCAGGATGTGGGGGCTGCCGGCGTGGCGAGCATTCTGCCGCCTTTTTCCCGGAACGTCGCCGAGATCTACTCGCACTACGAGGCCATTGCTGCTGCTGTTCCCGAGACACCTTTCCTGCCTTACCTGTTTGGGGGTGAGGTGGATGCGCTCTCGCTGATGCAGACGCTGCGAGAGCGGTGCCCTAATCTGGCGGGAGCCAAGTACACCGGCTCAAATATGTACGAGCTGCAGGGGATTCTCGAGTTACAGAAGGGCTGGAGCATTTTCTCAGGCATGGATGAGCAATGCATCTTTGCCGCGATGGTCGGAGCCCCCGGCAATATCGGCACCACACTCAATTTTATGCCCGGTGTCTACAAGACGATGCGGGCCCGCTACAAAGCAGGTGACGGGATTGACGCCGTCGATCTACAGCTTCGCGCGAATAGGGTCACGCGTGTCCTCCATACCTTTGGCGCGTATGGTGCGCTATTCGAGATGATGCGTATGCTGGGCTTTGAGTGTGGCGAACCGCGGATGCCGCGCGCCTCGCTATCGTCAGAGCGCCGTGCTGCTTTTCATAGAGCTTTGCGGCAAACTGGTTTCTCAGAGCTTGCCGAGATGTAACCTGGTGCGCCCCGGGGCGCCGTTCGCGGCGCCCCGCGCGTTCCAATGCAATTCCATTGCAACTCAATCCCCTCCCGCCGCATAAACCAACCATTCCCTCTTGACATCGACCTGGGACGTGATAAACTGCTTCGGTGCCGAATGGTTCGGTACCGAAGTACTGTCATATGTGGAGGGATTATGGAAGAGAGTATCGCGCTGGTGACTGAGGGGAGCGGGATGATTGGAGAATTGCAGAATTCAACTTTGGATGTCATCCAGAAGTTCATCGTCCTGTACCGGTACATTCGTCACTACGCCCGAAAGACGCATTGTCAGGGGATTCGCGGGCGCGAGATTTCGACGTTGCGCTATCTAAAGGACACCGGACCTCGAACTATAGGTCAGGTTACCGAGTATCTTTTCCTAAGCGCCAGTTCTGCCTCGGAGTTAGTTTCTCGTATGGAAGAAGCCGGCTATGTAATGCGGCGTCGATCTACAGAAGACAGTCGGGTGGTTTTCGTCGAACTCACGGAGAAAGGCAAGCAGTTGGCCGAGGATACTCCACTGGGCGGCATACCACTTCTGCGCGAGCGCATGAAAGTGCTACCGCCTGACCAGTTGGCGCTGATTGACGAGGCCCTGAGCAGCTTGATAGAGATAATGGAGATAAATCCAAATGAGTTCTGACAGACGAAGTTCGGGAGGAAATCCAACCGATTTTCGCATATTGATGCGCGGTTATGGGTATTTGAGAGGACATTGGAAGACGGTGACGGGGGGATACCTGCTCGTGCTCTTAGTCAGTATCCTGGCTAATGTGAGTCCGCAGCTTATCCGCGGGATTGTGGACCGTGGTATTTCGGCTAACGACACACAATTCCTGACCTGGGCGGTGCTCGGTTTTCTGGGGCTGTGGGTTGCGCAGGGTGTATTGGGGTTTTTCCAGGGTAGGTGGATCGAAAAGGCATCGCAGGGCGTGGCATACGATTTACGGAACCAGCTTTACAGCAAATTGTCTTCGCTCTCCTTTTCCTACCATGACCGCACTGAAGCCGGACAACTCCTAGCCCGCGCCATGCACGACGTGGAGCGGATGCGCTTTCTTGCCGGGCGCGCGACGATGCGCATGCTCGAAGGTGTCATTCTCCTGATTGTCACGAGCATTTTCATCGTGGCGATGAATCCCAGGCTGGCGCTCCTCGCGATGGTGTCAATGCCTATCTTGCTCGTGCAGGCCTACTATTATTCGAAGAAGATGCGGCCCCTCTGGCGCGAGATCCGTGAACAGATTTCATCGATGACCTCTTGGGTGGAGCAGAATCTACGCGGCGCGCGTGTTGTCAAGGGATTCGCGCAGGAAGATGCTGAACTCGCACGGTTTGAAGAGGAAAACAAAACTTGGCTCGAACTCGCCCGCCAGTCCGTCTTGATTCGCGCGCTCAACGATCCCGCAGTGGTGCTGCTGGTGAACATCAGCACGATCTTCATCATCTGGTACGGCGGACGTTTGGTCATTCAGGGTGCACTGACGCTAGGAGAGCTGATCGCGTTCAACGCCTACATAGGTCAGCTGGCGGGACCCATCCGGACCCTTGGACGCATGGTACCTTTCCTCACGGAAGCGGCAGCCAGTGGCGAGCGCATCTTCGAGATCCTTGACGCCGAGTCGGATGTCAAGGAGTCGCCGGATGCCATCGATTTGCCCGATGTTCAGGGCCATGTGGCTTTTGAGAACGTCTCTTTCGCTTACCTGGGACGCAAGAAGGTGTTGCGCGATATTGACATTGAGGTGGCCCCCGGCCAGATTCTGGCCTTGCTTGGCACGACCGGTTCCGGAAAGTCTACCATCATCAACCTATTGCCCCGCTTCTATGATGCGACCGAAGGGCGGATTACGATCGACGGTTACGACGTGCGCGATCTGACGCTGGAATCGCTGCGCGGACAGATCGGGATTGTGCTCCAGGAGACGACGCTCTTCGCAGCATCCGTGCGTGAGAACATCGCCTTTGGACGGCCCGGTGCGTCGCTGGAGGAAGTAGTTGAAGCTGCGAAGGCTGCCCAGGCTCACGATTTCATTATGGAAATGCCTGATGGGTATGAAAGTCACGTTGGTGAACGTGGCTCAACGCTTTCAGGTGGGCAGAAACAGCGCGTAGCGATCGCGCGTGCGCTGCTCAAGGACCCCCGAATCCTCATTCTGGACGATGCCATGGCCAGCGTGGACACAGAGACGGAGCGTTTGATTCAGAGAGCACTGGAGCGGTTGATGCAGGGCCGTACCTCTTTCGTCATTGCGCAACGGCTCAGTACCGTGCGGATGGCAAATCAGATCGTGGTGCTCGATCGGGGCGAGATCGTGGCTCGTGGTACGCACGCTGAACTCCTGCACACGTCAGGGCTCTATGCCGACATCTACGAACGGCAATTACGCCCTCGGGAAGTTGAGGCGTTGACCGCACTTCAGTCCGCCACCTTGGGTAAAGACGGAGTTCAGGAAGTCGACGTACATAACAATGGACAGGGCGATCGCCCTGGTGAGGATGACGTGGGCGACGAGCAAGCGATAGCCCAGGACACTGAAGCCACTTCGGTTACGACCACCGGCGCACCTGCCGCCGGGAATAGGTAGGGAGATAACGAATGAGTTTTTCTATCGGATCAACGAGTATGGGCGGCGGCCCCGGCGGTCTGTTACGACGGCTGGGGGGGGACGAAGAAGAGCAGCGTGCGCTCGATATCCGCATCATCTTGCGGCTCTTCGTTTTTATCAAGCCGTACTGGCGTAGTATGGTGGCTGCGTTCTTTCTGATGGTAATCACCTCTGGTCTGGGCTTGGCTACCCCTTATCTGATCAAGGTCGCCGTGGATGAGCATATAATGGATAGCAATCTGGCCGGGCTGGATCGCATCGCGATGCTCACGGCAGGCGCGTTCATAGGACTCTATGTGGCTTCGGGTGCACAGCAATACCTGCTGTCAAAGACCGGGCAGAATGTCCTGGCCGATATGCGTGAGCAGTTGGTACACCACCTTCAAGATATTCATCTTGGCTATCACGACACCCATATCATTGGTGTGACGTTGTCGCGGGTCTTCAGCGATGTCGGTGTGATCAACGACCTGCTCTCCCAGGGTTTGATCACCATCGCCAGCGATATCTTTACCTTGGTGGGTATCGTAATCGTGATGATGTCGATGAGCCCTGTATTAGCTCTGCTTACCTTCAGCGTGGTACCACTTATGGTCCTGGTGACGGCTATCTATGCACGGTTCGCGAAGCGGGCGTACCGGGAGACGCGCGCTGCTGTTGCCGAGGTTGTGGGCGACCTGGCTGAGGATTTGGCCGGTATGCGCGTGATCCAGGCGTTCGCTCAGGAGGATGCAACTCAAGACCGTTTCGATCAGGTGAATAGCTCCAACCGTGATGCTCACGTTCGGGCGATGTCCTTGTCCTTTGTCTTCATGCCCGTGGTTCAGTTTTTGGGCGCACTGGCGACCGCCATCGTCCTGTGGTTTGGTGGGCGAGCGGTGGCGGGCAACACGCTGACATTAGGTGTGATGATTGCCTTTCTCGCGTATGTCACCAACTTCTTCCAGCCGATTCGGGAACTGAGCCAGCTCTACACGACAATGCAGACGGCGATGGCCGGTGGCGAGCGAGTTTTGCACCTGCTCGACACAGAGCCGGGCGTGCCAGATCGAGAGGACGCGGAGGAGATGCCCCAAGTCGAGGGACGCGTCGAGCTGCGGGATGTCACCTTTGCCTATCGTCAAGATGAGCCCATCCTTCGCAACATCAATCTGACGATCGAGCCGGGACAGACGGTGGCGCTGGTGGGGCCAACCGGTGCCGGGAAGACTTCGATCTCGAACCTGATCGCGCGCTTCTATGACGTGACCGAAGGGACTGTACTGGTCGATGGCATGGATGTTCGCGACGTCAAACAGCGATCGCTCCGCCGGCAGATGGGCATTGTGCCCCAAGACCCTTTTCTTTTCTCTGGTACAATTGCTGACAACATACGCTTCGGCGACCCTGATGCATCGGATGAAGAGGTCAAAAAAGCGGCCCGTCTGGCAAATGTTGATGAGTTCATTATGCAGACGCCGGAGGGCTATCAGACGCAGATCCAAGAAGGCGGGGTTAACTTCTCTTTGGGGCAGCGTCAGTTGCTCTGCATCGCACGGGCGGTTTTGGCCGATCCGCGGATTCTGATACTCGATGAGGCGACTTCGAGTGTGGATACGATGACCGAAGCTCTGATCCAAGACGCACTAGATCGTTTGCTAGCTGGGCGCACGGCCATTGTCATCGCCCACCGGCTTAGTACCATCCGGAAAGCAGACTTTATCTGCGTAATTGAGGATGGGCAAATCGTCGAGCAAGGATCTCACGAAGTGCTATTGGCGCAGAAGGGCCTCTATCGCGACTTGTATGAGCGACAGTTTGTCGAGGCCGGTTCCTTGGGGGCTTGATACGGCTCCTGCCTAACCCATCCGCCCTGCCGGTCGGTTTCGACCAATAATAATGAAAGGTTGGAGATGAAGACGCTCAAATTTCTCTTTGGCTATACTAGGAACTATAGAAAAGCCTTGGTGCTTACTGTTGTCGCCATGTTTCTATTGACCGGTGCACAACTGGTGGAACCGCAGATCATCAGGCGGATGATTGCGCTTATCCAGGAACCGGGTGAACTGACCCAATCGATGGGGGTGATTGGCCGCCTGGCGATTGCGTCGTTGTTCATTTACCTGTTCATAGGTGTTCTGCAGTTCGTCCGCAGTTATATGTCGCACGTGGCTGGGTGGGGGGCAGTTGCTGATGCTCGCCGCGATGTATACCGTCATTTACAGCTGCTTTCACTCCGCTTCTATGAGGACCGCAAGACAGGCGACTTGATGTCGCGAATGGTCAATGACTCCGATATGTTCGAGACATTGATCGCGCACGCGATTCCCGATTCAGTGGTTAATGTCCTGATGTTTGTCGGCGTAGCCGTAATTCTATTCAGCTACAGCCCGACCCTGATGCTGCTGACGCTCATTCCGATTCCGTTCATTGTGGTTGCGGCGCGGGGATTCTCAACGTACGTTCGTCCAGCTTTTCGGGAGCGGCAGAAGGAACTCGGTGACCTAAACGCCACGCTGAATGACAATCTCTCGGGCATTCGCGAGATCAAGGCATTCACGCGTGAGGATATCGAGGCGGATCGTATCGGCAAGCACATCAGCCGCTATCGTGATTCCTTGCTCAAAGCGCTCCGGTTGATGGCGACTTTCCAGCCCTTCGTCGGCTTTTCCTCGTCACTGGGTACAGTGGTGTTGATCTACTTCGGTGGACGAATGGTGCTGCAGCAGACGCTGCCCCTGGATGAACTTGTGGCTTTTTTCCTCTACCTCAACTACTTCTACACGCCGGTCCGTGCGCTAAGTGGGGCTTGGGAGAATGTTCAGCACGCTATGGCCGGGGCCGAACGGGTGGCTGAGCTGTTGCAGGAACAGGCAGATGTCGTAGAAAGATCCGATGCGTTGGATCTTCAGGGGCGAGCCAAGGGTTATCTCAAACTGGAGAATGTTAACTTCCACTACGTTCCTGGACAGCCGGTGCTGGAAGATATCAACATCGAGATTCCTGCCGGCAATGTGGTTGCATTGGTAGGACCCACGGGAGTAGGGAAAAGTACGCTGGCTAGCTTGATTCCCCGTTTCTATGACGTGATAGAGGGCGCCATTTGGTTGGATGGTCGCAACATTCGCGACTACACCTTGAGGAGCTTGCGTCGCCAAATTAGTATCGTGCTGCAGGATGTTTTCCTTTTTCATGGTACTGCGCGGGAGAACATTCTCTTTGGACGACCGGATGCGACAGACGACGAACTGATTGAAGCTGCGAAGATCGCTAACGCTCACCAATTCCTTATCGATCTTCCGGACGGCTACGAGACAATCATCGGCGAACGAGGTGTGAAGCTCTCCGGTGGTCAAAAGCAGCGACTCGCAATCGCGAGGGCGGTATTGAAGGATGCGCCGATTTTGATTCTTGATGAGGCCACCTCCTCAGTAGACACGCAGACCGAGCTTCTGATCCAGGAGGCGCTGGAACGATTAATGGTAGGGCGAACGACAATCATCATCGCGCACCGCTTGTCAACTATTCGAAGTGCTGATAAGATTGTGGTCTTGGAGGAAAGTCACATCACGCAGCAAGGTACGCATGAAGGGTTGATGGCAGAGATGGGGCTTTACCGTCAGTTGAACGAGGTACAGAATGAGTTGGAGCCTCGTTACGCTGAGATCCGTGAACGACGGCAGGTTGCTGCAGGTACACGCGTTTAGCATTGGCGAGCACTTAGGCGATGGATGGGGCGGTCTTTGCAGCCGCCCCGGCCCACCCCGGACACAATCATTAGTTCCCAGGCCGCGGAAAGAGTGGCTGTTTTTTGCGCTCATTCGTGGTATGATTATGTCCTAGGCTATATCATTTACGCAGGAGGATTCAATCTGATGGCTCGATGGAGACTAGCCACACCACTCTCTTTTCTCGTCTTGATTAGCATTATGGTCGGGTTAGGTGCATGTGCGTCCGGGACAGTCGGTACCGGCAGCGGTGAGAGTGCAACCCCCACACCTATTCCGACCTCGGTAGTCCCGACGAATCCCACCTATGAGGTGCAGCGGGGCGATGTCATTCGACTGCTGCAGTTCTCGGGACGTGTCGCCCCGGTCCTTGAGGAGGAGCTCTTCTTCAGGACCAACGGTTACGTAGAGTCCGTCTACGTGCGCCGCAATGATGAGGTCGAGGAAGGCGATCTGCTGGCTGAGCTTGAGGTGACAGATCTCAAGAACCAGATTGTCCAGCAGGAAACTGAACTGAGATCTGTGCAGATGGACCACGAGCGGCGAATGACAGAGGCACAGAACAGCGTGCGTACTGCCGAGCTAAACCTTGCCAAGCTTCGAGCCAGCAACAGCGATGCCGCTACGCTTAGCGCCCGCCAGAATCTGGAACGGGCACGCACGCGGCTTGCGCACGCTCAGGACGAGTACAATAAGTCGTTGGACCGCTCCTGGGAAAGCGAAGACGTCCGCGTAGCCTACGCCAATGCTGTGCAGGAAGCGCAGTGGAATCTGGAACTCGCGGAGGCTCAATATAATGACATCCTGCGCGGCCTCCAACGCACCGCTTATGATATCGAGATGGCAGAGATGGCTCTGGATATGGCACAACTCCGGGCCGCAGAGATAGGAGCAGGGCTTGACATTACCCGTACCGTGCTCTCGGTCAATCGTTTGAAGGATCAGCTTAACGACGCGCGGATTGTCGCTCCGTTCAGCGGTGTGGTTTTGCAGATCAACCTCACGGAAGGCAATCAAGTTCAGGGCTACCGGCCTATGCTCGTCCTTGCAGATCCAACCGAACTCGAGATCATCGCTGACTTGACGGACAGCGAGAAGAGCGAATTATCGGAAGGTATGGAGTTGTCGGCTGAGTTTATGAACCGCCCCGGCGAGGTGTTACCGGGATTAATTCGTAGATTGCCCTATCCTTACAGCGGTGGTTCAGGCTCGTCGGCTGTCGATGATGCGGATAAGTCCGTCCGCGTTAGTCTGGTCGATATCGATCCGGTTGAGGCGGGCTACAATATTGGTGATCGATTTCGTATGACGGTTGAGTTAGACCGTTCCGAGGGTACTCTGTGGCTTCCACCACAGGCTGTGCGTACATTTGAAGGACGTTCGTTTGTGGTCATTCAGGAAGCCGGCGCGCAGCGGCGGGTTGATGTTCGACTTGGCCTCCGCTCTCCTGAGCGTCTGGAAATCTTGGATGGTGTGACCGAAGGACAACTCGTTATCGCGCCGTAGCATGAAATTCCTGAACCGACTTCGGGCGATTCTCGTTGTTGTAGCAAAACGGGTGACCTCCCAGCCCTGGCTCGTGGTGGCAACCACGCTAGGGCTGGTGGTTGCTATCGCCTTGATGATGAGCATCCCAACCTATGCGGATGCAGTCTATCATCGTGTTTTCCTGCGCAACATCACAGAAGAAGGTGCACCCGAGGGCACCATTCCTGCTTTTAGTTTTCTCTTCCGTTACGACGGCAGTATCTATGGCAGCAAGGAATGGGAGGATTTACAGGCGGTTGACGCCTATCTGACCCACGAGGCTGGCGAGCGGTTTGGCCTGCCGCTTCAGTCGGTCGTGCGCTACATGACCACGGATCCCTTCGGTCTCTTCGCCGACCGCGATTCTGCTTTCAGTAACACGTCGTCTCCTCTCGTCTGGGCTGGTTTCGCCTTCATTAGCGACATCGAAAACCATATTCATATCACAGAAGGACGCTTTCCCGGCTTCACAGCGCCGGATGATGGTTCTGCCATCGAGGCGATGATCCATGAGGATCTGGCGACGACGCTTGGACTCCAGGTTGACGAGATCTATATCGCGTATGCGCGGGTCCGAGCCGATGATGGGTTTGTCAAGGACTTACAGTTTCCGGTGCGTATCGTCGGTGTGTGGATCCCCGAGGATCCTTACGACGGCTTCTGGTTTTTTCGCCCTCGGGCCTTCTCCGAACGTCTGATGGTTTCTGAAGAAACCTTTGCCTCGAACATCAGTGCGAGGATGGACAAGGAAGTTTACACCGCTGTCTGGAATATCATGTTGGATGGAGAGAGCGTTAATCACAATGACGCGATGCCCCTGGTGCGGCGTACACTCTCCGTTCGACAGCGTGCTGCCGGTTTGCTGCCGAACACGACGCTAGGTAGGTCGCCGCTGGATGCCTTGGTGAGTTATCAGCGTTCGGCCAACTTGCTGACGATACTCCTGTACGCTTTCAGCATTCCCATTCTGGGACTGCTGCTGGCCTTCATCACGCTCACCGCAGCGCTAGCTACGGAGCGGCGTCGCAATGAGGTCGCCGTTCTTCGCAGTCGTGGTGCAATGGTAGCGCAGATGGTGGGGATTGCGACGTTAGAGGGCCTGCTTCTCGGAGCTATCGCATTGGCGCTGAGTGCTCCGGTTGCGATGTTCATCGCGCAGTTGATCGGTCAGGCACGAAGCTTCCTGGATTTTTCTGCCGGGTTGGCCTCGCTGCGCGTGTCGCTGAGTGCAACTACGTTACGGTTTGGCGCCGTTGGCGTACTCATCGGCATCGCGGCACAAATTCTCCCGACCGTCGGTGCCGCAGGACACACCGTTGTGTCGTACAAACGGGAAGTGGCTCGAATGCTGCGCAAGCCGTGGTGGCAGCGAATGTGGCTAGACGTGCTCCTGCTTATTCCGGCTGGCTATGGTGCCTATCTGCTGCGAAACCAGGGTACTGTGGTTGAACTGGAGAGTGGCCTCGGTGGTGCTCCATTGCAGAATCCCCTACTCTTCCTGTTCCCGGCTCTTGGTATTTTCGCGATGACCCTCTTCTTCTTGCGCCTCATGCCTATCTTTATGTCGGGAGTCGCCTGGATTGCGGCGCGAACGAAGTCGGTTGGCCTTTTAATGGCGGCTCGTCACCTGGCGCGAACACCGAGCTTCTACAATACACCGCTGATTCTTCTTGTGCTGACCCTCAGTCTGTCCGCGTTCACTGCATCGCTCGCGCACACACTGGATCAACACCTCTATGATAAGACTTACTATGCAGCCGGAGCCGATATGCGCTTTATGGATCGAGGCGAAGGCACCAGTTCCGGAGGATTGGGCGGATTCTTCGGCGCGGGCGGCAACACCAACACGGAAGAGGACGATGGGCCGCGCTGGTACTTCTTGCCCGTCTCGGAGTACCTCAATGCTCCAGGTGTTGAGGCTGTGACACGGGTGGTCGTCTATCCCGCCATCGCAAGTGCGACGACGGGCAGGGAGCTCGGATCCTTTATGGGCCTCGACCGTGCGCAATTCCCCGGCATCGGTTTCTGGCGGGATGACTTCGCTTCTCAGAATCTTGGTGTGTTGATGAACAAACTGGCACTGCAGCGCAATGGCATCCTCGTGAATGAAGAATTCTTAGACGCGAACATCCTTACCCTTGGCGATTCGGTGCGTCTTGAGGTGACTGCCTATGGACAGCGGACAACCCTCGATACGCAGATTGTTGGGACGTTCAAGTATTTTCCGACCTGGTATCCTTCGCAGGGTCCACTCTTCGTCGGTGATGCTGACTATTTCTTCGAGCAAGCCGGTGAGCAGCTGCCTTACGGCGTGTGGATGGGTCTCTCCACAGAGGCCGACATTCCCGTCCTTGTCGAGGAAGAGCTCAATATTTTCGTGCACGACTGGCTGGCCCCAGGTGTCGCTATCGCCCGTGAACAGGAGCTTCCGGAGCGCCAGGGGCTGTTCGGTCTTCTGTCCGTCGGCTTTGCCGCTGCAGCTGCCCTGACGGTCATCGGTTTCTTGTTGTATGCGCTCTTTTCCTTCCGTCGTAGGTTTATCGAGTTCGGTGTGTTGCGCGCTGTCGGATTGTCATCACGGCATATGACAGCTTTTCTGACATGGGAATTGGCTTTCCTGATTTTGATCGGAGGAGGGCTGGGCACCGCGTTGGGTGGTTTCGTCAGTCAGTTCTTCATTCCCTTTCTCCAGATCGGCGTCGATGAGGCCTCCCGTATCCCGCCGTATGTCGTCGATATCGCTTGGGCAGAGATTTTCCGGATTTATCAACTATTTGCGATGCTCTTTGTTGTTGCGCTCGTGGCGCTGGGTATTATGTTGCGGCGTATGAGGATTTTTGAGGCCGTCAAACTGGGTGAGACTGCCTGACCGGGCGGTCTATCTGGTGGAAACGGTATGAATGCTAGTTCGATCTTGTGTGAAGGGTGAGAATGATGGCAGAACGTATAGAGACACCTGTGCTGAATACGCCTTCTATCCAGACCAGCTTTGACCGAAATGGTTCGCAAAGCAGTGAAGGGTCCAAGCCGTTCATTGTCTGCGACAACCTGGTCAAAATCTATAAGGTCGCGGATCTGGAGGTGGTGGCCTTGCAGGGCCTGGATCTGGTCGTCCAAACGGGCGAGCTTCTTGGAATCGTTGGAGCCAGCGGGAGCGGCAAGTCCACCTTGATGAATGTGCTCGGTGGCCTGGACCGGCCCTCCGCCGGACGTGCTTGGGTCGATGGTAAGGATCTGCTCAAGTTGTCGAACCGCGATCTCAATCAATACCGGCGCGAGGAGGTCGGGTTTGTCTGGCAACATGGCGCTCGGAATCTGATCCCCTACCTCAATGCTCTGGAAAACGTCAAGCTCCCAATGACATTAGCAGGTCAGGCGGGACGACGTGTCAACCAGCGAGCCGGAGAGCTGCTGGATGTCGTCGGGTTGGGAGACCGGATGCGCCACAAACTCTCCGAGTTATCGGGTGGTGAGCAGCAGCGTGTAGCGATTGCCGTAGCCCTGGCGAACAACCCCAAGTTCGTCCTGGCCGACGAGCCCACTGGAGAGTTGGATTCTGTCACCGCCCTGGCGGTCTACGAATTATTCCGCGATCTCAATCGTCAATTCGGCTTGACTATGCTAATTGTTAGTCACGATCCCAGTATCGCCCGCCACGTAGACCGTGTTGTCGCGATTCGCGATGGGCGCATGGCAACGGAAACGGTCCGATCGAAGTCCAACAATGGGGTTCGGGGCCTTCGTGCAAAGGAAAGTATCGAGGCCGAGCACGAGGTGCAGGAAGAGGTCTTCGAGGAACTGACTGTGTTGGACGCTGCCGGACGACTGCAGATTCCCAAAGAGTATTTGGAGCAGTTTGGCATCCGAGGTCGGGTGCGCCTGGAGCTTACTGAGGACGGCATCCTGGTGTTGCCGACTGATACGACTGATCTGGATCATGTTCGTGACGCGGAGATACTGGCGACAGGCCTTGAGGAGGCCAAGAAGGGACGTGGACTGAGCGGCCTTCTCGCTCGGATCGCGCGCGGCGAGCTCAAGAATAAGCGTGGAGATTAGTATGGCGACTAGGTTAGCAGTGACTGATACCAAGTTAGCGATTGTGACTGAGGATCTGTGGCGTGTCTACAAGATCGGCAATAATATTGAGGTGCAAGCCCTCCGCGGCTTGAATCTGGAGATCGAACCCGGTCACTTCATTGCACTCAAGGGGCGGTCGGGTAGCGGCAAGACGACGCTGCTCAACTGCCTGAGCGGCCTTGATCGGCCTACCAGCGGGAGTGCTCGCGTCTTGGGCTATGACCTTTCGGAAATGAATGACCGGCAACTCACACGTTGGCGCCGCGAGCAATTGGGCTTCATCTTCCAATCCTTTGGATTGCTGCCGACGCTGTCTGCCTATGAGAATGTTGAACTTATGCTACGTATCAAAGGCGCCCCTGCTCGCGAACGGCACAAGCGGGCAATGTACTGTCTAGATCTGGTAGGGTTGCGCAAATGGGCGGATCACCGCCCATACGAGCTTTCGGGCGGTCAGCAACAGCGTGTCGCGATTGCTCGTTCCTTGGCGAATGAGCCGCGCTTGATGCTGGCGGATGAACCGACCGGTGAACTGGACAGCGAGACCGCACGCGAAATCTTGGGACTCTTTCAGACGATCGTCGATGAAGAACAGATCACCATGCTTATGGCCTCGCATGATCCCCTGGTCGATGACTACGTGGACATGATCTTGCAGTTGAAAGACGGTCAGCTCGCCACCTGATCGGCAGTGCGCGACGTATACGCTCCGAGGTTCTCGGACTAAGCGTGCTTGATGCATCGAGCACGCTCAGTCCGAGAACCTCGCCTTTTTATCTAATGCACCAATTGCAGCTCCCGGTGAGCCTTGATGGTGTCGCGGGATCAGTGCGTCTCCTCGGACAACATACGTGAGAACAGCTGCTCATACTCATCTACGGTCCGCTCGGTTGAGAATCGTGCGGCGATCTCCTGCGGCGAGCGTCTGTACTTTTCCGGATTATCGAGGACTTGCAGTATCGCATCTGCAAGGCCCTGCGGGTCGCCAATGGGGGCAATTTCGCCCATTCCCGTTTGCAGGACGGGCTGGCGTACACCCGGTAGGTCGCTGGCGACGCTGGGTGTCCCGCACAACATAGCCTCTACTTGGACTAACCCGAAGGACTCCGTGGAATTCAGACTCGGGACAGTAATGACGTCCAGATTTGGGTAGAAAGCAGCCATCCTCACAGGATCCAGCACGCCCAAAAACTTCCACTGACCTTTTTCCTCGTACAGTCTGATCTTCGGCAAAAGGCGTTGCGCATAGCCTTCTTCCGCTAAGACTTTCATGTACTGACCGGCGAAGAGAATCATCGCGTTCGGATATCTTTCCAGGATTCTTGGGAAGGCCTGCAGCAGCACCTCAACCCCTTTCTCTGTCGCGAGCCTGGCTGCCATACCGATGACCGGATGCTTGTTCGAAGGATTGTGCATACGGGAGAAGGCAACAATTCCCGATTGAGTCATATCCGGTAGCTCGACCGGTGGGGGGATGATATGCAGCTTCTGCGAGAAGCGCTGTAGGAAGGGTGAATGGTCTGCGAAGTCTTGCGTATAGGCTACGACGCCGTGACTGAACCGACCTGCAAGCGCATTCATCTGGAGCACGATGCGATTGACAATGCGGTTGAAGACGCCCGGAGGCATCAGCAGATCGCAATGGTAGGTGAGGAGCGTGGGCTTGCGCAGCATCCTTCCGCGTAGGGCGACACCGGCGGCATCGAACTGCGGCAGATGCAGGCTCATCAGATCCGTTTCCCGGACATACTTCCAGGCAAGCAGCCCAAAGGTGGGCATAATGACCCCCTTGCTTACCCGGAATAGGACCGGGGCCCGCACAATGTGAACCCCATCCAGTTGCTCGTGGCTGGGCAACTGGGGGTCGTAGCGTGATGTCAGGACTGTCACGTGGTGACCGCGTGCTGCCAAACCCCGGGCCAGCCGCTCAGCATAGATCGTGAGCCCACTCGTATGCGGCCTGTAATACGTCAGCACCACCAAGACTTTCATAGCCCGCGCCGTAGAGGAGGCGTTCGCCACAGGGACGTCCATAGGATTCACGGTACCCGGCTCCCGGCGACGGGCTTCCGGCTGCCTTCGCCCACATAGGCTTCCAGGAGGGTTTCGTTGGCTGCGACCCAATGATAGAGCTTCTCAATTCCAGTCTTGACGTCGATCTTGGGACGCCAATTCAGATCGCGTTCTGCCTTGCGAATATCAGCGACAAAGATCCGTTGATCACCGGGGCGCCAGCCCCCTCGAGCGGTCGGAATCGGTTCACCACGGAGTTCCTCGAGGATCGGAGCGAATTCAGCCCAAATCGAAAGCTGATTCTCCGGACCTCCCCCCAAGTTGTAAATCTGTCCGGAAATGCGGTCCATACTGCCGACGGCGGCATCGTAAGCATCGAGCAGATCCTCGACATGGAGCAGGTCGCGCACCTGCTTTCCGTTGCCGAAAATCGTGATGGACTTGGCTAACTGCGCCGCAATGATAAACCAGGCGACCCATCCTTGATCCTCGACGCCGAACTGGCGCGGTCCGTAGATACAGCTTTGGCGGAAAACCACTGTCGGCATACCGTAGATACGGGCATAATCGCGGACGTACTGATCGCCCGCGCCTTTGGAACAGCCGTAGGGAGAGTGAAAGTCAGTGGGGTAGCTCTCCGGGATGCCGTATGGATAGTCACGATAGGCGTAACGGGTATCCCTCTCCTCGATGATGACGCCTTCCATACTTCCGTATACTTTGTTTGTGGAAGCATACAGAACCATCGGTCGTGAGGGTGAGTAACGCGCAGCTTCCAGCACATTGAAGGTGCCCATCGCGTTGATCTCAATATCTTCTCTGGGACGCTCGACCGAGGTTGTGACCGCGACTTGGGCAGCCAGATGCACAATGACATCCGCATCCAGAGCCGTGATCGTCATCAAGGCTGCGTCGCGTATATCACCCCTGATGAATGTGAAGTTATCGTGTCCGAACTCTGCCTGTAGCCAGCGAAGGTTAGCGTCGGCGCCCTTGCGGGAGAGGTTGTCGTAGACGGTGACCCGCTCTCCCCGCTCGAGCAGGCGCCGCACGTAGTTCGAGCCGATAAAGCCGGCTCCGCCGGTAATTAAATAATGCATCAATCCTCCAAGATGAACCACCACCCAACAGCGCCGCGCGCGGAGCGGATCGGACCATCGGAGCGTGGCAAGGTTTACGGGATGTGACAGTTGTTCTTGCTCTAATGCGTCCGTCGGATGCCTTAACTTTCAACCTCGATATGCTCGCCGCGGTTGATCAGGCTCTTGACGGACATACCCCAGAATAGAAGGGTCAGCGCTCCAAGCGTGATGCCCGCGAGATAGGGTAGTGCGTGTACTACCACTGCATACGCGAATCCCAGCTCCTCGGCAACATCGAAGCCCCAGAAGAGTGCGGTCCTGACCGCGAAATGGAAGGCTCCAATCCCTCCCTGTGCCGGAAATACCATGCCGAATGCGCTAGCCCACATAGCTACCAGACTCCGCAGCAGTGAGACCGCTGGAAGGAATGCCCGGCAGGCCCACATAATGATGGCGAAGTAGGCCCCTGTCGTGCCCCACAGCGCAATCGACCAGAGGCCGATAGCCAGGCCATCCTTCGGCGAGCGCAGGGCCGTCAGCCCGTGCAGGATGCTCCGCAGCGGCTTCAACCACCGATCCGTGTTGCGAATCCGCAGAGCTAAGAGCAGCCGCAGAGCCAACATCTCGGTGGTAGTCGGGAAGACAGCGACCAGTATGAAGGCCAACAGCAGGCCGAATGCAAGCACCCCGCTCAGGATCAGCAGCAGGTTAAAGGACAGAAACTGGTCGGCTTGGCCTGCCGCTAGGTAGTCTTGAAGGCCGGGCACAAAGGGCAGTGTCGCGACTAATACGATCACAACGAGAAGCATGTCGAGAACGCGTTCGACCACCACCGTGGAGAGTGCTGCCAGCGCCGAAATCGGCCCTCGCAGGCTGGCACCAACCGCACGCGCGGGATCCCCGGCGCGTAGCGGAAGTACGCCACTTATCAAATAGCCTATTCCGATCAGCCCGAACGCATCGGGTAGCGAAACCGTCCGTCCAAGCAAGACGCGCCAACGCTGAGCTCGAATCACCAGCGTTCCCAGGATCAGGACTAGGGCAATGATCATTCCGCCCCAATCCACCTGTGCGAGGGCTTCACCCACATCAGCAAAACTGATGCCGCGTAGCGCGACATATAAGGCAGCCGCACTCAGCAAAAGTGTTAGGATTACTTGAAATGCTCGCTTCTTCACAAAGTCATTATACCACGCTGAGGCATGTTGTCTTGCGCCTCCTTACGCCGGGCTATTAAATCCAGGCATAAATAAAGACTCCGGAAAGGTCTACACTCGATGGCCTGGCACCTTACGCACACTCGGTCGCAGCTTCGTTGAGTACAGTGTTGATCTGGAGAGACAACTGTAGCACCATCGAATGCCGGCCCCCTGCCGGCCGCCGCTTCACAGCTTGAGCGCCCTCCCTCGATCATACCTAAGGTAATAGTCTTCGTGGTTGCCGGCGACGACCCAAGTGGCTCTATCCAGCATTTGGTGCCAGGCAACAACGCTGCCTGGCACTATAGCATAGGGTTTGAGGGTAGCAAGGAAGCCGTCTCTTGAGCGTTACTGGGCAGTGTCCTATCGTTTCTCGCCGGCAGAGCGCCCACAACGGCTCTCAAGCGCCGAAGCGTCGCAGGGCGTCCGAGCGCCTCCAGCGTCTCGTAAAGTGAGGGTGTTGCCTGTTTTCCGCTTGCGGCGATGCGCAGTGTCATGAAAAACTCACCTCGCTTCCAACCCAGAGCGACTACGAGATCGTCAAGCACCTCCGACAGCTTGATCACCGTCCAGCTTCGAGCATCCAACGCCTCCAGTGCCTGGAGCGTAGACTCTAGCCCCTCCCGCAACGCGTGGCCCGACCGCTTGCGCGTGAAGCGGTCTCGGCCCAAGAGTGCGGCGGCAGTAACCGGATCCGGATCGTGGAAAAAGAAGCCAAGTAGCTCGGGCGCCTCGTTCAGCGTTTTCATTCGCTGCTGCTCCAGCGCGATGATGCTTTCCAGACGTACGCCCCTCTCGGGCTCGGCGAGCAGTCCGGCATTGACCAGGAAGGGGCGTACCTGCCGGGTCAGTTCGCTGACCGGCAGTTCGCGGATGCGGACGCCGTTGAGCCAGAGCAGCTTATCGCGGTCGAAGATGGCGTTGGAGGCGCTGCAACGTTCGAGCGAGAAATAGTGTAGGAGCTCATCAAAGCTGAAGATTTCGGCATCGGTTCCGGGACTCCATCCGCTTAATGCCAGATGGTTGATCAGTGTTTCCGGCAGGTAGCCCAGCGCTGCAAACTCGCCGATGTAGACGGCGCCGTTGCGCTTGCCGATCTTGGAGCGATCGGGATTGAGCAGAAGGCCGATGTGCGCGAAAGCCGGCGGTAAGTAACCCAGTGCCTCGTACATTTGAATCTGTGGAAAGGTGTTGTTCAAGTGCTCGGCGCCGCGGATAACGTGCGAGATGTCCATGGCATGCTCATCCACGACGGTGGCGAAGTGGTAGACCGGCATGCCAGAGGACTTGACGATGACGGGATCGCCCAGAAGCGCGGCATCCTGCGTAACCTTGCCCTGGACTAGGTCATCAACGACCATCAGCTTCGGCTCGATTCGCAGCCGTACGACATGCTCAGCCCCAGTCGCGAGCTTGGCTCGCACTTTGCGCGCTGTCAAGTGACGGCAGCGCCCGCTATAGCGTGGGGGGTGCCCGCGGGCCAGTGCTGACCGGCGCTCGGCCTCCAGTTCTTCGGGCGTACAAAAGCAGCGATAAGCGCGCCCCACCTCAAGGAGGTGCCGTGCCGCATCGCCGTAGAGGTCCAACCGCTCGGATTGCCGGTACGGCCCGTAGGGGCCGCCCACGTCCGGCCCTTCGTCCCACGTCAAGCCCAACCAGCGTAGTCCTGCATAGATGCCGGTCTCGGAGTCCTCAGTCGAGCGTTTCTGATCGGTATCGTCGATCCGCAGCACAAAGATGCCGTTGTGCTGCCGTGCAAACAACAGGTTGTACAGCGCTCCACGCGCCGTGCCGACATGGCAATTGCCGGTTGGGCTTGGCGCGATCCGAACTCGGACGGGTCTATGTGCACTAGTCATCGCATCCCCTTATCATCGGTACAGACTGAAAACAAAAAAACCGGCCCCTTGCGGGAGCCGGCTGCTTGGACTCGGATTGTGAGCTAAACAGGTAGCATCAACCGTCCCGCGGGTTGCGAGGGATGGGCTGCTGCTCTTGCTCGAACACTACTGTTGATCTCATCAATACCTGTTCTTCCGTTTGCCTTGATAGTCAAAATGTAACAAGGATCGGGAAAATGTCAACGTCAGTGTGTCTAATTCTACCAATGCGATGGTAACGCTCTCCATCTCATTCCACCCGCTGCCAACATGGGCCTTACTAGACTCGCTAGAAGGAGCCATGGCTCGATGATGGTGGACACCCACAAATAAGGGAGGTAAGAGATGTCAGACGTAGCGAACATAAATGGCTACACCGAAAGTCAGGATCGGTCGGATCTAGATGTAACCGTTGGGGAGCGCTTGTTGACGATTGTGGGCGGAGGTGCACTCGCGTGGTACGGCCTCTCTCGCCGATCCTTGTTGGGGCTTGCGACAGCGGCTGTCGGCGGCTACGCGATCTATCGCAGTGCAACCGGGCATGCCCCCGTGCGTGAAGGATTAAGTCTGGTGATGTCTCCGGCTGAACAGCCCATGGTTGTTGAGGAGACGATCACGATCAACAAGTCCGCCGACGAAGTGTACACGTTCTTCCGGAATCCCGAGAACTTGGTCCGTCTTATGGACTCTGTGGAATCCGTAGAGGTGCAAGGTGAGGGCTGGTTCCGTTGGATCGCCGAACCCATTCCTGGCGCTGAGGTCGTATGGCATGAGGATATTGTGGAGGACCGGCCCGGTGAGCGAATTGTGTGGCGAGTGGCGCCCGATGCAGATATCGATAGCCACGCGTCTGTTACCTTCACACCTGCACCCGGCGAACGCGGTGTCGAGACCAGACTGCGGTTTGAGGTATATCCACCTGGGGGTGCTGTCGGTGCTGCGGTCGCCGGATTGTTTGACTCTATCGCGGCTAAACGCGTCAAGCAGTATCTGCGCCACGCCAAACAACTGCTCGAAACGGGCGAGATTGCTACAGTGGAGGGACAGAGTTCGGGCCGGAGTGATGTCGAGGTCGAGTGCTGGTAGCTCAGAATTTCCTATCTGACCCAAAAAAGGAGCGGTGAACTATGAGAGCAGTATGCTGGCACGGTGTTCACGATGTGCGGGTCGAAACGGTCCCGCAGCCGCGCATTCTAAATCCCCGTGATGCTATCATCCAGGTGACCCTCACGTCCATCTGTGGCTCCGACCTGCACCTCTATGATGGATACGTTCCAAGCATGCTTCCTGGCGACATTCTGGGCCACGAGTTTATGGGCCGGGTTGTCGAAGTAGGCGGTGAGGTGCAGAATCTCGAGATTGGAGATCGCGTGGTTGTCCCGTTTCCAATCGCGTGTGGCCAATGCTACTTCTGCCGGCACGAGATGTGGTCGCTCTGTGACAACTCCAATCCAAAAGCTTGGATGGCTGAAGCTGTTTATGGTTACAGTCCCGCCGGGATCTATGGCTACTCTCACCTAATGGGCGGCTACGCCGGCGGGCAGGCTGAATATGTGCGCGTTCCCTTCGCTGATGTGGGCCCTATGAAGGTACCCGAGGACGTCGTCGACGAGCAGGCCATCTTTCTAACCGACACGCTCCCCACCGGATATATGGCTGCCGAAAACTGCGCTATCAAGGCGGGTGATACGGTCGCGGTTTGGGGGTGTGGCCCAGTCGGGCAGTTCGCTATCCTCAGTGCCTATCTCCTGGGTGCTGAACGTGTGATAGGCATCGATACTGTACCCGAACGACTGGCTATGGCCCGCGAACACGCAGGCGCTGAGACGCTGGACTATGAAGCAACTAGCGTGGTAGCCTCGCTCAAGGAACTTACCGGCGGACGGGGACCTGATGCCTGCATCGATGCCGCAGGTATGGAGGCCAGCCACGGTGGTCTTGAGGGCCTCTATGATAAGGTGAAACAAGCTGTGCGCCTTGAGACGGGAAGACCTCATGCGCTGCGTGAGGCCATCCAGGCTTGTCGTAAGGGCGGCGTCCTCTCGCTTGCGGGTGTGTATGGGGGCGTGATCGACAAGGTCCCTATGGGTGCGGCGTTCAACAAGGCCCTTACTTTCAAGATGGGACAAACGCATGTGCACAAGTATCTCCGCCCGCTTCTGGAGCACATTCAGCAAGGCCGGCTCAATCCCGCGTTTATCATCACGCATCGTATGAGTTTGGAGGATGCCGCACAGGCGTATGAGATGTTCAAGCACAAGGAAGATGGCTGCGTGAAGGTGGTACTGCAACCAGCGGCGTACTGGGCCAGTTCCTAGCGAAGCTTGTAGTTTCCCTTTGCTGTCATTGTATAATCTCACTCAGATTGAGGGGGAGGTTGTACAATGAATGACCCGATTCTGATTGGTGCCGATGTCGGTACGTCCAGTACAAAGGCTGTTGTGCTCACGGCAAGCGGTGAGTTGCGCGCTGTCGCGGCGCGCGAGTATCCGGTTGACACACCGCGGCCCGGTTGGGCGGAGCAGAACTCCGCCCAATGGCTTACTGCCGTAGTGGCTACCGTGCGCGAGGCTGGAGAACGTGCCGGCATCGATCCCGCCGCCGTGCAGGGCATCGCGCTTTCGGGCCAGATGCATGGTACTGTCTGCTTGAATGCGGCAGGCGAACCCCTTCGTCCTGCCATTATCTGGGCCGATCAGCGCAGTAGCGCCGAGGTTGCCACCGTCACCCAAACCCTGGGTCGTGAGCAGCTCGCGGCGTGGACCGGTAATCCATTGGCGACCGGTTTTATGCTGCCGACATGGCTGTGGTTGCGGTCTCACATGCCCGAACTCGCGGCAGCCACCCGCTGGCTGCTGCTGCCCAAGGACTATGTGCGCTATCGGCTAACAGGTGAGATCGGGACTGAGCCGAGTGACGCCGCCTCGACGGGGCTCTTCGATCCGGCGGCTCGCGCTTGGAGTCAACCTCTGATACGGGCACTTGGTTTGGACCCCGACCTGTTACCGCCGGTATATCCTTCGGCAGATATTGCCGGGGGCTTACTGCCCGATATAGCAGCCGAGATGGGGCTTGCCGCCGGCACTCCGATCATCTTCGGTGGGAGTGATCAGGCTTTGCAGGCGCTGGGCAATGGTGTGGTGGCCCCCGGCGTTCTCTCTTCGACCCTCGGGACGGGCGGGCAGCTCTTCGCTCCTACGGAACGTGCGGTTGTCGATTGGCCTGGACCGGATGCGTCGGGCTTGCGCATGCACAGCTTCTGCCACGTCCTGCCGGACCGCTGGCACGTCGAGACGGCGATGCTTGCGGCAGGCCTTTCACTGCGTTGGCTTCGCGATCAGGTGCTGGATGGCACCCCCTACGCCGAGTTGGCGGATGCCGCCGCTGCAGTACCGGCGGGAAGCGAGGGTCTTCTCTTCCAGCCCTATCTTGCCGGCGAACGTACGCCGCATATGGATCCTGCAGCGCGCGGCAGTTTCGTCGGATTGACCATTCGTCACACGCGCGCGCACCTAATTCGCGCCGTGATGGAGGGCGTAGTGTTCGGGATGCGTCAAGGCTTAGACCTGGTGCGTAGTTTGGGCATCCCGGTAGAGACGGTTGTCGCGTCGGGTGGTGCGACCCAGCATCCTCTCTGGTTGCAACTTCAAGCAGATATTTACAGTCTCCCGATTCACCGTACCCGTACGCTGGAGGCTGCTGCTACGGGCGCTGCGATGTTGGCAGGCATCGGAACCGAAATCTACACGGACGCCGCCGACGCCATCGCCCGCGTGGTCCAGCACCACGAATACGTGGTTGAGCCGGATCCGGTTCGTGCTAGAATCTACGCGAGCCAAGCCGCTCTCTTCGCCGATCTGTATGGAGCCTTGGTGCATATCGATCATCAATTGGCAAAATCATATATCTGACGCCCCAGGTGTGTGCATATCTGCAACGGGGCCTGAAGCCCGACCCGCCGGGATGTGCGACTGCATTGGAGATGATGATGAGCGAAAGACCGCAATTCCCCTGGTACTGGCGACCTGGTCTCGTTGTATTTGTTTCGAATGCGTGCATTATGACCCTCGAACTGGTTGCCGGGCGGATCATCGCTCCGACCGTCGGCGTCTCGCTCTACACGTGGACGAGTGTGATCGGCGTCGTGTTGGCAGGTATGAGCCTGGGCAACTATCTGGGAGGGCGCCTGGCGGATCGCTACGCCTCATTACGGCTGCTTGGGTGCCTCTATTTGCTCGCAGGCATCGCCTCGATGGCAGTCCTGAGCATCAACACGCTCAACGTGCTCAATCTCGTGCAGTGGTCGATGATGGCAGAGATTCTCTTGCTGATTACGGCCCTTTTCTTTCTGCCCGCGACCATCCTCGGCGCCATCTCGCCCCTGGTCGTCAAGCTGGCGCTGCGTAACCTGGGTGAGGCGGGGCGCACCGTCGGGCGCATCTCAGCAGCGGGCACGGCAGGCAGTATTCTGGGTACCTTCGTGACGGGCTTCTGGTTGATCTCTTGGTTGGGCACACACACCGTGGTACTGGGGGTGGCGCTAATTCTGCTCTTGATGGGCGCGCTCTTCCTCTTCTCTGAGCGTAGCGTGGCAAGTGCGGTGAGTTTGGGCGCCATCATCCTTCTTGCCCTCGCGGTGACCTCCAGTGGCCTGACTGCCAGTCCCTGCCTCTATGAAACCAACTATTTCTGCATCAAGGTCCAGGACGATGAACGCGATGGCCGGCCCGTCCGCAAGCTTGTCCTCGATCGTCTCGTCCACAGCTATAGCTCGCTGGAGGACCCAACGCATCTTGTATATGGCTACGAGCAGACCTACGCCGAGCTGACCGCATATCAGGCGGAGGGGCGTCCTGATATGCGCGCCTTCTTCATCGGCGGCGGCGGGTACACTTTCCCTCGTTATATGGAAGCGGTGTACCCCGGGAGCGAGATCGACGTGGTGGAAATTGATCCTGGCGTAACCGAGGTGGCCTACGAGCTGCTGGGACTATCGCGGGAGACCCGTATTACGAGCTACAATGAGGATGCGCGGATGTTTCTGGAACGGCCGGTGACCGAGTCTTACGCTATTATTTTCGGGGATGCCTTCAATGATTTCTCCGTTCCCTACCACCTGACGACGCGAGAGTTTAACGAGCGTGTGCGCGCCTGGTTGGACGATGACGGCATCTATGTGGTCAACATCATTGACGGCGCATTGCTCCGTTTCCTGACCGCCTACGTTCGGACCCTGGCTCAGACCTTCGACTATGTTTACGTGGTGCCCAATACGAGTCAGTGGCGGAGCGTCTCGCGTGATACTTACGTCATCGTCGCCGGCAACATTCCTGTAGATATCAATGCGTTCGCGCCCGATTCTCGTTTCGCTTCCAGCGTTCTTTCCTCTGAAGTCGTCGCGGAGCTGCTGGAAGAGTCCCGCCCGGTTACACTCTCCGATCGCTACGCACCCGTCGAGCAGATGCTTGCCCCCGTCTTTCTCGGCAAAACAACAGACCCTTAGGATTTCGCCAAATCCTAAGGGTCTTACTGGAGCTCTTATCTGCCGTTTATGGCTGGGGCTAGAACGGCCGCTCTCCGGCTCCCATCAGGTAGCCGAAGCGCGCCCTAAACTGCTCCGGCGTCAGGTTAGTCAGCCCTGCCATCCGTGAGATCAGGATATCATCGTCAGCGTTCTCTTCCTTAAGCCTGACCATCAGCTTGGTCGCAGAATGGTACTGTGCTGAGTCCACATCCACCATCCGCACCTCCGTGCGTCCGGTCTCCGGATCCATCATGTCAGCAAATGGAATGGGCACAACCTTGCCCTGTTGAATGGTGATCGTGGCGTGGCTGCCGCCTCCCATCAGGAACTCTGTTGCAGCCTGCCCAATGGCGCGGGTGTAGTCGATATCGAGCGGGCTGGGGTCGGCGCAGCGCAGCTCGTAGCCCACGTTCTGGCTTACCATCCGCATATCCAGCCCCAATTTCCTCATCTCGCCACGAACCGCATTTCGTAACACGTCTCCGAAGTTGATCTCGGCGAGGCGAACATGCCCGTGCTCATCGCGCTCGGCTTCCTTGAGCTGATCTAGGTCCTCAATTTCCATACGCTCGATAACACCTTCGGCGACCACGGCGAGCCCATAGTGTCGCCCCTCTGCGCGACGGCGCAGGATCGAGGTTGCCAGCACGTCCACGACCTCCTGCAATCGGATCTTGCGACCCCGCCACTCTTCGGGGATCAGCGTCACGGTGGCGCCGGAGCTGCGCCCAATCCCGAGTGCCAAATGTCCGGCCTTGCGGCCCATCGCGATAACCAGGTACCAACGCTGCGTCGTTAATGCATCCTCCATCAAGTTGAGGACGATGCGAGCGCCCAAATCGCGCGCGGTCTCGAAACCGAAGGTGGGGATCTCATAGGGAAGTGGGAGGTCGTTATCGATGGTCTTGGGGGCGTGTGCTGTGCGGATGCGGACACCCAGGTTTTCGTCAGCATAGCGGGCAACGCGGTAGGCCGAATAAGCCGTGTCATCACCACCGATGGCAAGCAGCGAGCTGATGCCGGCTTCGATGAGCGCCTCACCGCACTTGCGCAAAAGGGCATCGTCCTTCGTCGGGTTGGCGCGGGAGGTATAGAGGATAGAGCCGCCGCGGCTGTAGATGCGCGTAACGTCATCAAAGGTCAGCTTTTGGCCGACGACCTTGCCCTCCATTAAATGCTGGAAGCCCTGGCGAATGCCAATGACCTCCATGCCGTTGTTCAGCGCTTCAATTGTGGCGGCGTGGATGACGCCGTTAATGCCCGGTGCCGGTCCTCCACCAACGAGAATGCCCAGCTTTCCGTGTCTGGATTCATAAACTATGCCCATGCTGACTCTCCCATTTGCATATTGAGGTGAATACCTGCATTGTACTTGTTTAGGTGGGCCCTTCCGCTGTGAATAGGCCAAACCACGATCCAGTATAGCTGAAGATGATGTGACGTCAAAGCAACCGTTGGCAGGACGACAAGGCAGAAGCTGCTTGTCAGTCGCGCGCAGCTATGGGCTCGCCTTGAAATGCTTCCAATTGAGACTGACCCCCTTCATTTGCCACGAGGCGGTTTTCGGCTGAGGCAACCGGGTGTATCCTTGGGGCAGGGTGGGTACGACAGGAGGAGGAAGATCTTGACAACGCATGAGCTACCCGTGATCACCAGCACGAGCAATCGACGCATCGTCGATGCGCGCAAGTTGCGGCAGCGCAAGTATCGCGACCGCACCGACAGCTTCCTGGTGGAGGGGCTCCAGATAATCTATATGGCTTGGGAAGCGGGCATGATGCCGGTCGAGGTCTTCTACTGCGAGTCGCTGTTCCGCAATCGCGCGGCCGAAGAACTGATGGACCGCCTGCGAGCCGGTGTATCCGGCGGGTCTGATGTGGATACGGCTTTGATCCCCGTCTCGGAAGAGGTGCTCGATAGCCTTGCCTCGCGTAGCGCCTCGCAGGGCATTGTTGCCGTCTACAAGCGCCACTATACGCGTCTCGAATCGCTTTCGTTCACGGGTGGGGAACTGGTTGTGGTGCTCGACCGGCTGCGCGATCCGGGGAATATTGGCACGCTGATTCGCGCTGCGGATGCCGCGGGTGCGAGCGCTGTTATATCGCTGCTGCCCGCCGCCGGTGCCTTCGATCCAAAGGCTGTGCGCAGCAGCATGGGTTCGCTTTTTAATGTGCCGATTGTCGTCTCCGAAAGTGTGGGACCGGTCTTCGCGTCTCTCCATGGCGCCGGGCTGCGATCTGTAGCGGCGGATCCCTACGAGGGGGTTCTATGGGGCCGAGGCCTATGGGAGGGAGGTGTCGCCCTGGTACTCGGAAATGAGGCACAGGGCCTCTCGGAGGATGTCCGCGAGCAGGTGCAGGAATGGGCGCGGCTACCCCTCGTGGGTAAAGCTGAATCGCTCAACGTTTCTATTGCTGGGGGTGTGCTTATGTATGCCTGGCTTGCGGACAATCTCGACCGCATACAACCTGAAAAGGAGGGTGGGGGGCATGAATCTCTTTGATTGGATCACGGCGGAACTCGATCCTAAGCCCGTGACAACCGAGCAACTTATCTATGAGCATATGGAGTCCCAGTCTGGGCACTCGCTCCCCATCATCTACGAACCTTTCAACCCCGCCAACCGTGCGCATTGGCGTGATCGCGCGGCAGCACTTGATTTTGTAGCCTCCACCCGCTGCGGGGGCGGGCGTGTGCTCGATTTCGGTCCCGGTGACGGCTGGCCCTCACTCATTATCGCACCATGGGTCCGTGAGGTCGTCGGTATTGAGGGTGCCCAGAAGCGAGTGGCCGTTTGCCGCGCTAATGCGGAGCGACTCGACATCACTAACGTCACCTTCCGCTTTGTCGAGCCCGGCGATCCGTTGCCGTTCGACGACAACAGCTTTGATGCGGTCGTGGCAGCTTCTTCAGTGGAGCAAAGCCCGGATCCCCAGGTCACACTAGCGGAGTTCTATCGTGTGCTACGACCGGGCGGGCGAGTA
Source organism: Thermoflexales bacterium (assembly GCA_007125545.1). GTDB lineage: Bacteria > Chloroflexota > Anaerolineae > B4-G1 > SLSP01 > PWVB01. The sequence goes on along the minus strand of SLDA01000240.1, from coordinate 8,759 downwards.
CGCTTGCGATACGAGTCACTGAACCGTTATGAGGGTGGCGGTGAGCAGGAAGTCGGGCTATCCGGCGACGCTGAAGATACCACGCGCCTGATTCTATATGATCGACACATTAATGAGGAGTATGCCGTGCAGGTTGGCATCACCTATGCTCTCCCGGCGGCAGAAGTCCTTCAAGCTTTTAGCGTAGAAGAAGAGGCGCTGACCATGGAGGATGTGACGATCGCGGGTCTCGAAAGCCTACGGGCAGCGGTCCTGGATGTAGGCATCAGCACCACAGTACACACTTCCGGTCGCACGCTTACCCGCTGGCTCGCAGAGATTGGCTTCCGGCAGGTCCTGCCGAGCCATGACGGGATTAGCTTCGTGTCATCGCTGTTTGACCACATACCCGATGATGACCGTCCCGACACCCTTCAGGCCATCGACGCCTACCTGGCGCCTATCATCATCGCCGTCGTAGATCTCCCCGCGCCCCTGGAAATCGATCCGACGATCACGGCTGTCAAATGACAGCCAGGTCAAATGACGCCACCTCGGGTGATAGCGCTCAGTGCTCCAGGGACAGGGCGCTGCTAAGTTGCAACCAGACGGGAGGTGGTTCCGGTCCACCCATTCGCGAAAGCGCTTCCCGGATAGTTTCCGCTAACCTGCCTCGCACTACGCTGACACCCGGTATGCTCCATACCGCTTGACCATCTCGATTGCGTAGGCGTAGGCCTCCAGCGAGACGTCGTTGGGGACGGAGTGATCGCTGTGGTAGATATAGCCGCCCCCCTCCTTGGCCGCACTTATCTTCTCGCCGATCTCGGCCTCGATCCGTGCCCGCAGTTCAGCCTCACTCTCTCCTCTGGAGCGCACCAGCTTGCGTACATCGATGTTGCCAATCAGGACCAGCTGCCGACCATAGCGCGGCTTCAGCTCGCGCACATCGAGACCAGCCTTGGCCTCCAGTGGATGCAGGCCGGCAAAGCCCGCGTCTAGGAAATGCGGGATTAAAGGCGTGATGTTCCCGTCCGAGTGCAGGATGGTCTTCAGCCCATCTTCCGCAAAGCGATCGCAAAGCCGCTTATGATGCGGATAGACCAGTTCCCGATAGAGCTTGGGCGAGATCAGCGGTGCCACCTGGTAGCCCAGGTCATCAGCCATAAATGCACCGTCGAAGGCAAGGCCTCGTTCCACAAAGCCTTCGTAAATGTCAATAACGAGTTGAACGTGATCGGCAAACAGCGTATGGATGAAGTCCGGGTCATCGAGCATCAACATCAGCATCTGCTCCATCCCGATTCGCATCCAGGTGGGGTGGAAGCATGCATGTGCAGTGTAGCAGATGAAGCGGTCGGCGGCGCGCGCACGCCGATATGATTCGATAGCACTCTCTGGTAATCGCGAGGGGCTGAAAGCCATCAGCTCACGATACCGTGCCCAGTCGTCACGGGTCTTAATAGTGAACTCAAGCCACTGGGAGGTCCATCCCTCCTCTACATGGAGGTCGCGCCGGAGTGCGCCGTCCGTATCCCAGTACAGGCGGCTGTGTGTGGCCTCTTCCAGGACACGTTCGGGGAATTGCATACTGTAGTCGCCGCCAATGCGTACGATATCTTCCGTGCCGAAGAAGGAGTGAGCTGAGACACCGGTGGGCATGCCCTCCCGTTGCCAGCGCTCGATGGTTGGTATCCAGTAGCTATCAAACATAGGCACCTGGTCGGGAATCTCTCCGGCCAGTACTCTGGCGACGCGCTCTCGTGAGGTCAGCGATTCTCGGGTCATATGTACCTCCACCGATGCTAATCGTTAAGTCAGCTTCGTTACGGTAGGTGTACTGTGAAAGCGCCGCCTGTCAAATTGGTACCGGCTTCGTGTGCGAGAGACGAATTGGGTGACACGACAGAGCCCGCGCCGGAGTTGCTCGTGGGCCCGGCGCGGGCTCTGGAAGGAAGCGCGATTGAGCTATACCCGTTGGCGCCGGCTGTAGCGACGACGGTGTCCACGCCGTTGCTGCCGCTGCCAGTCCTTCACCGCTACCCAGCCGGGCGCAGCATTGAAAAGGAGCGTCAAGCTCATGCTCACGGCCGAGATCAAGCACCAGGAGCAAGCAGCCCCGATCACGAAAGGCTGCAGGTACGTCAAGCCAAGCGAAGTGAGGAATCCGAACCACGACATACCGAAGAAGGCGAGCGGCGCGTAGCTCGCGAGCTTGCCTTTACCCCATTTCCCGTAAGCGAGGGTGCTCATCAGGGCGATGTAGCCTACAACACCCACAAGCGCGAGCGGTATGACGCCGAATATAAGCGCGTACTGTGATTGTTGGACAATGTTACACCGCCCCACCGGCCCACAGAACGCCTCTTTCTCCTGCAATTCCATAATCGTGAGGTAAAGTGCAGCTCCGAGTCCCACCGCCTCAACCGCGAAGGTCCCCCAGACGGGGACGCGCCGTGCCAACCGCTGCTGCCAGCGCGCCGGTCGGATCACGAACAGCAGCATGATTCCCATTGCCGCAAGGAGCACTACCGCTGTTGTGTTGCCCAAGGGGTCCTGGGCCCAGCGTTGCTCGAAAGTCGGTGGGGCGGGTGGGCGTGCAGCCCACGCCGCAATGCCCGGCAGGTCGGGCAAGCCGACGCCGCCTGCTGCCATATGCATCTCGATCAATCCCGGCAGGACCTGGGGAATCTCGAAGGAGCCGACCAATACCGTCTCGCCAATGATCATCAGCGGCACACCTTGCCGGGTAGGAGGGATCACATAGCGGTCGACGGCGCTCTGGAAGAGCGCATTACCCTCTGGAACAGTAATGTCGATCTCGACAATTTCGAGTTGCTCGCCCCACCGCTCGCGCAGCGGCGGCAGGTCGTTTCTTGAGAGCTCGATACAATTTGGGCAGGTGAGGGTGTAAAAGTAGGCGATCTGAACCACCGGCTCCTGTGCATTGAGTGGCGCAGCCTGAACCAACAGCGCCGCGAGGACGAATACAATAAACAACCATCGCGCATGACGCATCGTTGACCTCCTTGTCGGCAATCCAACTTTCATACTATACCAGGTAGCGGTCATTGAATCAAGAGGCGCAGGACGACGGCGTCGTTGCCCGGAAGTCTCAGAGTCCCCTCCATGGGTCCATTCCCCACCAATGCCTCGGCTACGTACCAACCCGCTGCCAGCGTAACCTGCGTCTCGACTGGTTTCGGACTGTAGTTGATCAGCACCGCGATGCGGCTACCCCCTTCCTCAGGGTGTTCGGTGACGCCGACCATCGGATGAGTCTTCCGCAGGACGCGAGCCGCGATCTGTTGCCCTGCAACCTCTGCGTAGAGCCGCCAATACGGGGGGGCGTCGTCGCTGTGAAAGACACCCGGCGTCTCACTCAGCGCCGTCTCGAGCGGGCGTGAGAGAAAATAGAGGGTTCCCGCGCCATAGGTGGTGCGCGTGAAGACCGGGTTCCCGCCGGGCTCGCTGCCCAGCACCTCGGCGCCGGTCGAGCGCAGCGTGAGCCGGACGGGGCCCGAGAGCGGCAGGGAATCCAGCCCCGCTATCTCAGGGAAGGCGACTACAGAATCTGTCACACGACGCTCGCGCGTCACCACATCTACCTGGAAATGCTCCACGAAAGGTACGAACATCGCGTCTCTATGCGAGATATAGAGTGTGGCGCCCGCTTTGGCGCGCGCCAACAGGTCGAGCCATGCGCGGCGCGAGAAATAGCGCGACCCGGACATGCTAGGCACGAGGTATAGGTCGGCATCCCGTAGCGGCTGGTCTCCAAACTGGAAGGTCAGATCGAAACCGGCCTGCTTGGCCAGGATGAAGGCGCTATAGGCGGCACCCCACGAGTCCTGGCCCTCGCTCAGTATGCACACTGCCTGCGTGGAGCGGGGCGGAAGGTGGTCGAGGCCCAGTGCCTCAATCCGTGCCCTGAATGCGCCGATCTCGCGTAGCACGGGTTTGGGCTCACGATTCTCGCGGATCAGCCCCAACTCGCGCTCGTAGGGATCCCAATCATAAGGGGCGCGGCTGAGGTGCTTCTGATCGTACGCGCACCACCAGAGTAGCCCGTGGCAATCGTGGGCCCACAGCGAGGGCAGTATCATGCGCACGTAATCGGCCGCTACATCCTCGCTGCAGACAAAGGGGCCGAGCGTGCCTACCTCTTCCGCTAATCCGGGGGCGCCGCCAACATCGGCGTAGTAACGCGTCTCTGCCGTTGCATGGAGCCCGTTGCGCAGCGTGTTGATCGGGTCCTGATCGCAGTGGGGTGTGAAGATCGGATAGGGGTGGGTTGTCAGCACGTCTGTCAGCTCCGCCTGATCCTGCATGCGCCATGCCGCGCCCTGACTCGGTGCCAGGCTGTGCATGCCAGAGACGATGGGCCGTTCGACATCCTCCTGCCGGATCGCGCTCGTGATGGCGTGAGTCCAGATCCAAGCTTCCTCCCGGGTTGCTGGGGCCATACAGTTGCATTCGTTGCCCAGGTCCCAGGCCAGGATCGCGCTGTGATCCTTAAAGGTGCGAACCAGAAAGCGCACGAGACGGACCTCCCACATCACCGCCCGGGGATTCGTGAGCACGTTGAGTCTTTCGAAGGCGGGGGGCACGAAGAGGCGCCCGCTCATCCAGCCTGTCACCAGCCCTACGATCAACTGCAAGCCGTGCGCGCTCGCCCGGTCTGCTAGTAATCGGAACCGCTCAATCATCTCCTCTGCGACTCCAGCGCGTCCCGCCTCCGTTGCCGGGAGTGGCGTTTCGCCGAAGCGCAGCTCTACCGGACTGCCGGTGCCGCCGTAGAGCTGACTCAGCGGCTGGAAGTCTGGCCAAAGCGGGAAGACTCTCAGCACTTGTAGCCCTTCTCTGGCTAACTGCGCCAGGTCCGCGTCTACCACCTGTGGCTGCCAGTCAGACCACATAGCCGTTCCCGCATGTGATGCCCAGTAGTTGCACCCCACAACGAAGGTGCCCGGTGTGGTCAGGATGTTCGTCTCCATGCTATGCCTCCCCTTTTCGTGATCGCCGAGAACGATTGTAGCACAAGGCGTGCGATATGAGGCACGAGGGCGTCGTCTCCCAACCTACTCGATTCCCTAAGACCCAACAATCACACATCTCCCACGGGTATGAAAACGGAATAACGGCTGCCCGGTAGAGCTTGACCCCTCGCACGCCTCTCGTGCAATGCACCTATGCGCTGGGCGAATGTAGCAGACTGGGGTATGATCAGGGACAGTTGAGCGATGAAAGTGAGGATTCATGCTGGTATCCGTCGTGATTCCGGTGCTGAATGAAGCGTCTCAGATTGTGTTGACCCTGGAAGCAGCCCGGCGAGACTATGGACCCGACCAGGTCGAGATCATCGTCGTCGATGGCGGCAGCGGCGACGGGACCTCCGACCTGATACCCTCCGACGTGCTGCTGCTGCGCGCATTTCCTGGACGGGCTGGGCAGTTGAACTATGGTGCTGCTGCGGCGCGCGGCGAGGTTCTACTCTTCTGCCACGGAGATTCGCAACTCCCGTTCGGCTGGCGTGAGGCGCTGGTCAAAGCGCTCAGCCGCCCCACTGTTGCAGGTGGTGTTTTCTGGCTCAACCTGCAGCCGGCGCGTGGTATTCTGCAGATTGTTAATCACCTGCCCCTTCTCTATGACTGGCGCACGATGTATGGGGATCAGGCGCAATTCATGCGACGGGAGACTTTCGATCAGGTAGGTGGGTATGCTGAGATCCCGTTGATGGAAGACGTGGAGATGATGCGGCGGCTGCGCCGCCATGGCAAGGTTGTTCGCCTGCCGTTGCGGGTTACAACCTCCAGTCGTCGTTTTCTCGAACGCGGACCTCTCCGCCAGCTTTGCCTCGTGCTCACGCTCGTGTTCCGCTACCTCTACCTCGGCGCCAGTCCCGAGGCCTTGGCGCGGGACTATCGTAACACTCGAAGGGATCGACCAGGAACTCGTATTGTGGAGGGAAGATGAAAGCTGATTGTGGATATGGTGGGGGGAATGTGAACGGATGCGGCAAGCAGAAACTGTCGGCGTACGGCGGGTTAGCAGGTGCCCAGTCGGCGGAACAGAAAAGCTACTTCGATGAGAACAGGATCTACGCTCTGCAGATCGAGTCCACTGATGCCTGCGATCAGGGCTGCATCTATTGCTACGCCGGATCGACACCTCAAGAGCAGCACGGGCTGACCTCGGACGAGATTCGCGGGTTGTTGGCGGATGCGGCGGCGCTCGACATCCGCGCCATCGATTGGCTTGGGGGCGATCCACTCCTGCGGCGTGACTGGTATGAGTTGATGGTGGAGGCACGGTCGCTGGGCTTGATCAACAACGTCTGGACGAGCGGTCTACCACTTGCCGACGAGGTCGTGGCACGTCGTGTGGTCGAAGTGACTGCTGAGGGTTTCGTCTCGGTGCACGTCGACTCCTTGACACCCGAGGTCTATGCGCAACTGCACTATGGAGGCTGTGCCGAGAATATCGCCACCATCACAGCCGGAGTGGATCGGCTGCTGAGCCTCGGAAAGCCTGCCGACCGGATGATCAACTGCATCACGTATACAGCGCGCCAGGGCCCGGAGGATGCTGCCGCCACAATGCGTTGGTGGTTCGAGGAGCGCGGACTGCGCACGTGCTTGACGATGTTCAACCCATCGGGTATGGGCGCCGACTGGCGGAGCCTCGAACCGGGGCTGGAGGAGACGCGCCGCGTTTACGAAGAGCGGGATCGGCTATGTTATGACCCTGGAACAACGATTGGTGCTATGGATACAGACAAATACTATTGTGGCACACTTGTGACGGTGACGTACACGGGTGAAGTGACGCCCTGCTCTGTCATCCGCGAGGGTGTCGACAACATTCGTCGTACGCCGCTGCGGGAGATTATTGCAGAACATCGCGAGACGTTGGTTCACGCCGCGCTTCACGACACCCGCAGCTTACCTGCGCCCTGTAACCTTTGCGCCCACAATGATCACTGCTGGGGCTGCCGCTCCAGTGCTTACAACTACTCGGGCGATGTCGAAGGCCTCGATCCGAAGTGCTGGTTGATTGCGGCGAATTGGGCGCGGATGGGTAGGAGTGAAGGGGACAGGGGAGTTGGGGAGGCGTGCATTGGGTGAACCTTTGGGCTGGCTGAATCGTGCTTAGTGGATAACTGGGAACGGGATTTCGGGTATGGAGGCTAGGTTACTATGGTTGGGCGTATATCGAATGTGAACTTGGCGGACGTGCAAGCAGTCTACGCGGGACCGGGCGGAGAGCTGTGGGAGCTGCTAATGGGTGACCAGATTCACGTGGGCGGCGAGGCGGATACAGTAGTGCTGGCGGAGCGCGCTGGGATATGCGCTGCCAGTCAAGTTTTAGACGTTTGCAGCGCGCTCGGCGGGCCTGCACGCTCGCTGGCACGAAGAATCGGCTGCCGGGTCACAGGGTTGGATGCGACCCCACGTATGGTCAACGAGGCGGTGCGACGCACGCGAAAGGCTGGGCTTGCTGGTCGGGTTAGTTTTCAGCTCGGTGATGCACTGGCGCTTCCTTTTCCGGCAGCGAGCTTCGATGTCGTAATCGGTCAGGATGCCTGGTGCTACGTAACCGATAAAGCGCGCCTGATTTCTGAGTGCGCCCGCGTGGTAAAGCCTGGTGGGATCGTGGCCTTCACCGACTGGCTTGAGACCGGCTCTATGAACAAGATGGAGTGGGAAGCGGTTCATAGCTTTATGGTCTTCCCCTATATGGAGACGCTGAAGGGATATAGCGCTCTGATCACTCAAAATGGGTTGACGGTCATCGACGCCGAGGACCTGAGCTCAGATTTTGCGGCGCACCTCGATCGCTATTTGCGCGAGCTTCGCGAGCGCCACCGGTCCACTCTCGTTAGTAACTACGGTCCGGAGATGGTTGCTGAGGTCCTATCCGGTATCACCTTGTGGCGTGATGCTGCCGGCCGCGGCAAGGTAGGCCGGGGGCGCCTGATCGCGCGCAAGTGAGCGCGTCTGCGAAGGTCGTCTGGCGCACTCCGCCCGTGCTTATCGGGCGCGTTTTGCTTCCCAGTTCACCCGTTGCTTGAAAACTCGCGCAAATGTGCTATACTGTTGACTGTGAAATTAGAGTTCCATAGGCGGCAGTTTCCCCCAGCGGTATGGTTAGACGTTAACTGTGATGTGCTGAGGACTGGCGACGACACAGTGATGGCGTCTTGACCTTTCTGTACCCACTTTTGTGTTCAGAAACGCTCAGACTTGGCTATACGCCTGCGTCTGGGATTCCCTTTTGGGCTGTCAAGCCCCATCAATCTAGTCGCGCGCCTGGAACCAAGGATAGAGGTAACAACTAGAGGACGATATGAGTAAGAATTTGCAGATTACGCCCCTCGGCGGCCTGGGGGGCATCGGGAAGAATATGACCGTATATGAGTATGGCCGAAATTTGTTAGTTGTGGATTGCGGGGTGATGTTCCCTGCCAACGATATGTACGGCATCGATTTGGTGTTGCCGGATTTTAGTTACGTGGTTGAAAACAAGGACACCCTCCGTGGGATCGTCCTGACCCATGGACACTTGGATCATATCGGCGCTTTGCCCTACCTACTGCGCGAGGTTAACGTGCCCATTTATGGCACGCGCCTGACGCTGGGATTGGTCTCCCGGGTGCTGGAGGAGCATCATTTGCTCGAGAAAGCAGACCTGCGAGAGATCGCGCCGGGTATGACGGTTCCCTTCGGTCCATTCCGGGTGAGCCCCTTCGCGGTGGCGCATTCGATTCCGGATGCGGT
>SLDA01000296.1 GCA_007125545.1 Thermoflexales bacterium | reverse complement strand
GCCAGGGCGATCAGATCGTCATAGCTGGTGCGCCCCGGGCGCAGGGTATTGTAGATCGCCAACACTTCCTGGTTCGACACCTTCGTGAGCTCGGCTGCGCGCCTCAAGTTCTCGCCGAGCTGCCAATTCCCGGCAGCCTCCGCGGCTTCGGCTTGCCGCCGCAGCGTCTCCGCGCTGATGCGAAAGTCCCCTTCCTCCAGTTCGCCCTTGAGGAGGGCGTCCATCGTTAGTTCATCGACATTGCGTCCACTGGCGCTGTGAACGGTGCTGGAGTTTCTATCTTCAGTCATGGTCTCTCCTGGGCCGGCAGGCGCGCAGCGGCTCATCTCCCGGGCCCATAATGATGGCCCCATGGCTTGCTGAAGCGGCCAACTGTGCGTACAGTGCCAGGTAGCCCCGCTTGAACTTGGGCTCGGGGCGCTGCCACGTTGTCAGTCGTGCGGCAATCTCCTCGTCACTCAGGTGCAGGTGCAGCTTGCGGTTGGGGACATCGATGGTGATGGTATCCCCGTTCTGCACGATGGCGATCGGCCCGCCCTCGGCGGCCTCAGGGGAGACGTGGCCGACGAAGCAGCCGTTGTTCGTGCCCGAGAAGCGTCCATCGGTTACGACGGCGGTCGTAAGGGCTAACCCCCGACCGTAGAGGAGTTTCATCGCGATATACATTTCGCGCATCCCCGGCCCGCCCTTGGGTCCCTCGTAGCGGATCACAACGACCTCGCCCGGTTGGACGAGCCCCTCAAGGATGGCGCTGTTGGCTTCTTCCTCGGAGTCGAAGCAGCGGGCCTCGCCGGTGAAGGTGTGCATCTCGGCGGCGATGGCGGCGGGCTTGGTCACCCCGGTGTCCGGCGCCAGATTCCCCGAGAGGATGGCGAGGCCGCCACCGCGGCTCCAGGGATCGTCGAAGGGGCGGATGATAGTGCCGTCCGGATCCTGGCCAAGAGCAGCGTTGTCCGCGATGGTCTGCCCGTTCACGGTGAGCACATCACCGTGGAGCAGGGGCTGAAGCTGCTTCATAACAGCCTGCACGCCTCCGGACTGGTGGAAGTCCGGCACGTTCGGCGCCGCTGCAGGGAAGATGCGCGCGATGTGCGGCGTGGTGCTGCAGAGTTCCTCGAAGCGCTCCATCGTGATCTCGCAGCCCGCCTCGTACGCGATCGCAGGTATGTGGAGCGCCACGTTCGTCGAGCCCCCGATGGCGGTGCTCAGGAGAATCGCATTCTCGATGCTCTCGGGCGTGATAACGTCGCGCGCTGTAATGCCGGCTTTCACGAGCTCCACGATCTGGCGTCCCGCGTCCTGTGCCGACCGCAACCGGGCGGCATGTGTCGCCGGGATGTTGGCGCTGCCCGGCAGCGACATGCCCAGGGCCTCCGCCACACTGCACATCGTGTTCGCCGTGCCCAAGAAGGCGCAGGACCCGCAGGTCGGCGTTGCGCAATCCTCGAGCTGCCGGTAGGTCTCCTCGTCGATGGCACCGGTCTTGAGCATGCCCAGGCCCTCCGTGAGGGAGGTGGTGTCGGCTGCGCGGTCGTCAAAGGTGCAGCCGCCCTCCATGGGGCCACCGGCCACGAGCAGCGCGGGCAGGTCGAGGCGCGCCGCCGCCATCAGCATGCCGGGCACGATTTTGTCGCACGAGCCCAGGAGGACGACAGCGTCGAGCCGGTGGGCCTGCACCATCATCTCGATGTCGTTGGCGATCAGGTCGCGGCTGGGCAGAATGTAGTGCATGCCGTTGTGGCCCTGGGCAATGCCGTCGCACGGGGCCATCACGCCGAACTCCACCGGCGTGCCCCCGTTCTGGAAGATGCCCTGCTTCACGTAGTCAGAGACCAGGTTGAGATTGTAGTGGCCCGGGACCACGCGGTTCCAGGAGTTGGCGATGCCGATCAAAGGACGCTCAAGGTCGTAGTCACTGTAGCCCATCGACTTCCACAGCGAGCGGTGCATCGACCATTCCGGTCGTTTCAGGATATCTTGGCTGCGCCAGTTCATAAGTTTCTCCTCAAGGTTAACTCCGTAGGGGGTTTGTCGGTGACGCTCTCGGTCTCGCGCCGGTGCAGCAGTGTGGTCTGTACGATGAGTCTCAGGCGCGCGGTGTTGTCGATCCGGACGGGAACGGGGGTGGTGGGCTTGTGCTGTGCGTAGCGGGCCGCGTTCACGCCAATCTGCCGATAGGCGGGCAAGTCGAGGTTGGGTGACATCGAGAACAGCTCCAGATTCTCAAGGGGCTCGAGATCGCGTTGGTGGATGACGGTCGTGCCCTTCGACTGGATGCCGATCGCGACGCCGGAGCCGCTGAGTAGCGCGCCGCTGTGCCCGATGAAGGCACAGTCGGAGGTGTGGTGGATGCGAACGAGCCGGGCGTCCAATCCCTCAGCAGCGACGCCCTCGATCAGGGCATCGAGAATGTCGCGCAACTCGAGTCCGCTTAGCGCCCGGTGGAGTCCGTCGCCAAAGGCCGGTCCCACGGCGATGACCACCTCGGGACGGGTGCCGACCTCGGCGGGCCCCACTTCCTCCAGCCAGGGAGCCCGAGCCTCCCTGTCCAGTTCTTCCAGGAACTCTCGCGGGTCCCATGCCTGGGGGATGTTCTGGAGTTGCTGCCATCGCCTGCCCTCAACACGATAGCCGGTGCCGGGCCCACGATAGTCGTTCTCGTCGGTTAAGCCGCTCAGGACATGGAGGTGGGGCCGGGGCTGCTGGGGCAAGCGCGGCGACGTATCCGAAGCCGGGGTCTCGTCGCGAGCGAAGATGCCCGAGGTCTGCAGATAGTCGCCGATCACGCGCTGGCGCTGCATCTCCAGCAGGTTTTCGGCTACGTCCTCGTATCCGGCTCGCGCCAGGGTGTTGATCACCTCTATGATCGTAATGGGGCCTTCCAGCAGCATCTGCGCGGCCTTGATATCGGCGATCCGGTCGCGATCGGGCATATCCTCGCTGCTGAAGGCGCTGACCGCAGCGTCAATCTCCGAATCTTCGATCTCGGCGAAGTCAAAGGCGTCGAAGACCGCCTGGATCGCTCGGGCGCCACGCTCGCGGACGTGGAGGATGGCCTCCTCTTCGATGGGATGGATGCCACCGTCGACCTGCATATCCCGCTGGATAACGTACCAGTCGTCCAATTCGGTCGTGTCGAAGTTGCCCCCACCGAACATGTTATCGTACCGTGGAATTGAGCCATAGCCCGAGGTGACGAAGTCGGTGCCGGGGATGAACTGGAGCATCAGCTTGGCGCTCTTGCGCATCTCGGAGTGCGAGGCCAGGGCATCATTACCCGACGCCACTTCCAGGCCCAGCATCATAGCGATGAGGTTCTCGGCGAGGACGACGCGTCCGCCTCCGGGCAAGGATTCGGGCAGGGCAATGCAACTGATCGAGCCGTTCTGCGTGCCCTGGCTGCCGCAGCCGCGGGTGACGAGAAGACAGCGAGCCTCCAGATACAGCATCGACTTGCCCTCGGCGTGGCCCATCAGGGCCTCGGAGCCGGTACCTGAGGTGAACCTGGTCTTGACGCCGCGACTGGCATAGGCGGCGTTGAGGAAGGCCTTGGACCAGGGCGTGTCGTCGCCGTCGGCGAAGGCGCGCTCCGTGCCGTAGACTGAGAGCGTTTCCGAGTAGCTTGTCAAGCCGCGGAAACCCAGGCGCAGGTTGGTAGCTTCCTCGACCGAACACTGCGTGAGAACGCCGCCCTTGCCGACTAGTGACCCGACCAGAATTGCCAGGGCATTGAGTGGTGCATAGCGGCTGACGCCGACCGTGGTCTCCACTTCGTGGAAGCCACGCAGGGCCGCTTCAGCCGCGTCTGCGGCCAACAGCGCCGGGTGCTCCTTACGATTGGTGACGTGTGCCTGGTTAGCGGGCGTGCGCCGGGCGCGCATTTTAGCGAGCCCCATCATCATCTCCAAAACATTCATCTGCTCGACGATCTCGACGAGTTTGGCTGCCGTGCAGCCCCGCGTGAGTTTGAGCACCTCATCGCGGGAGACGTTGATGTCCACGAGCATGCGCGCGATCTGGAGCGAGGGCGTAGCCATAGCTTCCTCTGCTACATCCAGATCCAAACTGTGCTGCGCGATAAAGCGGTCAATCAGATCGAAGTCCTGTTGCTGCAGCCCGTCCATCTCGACCACGACGCCATCCTCGATACGCAGGCTGGGTGTCGGGTCGGCGGGACTGCTCGCGGCAGCGAGCCCCGCCTCCGCCCAGGGCTGGATGAAGACCTCGCGGTTGATAGGCCGCTCCATCCGTATTGTGTGACGTTTTGATGTCATCCTGTATGCTCCTTCGACAAACATTATAGGCAGTCAACTCCGGCAGGTTCCAGCGCACCCTAATCCAATGTGAACGTGCCGATCAAGCGAATGTCCCGGGATGAACTGCCGATCATTGCACTGAATTCACCCGGCTCCACAACCCACTGCTTCGCGACCGGATCGTAGAAGGCCAGTGCGCGCTCATCGAGGGTGAAGGTCACCCTCGTGCTTTCGCCCGGCTCTAACGCCACCTTCATGAAACGCTTGAGCTCTTTTACCGGTCTCGCCAGCGTCGAAACGGGATCGGAGACGTAGAGCTGGACGACCTCCTTGCCGGCGAGGTCGCCGGTGTTTGTCACCGTGAAGGTGATCTCAACCGAGTCGCTGGCGGCGACGCGATCCGGCATCACCAGGTCGCTGTATCTGAACGTTGTGTAGGAGAGGCCGAAGCCGAAGGGGAAGAGCGGGTCGATGCTCTTATGCTCATAGTACCGGTAGCCCACGAAGATACCCTCCCCATAGTGGACCTGGCGCAATCCGGGGTAATTGACGTAGGTTGGGTTGTCCTCGTACCTCGCGGGGAAGGTGACAGGTAGCCGTCCCGAGGGGTTCACGGCGCCCGTCAGGATATTGGCGATCGCGGTGCCGGCTTCCTGGCCCGGATAATAGGCGAGCAGCAGCGCGCCGATCTCACGCGCCCAGCTCATTTCTACCGGGGCCCCGCAGTTGAGCACCACGACGGTTTTGTGGTTTGCTGCGTTCACCGCTTTGATCAGTTCATCCTGTCGTCCGGGCAGGTTCATGTGGGGGCGGTCCCCGCCCTCGGACTCGAAGCCCTGGCCCATCCCGGCGAAGATGATGGCGACGTCGGACTCCTTCGCCAATGCCACCGCACGCTCAAGCCGGTCATCATCCTCGGGACGCGGATCGTAGGCCGCCAATACGCGCACCTCACGGGGCTCTGCATCCGCCGGTTTGATATACTCGACCTTAACGGTGTGCGAGACGCCCGCAGTAAGCTCGATGTGTGCTGAGGCTTCGGTCACCGGCTGTTCCGGCTCCGCGCCCTCCGCGGGGCTCTCGACCAGCAACTCATCGCCGATGTAAAGCCGGCACGTCCCCGAGTTGCGTAGCCGGAAGAGGTGCCGCCCCTCCTCCGCGACCTCGAACTGCCCGGTCCAGCGCACAGAGAAGGCGTTCTCGTTGACGCCGGCGGGCGGTTCGAGCCGCCAGTCGTCCAGGTAGAGGTCCATGCGCTCGGCGACCGGATCTCCTTCGAGTGACGCGTTGTTGTAATAGCTGGCCCAGAAGCCACGCTCCACGCCCTCGTGACCCGGCGGCGACATCGTCGGCTTGAGTGCGGGCAGGTCGGTATAGTTGTCACATCCCTGTGTGTAGCGAATCTCCACATCCTGACCCAGGGCGGCCTTCAGCCCCTCGAGTGGGCTGATCCGGTAGGGAGGCTCCAGATAGGAGCTGCCTCCGCCGCCGATGCGGGCCTCGGTCGCGTTTGGCCCGATCACGGCGATGGACCGGACCTGCTTGAGCGGCAACAGCCCGTCGCTGTTCTGCAGCAGGGTGATGGAGGCTTCGGCCAATTCCCGTGCCAGGGCCTGGTGCTCGGGCACGTTCACAGCGCCTTCGGGTAGAGGTGCATCGTCCATGCGGCCGGACTTGATAATCATGTGCAGGATGCGGCGCACAGCCGTATCGATGGTCGACTCCTCAATCTGCCAGATACGCACGGCGTCGACGAGCAGGCTACCGTAATAGCGCGCGGGACCGGGCATCTCAAGGTCGAGGCCGCCCTCAACCGATTCGTAGATGGTATGGTTAGCGCCCCAGTCTGAGACCACCACGCCCTCGAAGCCCCATTCCTCGCGCAGGATCTGGTTCTGAAGGTAATCGTTCTGACTCGCGTAGGTGCCGTTGATCCGGTTGTACGCGCACATCACGGTCCAGGGTTGCGCTTCCTTAACGATCGCCTCGAATTGGGCCAGATAGATCTCACGTAAGGTCCGCTCGTCGACAATCGAATCGCCGCGGAAGCGTTCGATTTCCTGATTGTTGCACGCAAAGTGTTTCAACGAGGCGCCGACGCCCTGGCTCTGAAGGCCGCGGACCCAGCCAATGCCGATCCGGCCCGCCAGATATGGGTCTTCCGAATAGCTTTCGAAGTTGCGGCCCGCCAGTGGGGTGCGCATAATGTTGACGCAGGGCCCGAGTAGGATGTCGCATCCCAGGGCCCGCGTCTCGCGTGCCAGGGCGAT
>SLDA01000321.1 GCA_007125545.1 Thermoflexales bacterium | reverse complement strand
TTGGTGCCGGGTGAGTATACGGTGACGTGGCAGGGCGAGCCGGTAGAGGTTGGGACCCGCTATCCCGGTTGTCTGGAGGTGCGGTTGCCACAGGGAAGCCGGGAGGGGACGCTGAAGGTGATGCGTGAGGCGTGATGGTTGTGGAGGCGTCCGGACGAGCACGCTGTCGAAGCGTGGCAGGCGCGACTGCAGCAGCGTATGGACCCAGACGCCTACGCTCGTCTGACCGAAACTACCCCCGGTGCGTGAAGCGGCGCCACGCCTCTTACTAGACGAGGAGGTCTGGCAGGGACTTGCCCCTGCCCTGCGCGATGCGGGCTACGACGCTATCTCAGTTGCGCCACCCCCGGGCCGTGGGTGGTGTTCCGCGGACGTTGCTGGTGGGCGGCGACGGCGGGGCGAAGTGAAACTTCGCCCTACGGTGGCGCAGGGGCGTGACTGCCCGGGCGGTGAGGCAGTCACGCCTTGATATGTTAGCGACCGTGTGAGGGCTTGTGTTCAGGTTCGAGAAGGTAGAGGACTACCAGTCGACGACCGAGCCGTCGAAGGCGTCGTAGCTCTGGGGATTGCGCCAGTCGTGGTCGATTTTGTCGGCGAGGGCGTCCTCGTCGAGCTCGATGCCGAGGCCGGGCTTGGTGGGCAGCTCCACGTAGCCGTCTTTGAAGGTGAAGGGCTCTTTGAGGTAGCCCTCACCCAGGGTCGTGTGCTCCTGCGCCAGGAAGTTGGGGATTGAGGCGTCGAGTTGGATGCACGCTGCGAGCGCGATGGGCCCCAGCGGGCAGTGCGGCGCGATGCCGGCGTAGTAGGCCTCGGCCATTCCGGCGATCAAGCGCGTCTCGAAGATGCCGCCCGCGTGGGAGAGATCCGGCTGCAGGATCATAGCCGCGCGCTTCTCCAATACCTCGCGGAAGCCCCACTTGGTGTAGAGTCGCTCGCCGGTGGCGATGGGGATGTGTGTCGAGTGGGCAATGTCGGCCAGGACGTCGACGTTCTGGCACTGCACCGGCTCCTCGATAAACATGGGCTGATAGGGCTCCAACGCCTTGACCAGCAGCTTGGCCGTCTGCGGGCTGATGGCGCCGTGGAAGTCGATGGCGATATCCACGTCGGGGCCTGCGGCGGCACGGAGTGCGGCAAAGTGCTCGGCAGCGTGGTCCACGAACGCCATGCTCTCGATGATCCGTGCCGGGTGCTCCTTCGCCACCCCGGTCTTGAACGCCGTGAAGCCCATGTCGATGTACTGCTTAATGTTATCGGGACGGGCACCGCCCTTGTAGATGCGAATGCGGTCGCGCGTTGGACCACCGAGGAGTTGGTAGGTAGGAACGCCCAATGCCTTCCCGGCAAGGTCCCAGAGCGCCTGCTCCACGCCACTCAGGGCGCTGGTGAGCAGGGGGCCGCCGCGGTAGAAGGCGTGGCGATACATCGCCTGCCAATGGTGGACGACACGTGTGGGGTCCTGTCCGATCAAGTAGGGGGCCAGCTCCTCCACGGCTGTGGCGCACGTCAAGGCGCGTCCCTCCATCAACGGCTCGCCCAACCCGACAAGTCCCTCGTCGGTGTGGATCTTGAGGAAGATCCAGCGCGGTTTGACCAAAAACGTCTCCAGTTTGGTGATTTTCATCGATACAGTGTCCTTTCCTACGAGATTGCGACTCAGTACAGAATGTCGTACGTCCAATGATCCTCGTGCAGCTCCATCGCGTGATCGTCGCATATGTAGACCGGATGGCGACCCTCAGAGCAAGTTTCGCATCCATACGTGGCAACAA
The DNA here is from genome assembly GCA_007125545.1 of Thermoflexales bacterium. GTDB lineage: Bacteria > Chloroflexota > Anaerolineae > B4-G1 > SLSP01 > PWVB01. The sequence continues at coordinate 4,772 of SLDA01000321.1, read as the reverse complement.
CCTTGCGGCCTTCTGCCGCACACGCCTTGCAGTACTTGTACCGGGGTCGGTTCTGGGCTACGAGGCGGGGGTATTCGACCTCCGCCTCGGGCTCCGCGATCTGTTTCAGCTCGATGCGATGCTCGATCCAGTCCCCAAAGTCATAGACGTAGACTAACCGATCGCCGGGGACCAGCTCCAGGGCGGCAACCTGGGTATCTTCTGCTTCGCCCTCATCAAAGGGATTGATAACCGCAAGCTCCACCATGAGCGGAAGCTTGCCCCTGCCTCGCGAGACGCGCTGGGTGAAGCTGCTCAAGTGATCGTCGGCTTCATAAAGGAAGACATCGCGAAGCGTATCGTCGAACTGGGAGAGCGTATACCCACCAGGTATCTCGATTTCGCGCCAGAAGCTCTTGTTGTGTTCCAGCGAGACACGGAATCGGTAGACTCGCTGTGCCTCATGTCGGGACACCCGTTTGGGAGTCCGCTTCCGCGTAACTATGTCGCCACGCTGTATGAGAACGCGCTGTAAAGATGATGGCGCCGCACTGTAGTTGATCCAAATCCCATCGGTGACCATCCGCGGGTCGGCCTGGACAACCACGTTCCAAGGATCCCCGGGATAGCCCTGCGGGTCCGGCAAGAGCGCGACAGCCGGGAGAAACACCTCGTAACCGAAGAGCCTCCCCTCATGGGAGGCCTCCAGTAGCTGGAAGATCGCATCGGCGAGGGCTTGATTGCGGTCCATGATCTCGCTGCGCCGTTTACGGCGCCGCCGGGCTGTTTCGTGGTCCAGCCGATAGTGACCCCGATTCCAGTCGATGACAGTCACGAGAACAAAATCATCGGGTTGGATGCGGTTGGCCCTGAACCAGTCGGAGAGTCCGAGCGCCGTCTCGGTGAAAGTGTCAACGCCGAAAATCGTCTTTTCGCTGTGCGTCCACGCGAGGAGTTCCACCGACAGCGGTTTCCCTTCCGCATCTTCGAAACGCACGTCCTCCGGGGAAACCACGCCTTTCATGTACTCTCTGAACTGCATAGAACACAGTAACGCACCCGCCTCTGCTTCCTTAGGCGAAACGCGCAGCGCAAAGCGAACCCCAGCCAAAACCATATGTGTGGGGATCACCTCGTTGTCCACGACCAGCATGCGGTCGTGCCAACCAAAACGCACTTTGCTCTTAATAGTCTGCGTGGGATTCTTGGCTTGTGAGGGCCGAAGCTCCAACACACGCGCAATGAACTCATCGTACGGCACCGGGCCTTCCATCCGCGCCAGCACCGCTTCGATCGCATCATCATAGGACATCGGCTTGTTCATAGCACCCTCTCTCAGAGGAAGGACTCCCCCTATCATCCTAGACGTGAAATCATCGTTCGCCCTCAGTCTATTATTACTCGCGCCAGAAGCAAATGTCCCGGCCCACCCTACTCCGTTGCGCTCTGGGGATGCCTGAGCCACCAGATCAAGGGCGCTGGAGCCGGCGCGAGTCCGAAGCTCGGCGCCGTCCAGGCCAACTCTTCGCTATCGTCGCCAGAAATTGTCTATCGGACCTAATCCGGTAACCTGAAGCGTAGGGATCAGATACGACAGGAGGGGGCGGGATGAATGGAGCGGCGGACTTGGAGCACTGGTGGGCGGAGCCGGCGGAGGACCGGCTGCAACAGCTAGGTGTTGATCCCGAGCAGGGGCTCGCGGAGGGGCGCGTCGAGGAGATGCGCGAGCGCTATGGCGCGAACACAATGGTGGATACTGAACCTGCCGGCCTGGGGGAGCTACTCTGGGAGAGTATCACGTCGCCGATGATCCTGCTGTTGCTGGCGGTTGCGGCGATCTCGCTGCTTCTCGGTCAGTTCACCGAGGCGATCGTGATGGCATTCGTGGTGCTTATTTACGTGGGCGTGGAGCTGATCAACAAGGGGCGAACCGACCGCACCCTGGCGCGCCTGCGCGAGCTACAGTCGCCCCGGGTCCGGTGCCTGCGCGACGGCGAGCGGCGCGAGGTCGCGCTCAACGACGTCGTCGTGGGCGACATCCTGCCGCTGCAGCCCGGCAGCCGCGTGCCCGCCGACGCGCGCTTGCTGAGCACGGTGGGTTTGCTGGTCGATGAAGCAGCACTGACGGGCGAGTCGACGCCATTGCAGAAGGATGCCGAGGCCGAAGTAGACCCCGATGCGCCTCTGGCTGAGCGGCCCACTGCCGTTTTCGCGGGGACTACGGTGCTGGACGGACAGGGGCGGGCGGTCGTGGTCGCGGTTGGGGATGCGACCGAGCTGGGGCATGTAGCAGAGCTCTCGGCAGCGGCGCAGCAAGCAGAGACTCCGCTGCAACAGGAGATGGGGGATCTGGCCAAGACGCTGGCTTACGTCGCGCTGGTCGTGAGTCTTCTAATTCCGTTGCTGGGCTGGCTGCGCGGCTTTGGCTATGAGGAGATGCTGCTTACGTGGCTCGCGCTGACGTTCTTGATGGTGCCAGGGCAGCCGCCGATTATTATTACGATGGCGCTCGCCCTCGCCGCACTCGAGTTGGCGCGGAAGAACGTGATCGTGAGCCGGTTGAGGGGCGCGGAGACCATGGGCTCGGTGACGACGATTGTGAGTGATAAGACGGGCACGCTGACAGAGAACGCTATATGGCTGACCGGGGTGATTCTGCCCGATGCGGAGATGCTGCAGCGCGATACGGACGAGGGCGACAGCCGCTGGCACGGTTTTTTGGCACGGGCGCTGCCGTCGATCCCGGAGGACTCCCAGGACCCCACCGACAAAGCACTCCTCGAAGCCGCCAGGACCATGGAGGACTCCCCCGAGCAGACACCGGGACGATTGGTCCACCAAGAGGGCTTCGCGCGCAGGGGCAGCCATCGCAGCCTAACCTATGCGCAAGAGCAAGGACAGCGACGCTACATTGCCGGGAGCCCGGATTACGTTATGTCCCACGCCAGGAGCGCCACCAGGATCAACGGTGAGGAAACCGATGACTGGCCCGACCGGCAGCGGGAGTCTGTACAAGAGCAGGTAGAAGCTTTGGCTGCAGAAGGCTATCGCATCATCGCCTACGGCTTGGGATCAGACGATCAGGACGGGGAGTCCCAGAACGGTGCGTTTAGCTTTTTGGGCTGCGCCGTCCTGGAGGATCCGGTGCGCCAAGAGGTACCGGATGCCATCGCGGCGCTACGGCGCGCCGGAGTGCGCACGATGCTGGTGACCGGCGACACTGCCGCCACCGCCCAGCACGTGGCCCACGAAATCGGTCTGGATGCCGACCGTGTGCTGAGCGGTCAGGAGTTGGCAGAGCTGGAAGAGGATGGCTGGGAAGCGCGGGTGCAAGATACCAGTATCTTTGCGCGCGCCACACCGGAACAGAAGCTCCAGATCGTGCAAGCTCTGCAAGAGCAGGGGGAGACGGTCGCGGTGACCGGAGACGGCGTCAACGATGCTCCGGCGCTGCGCACCGCTCACATCGGCGTCGCGATGGGCGAGACAGGCACGGATGTGGCCCGTGAAGCCGCCGACCTGGTGCTCACCGACGACAACTTCGCCCACCTGCCCGACGCGGTTCTGATCGGGCGCAAGGCCTATGACAACTTCAACAAGGGGATCACGTACTACCTCTCCGCGAAGGCGATCCTGCTGAGCTCCTTCCTGATCCCGCTCGTGGTCGGACGCGAGTTCCCCTTCGCCCCGATCCAGATTATCGCCATCGAGCTGCTGATGGATCTGGCCTCCTCAACAATCTTTATCAGCGAGGCCGCGGAGCCGGGCTTGATGGAGGAGAAGCCGCGGCGGCGCACGCGCTATCTGTCGTGGGATGTGGCAAGGCGCATCACACGCAATCTGATAGGCCCGACACTCGCTATTATGGTCGCTTACTTCGGTTCCTTTGCGCTGGGGCTGGAGTTAGAGGCCGCGCGGACCGCCGCCTTTGCCACGTGGCTTCTGGGCCATATCGTGCTCGCGTTTAATCTGAAGCAGCGGCGCATCCCGCTGTTCAAGAGAGAGCTCCTGGGCAACCGCTTTGCCGTGGGCTGGCTTGCGGGGATGATCGCGCTGGTGCTGGCGATGACGCTTGTGCCCTGGGTACGGGACGTGCTCAACACCACGGCGCTCACCCCAGCACAGTGGGGCCTTGTGGTTGCAGGCGCGCTGCTGGGCAGTATCTGGATGGAAGTGCTGAAGTGGATGCAACGCGGGGATGGACGGGGATAGGGAGGGTCGTGTTTCGATTGGATTGAATGGGCTAGGGGCTGTCGGCGAAAGGGTTCCGGGCATAGGCGTTAAACTATCACAAAAAGGTGCGCCAGTAGCACTTACTCGCAATAGAATCAGCCCCCCTCTACCTCCCCCCGGCGCGTGGACAAGCCCGGGTAGCCTAGCCGCGGTCGTCTGGACAACAGCATGCGTGCTTGTGACCAGGGGGGAGAACCGGAGATCGGCGCCCGTGGCACGCTTTTCTGGTTTTCCCCCTGGTTATAGCGCCGTATCTCGTTGTCCTACAGCCCGCAACGCCTAACGCGATGTTGTCGTGAGCCCAGTCTGCTGGGCCGGGAGTTCGAGGGCGAATCCTGCGCACACCCTGATATGTCACATTTTGACTAGTTGAGTTAACGATATGGGGAGGCTTGTGGAGGAGATAGGGCGAACTTGGAAGTTCGCCCTACGGTGGCGACTGCTTAGGCTCCGGGCTGCCGGCGGAGGAGGGTTGGGGCTAGCGGGCCAAGGAGCTTTTCGGCGTTGCGGTGGCAGATGTTGTGGCGGTCGTCGTCGGTGATATCTGCGTTCATGAGGAC
>SLDA01000475.1 GCA_007125545.1 Thermoflexales bacterium | reverse complement strand
GGGCATCACCGAGATGCCGGTCGAGCGCGGACCGCTCAGTGCAGGCAGGTTCAAGATAGGCGACTATGAGGGGGCATGGACCTACGTCCGGTGTCAAGAGGACCACTTCGTCGATCTCAGCGACATCTACCCCACCGGTCGCTATGTCCGAGCATGGGCTTACGCACAGGTGGAAGTAGAGGCGGCCCAGACGGTCCGGCTGGTTCTCACGACATATGGCCCGGTCGATCTATGGGTGAACGAGACGAAGATTCACCGCCAGGTCCACTTTGAGGCGCGCGCGCAGAGCGTTGCCGTCGAGGTGTCGCTTGCGGAAGGGCGCAACACCATTCTCGTGCGCTTTGAGCAAATAGCGCTGGGGGCTTGCACGCACGCTATGGCCCTCGGATTAAAGGGCCTCTCCTCCGCCGGTGCCGCAGTGATCCTGCCGACGACGATCGAACCGGTCGAACGGCGCAATGCGCTTGAAAAAGCATTCAGCGCGGCGTATCTGGATCAGGATGTCTACGAGCGCGACCAAGAGATCCGTGTGCGGTGGCAGGAGCTACATGAGCACTGGCCGGAGCCGATGACCGTGATGTTACGTGACCCTGCCGCCGGGCGAATCTACGCCGAGACGCCGCTGGACGATGAATCAGATCCGCAGGAAGGCGCACCACTTGGGCAACCGTTCCAATACCCTGAGGGGCACTACACCGCCGTACTGATGCCGCCGATTCCCGAGTACGGTGAGGGCAACATGCGAATCTCTCGGGCGCTGCCGTTGTGGGCCCTGGACAACAACAGCTATTCGGACGCGCTGTATGGTGAGTTCGTGGAGCGACGTGTCGAGGCTCTGCGCCATGCAGCCCCTTACAGGGACGATGTCTATGCAGAGATGGCAAAGATGGCCATCCAATGGTGGTCTCGGGTAGAAGCACGCGCAATCCTGCAAGCTATCGAGAAGATCAACAACCACCACTACGATAGCGTTCGCGATCTCCTGGGAGTGCTGGGCATGCACTACCGTTTCGGATCGGCACCTGAGTTCCCCAAGGCGCTCACAAGGGAGCTGGAGAGCGCGATCCTCGGCTTCCGCTATGTCGATACCGATCCGGACAACACGTTCCTGCACGTCGCAACAGAGTCCACTCAGCTTCTACTGCGGGTCTGCGAGCTTTTGGCCGGACAGCAGTATCCCGAGAGGATCTTCAGCGCATCTGGAGAGACTGGGTTGTGGCACCAGCGCAGGGGCCAGGAGCTGGTGATGGCGTGGTTGCAGGAACGGGCAGCCCGGGGATTTGAGGCCTGGGACTCGGACAGCGTCCTTGACGAGGTTCTTGCAGCGCTGATCCACCTGATAGAGTTTGCCGAGGACGAAGCTGTATATGAGATGGCCACGGCTATGATGGACAAGACGCTCTTCACGCTGGCGCTGAACACCCACAAAGGCCTCTTCGGGTCGAGCCATGGGGTCGCCGAGGTGCCCCAAATTCTACACGGGATGCTGGAGGCGACGTCAGGGATCAACCGGCTGATGTGGGGTACGGGTGCCTTCAACCACCATACGCTCGGCACGGTAAGCCTGGCGTGTGCTGAGAACTATGGCTTTCCGCGGCTCATCCAAGCGATCGCGGCCGAGCTGCCGGAGGAACTGTGGAGCCGCCAGCGCTACGCCCCGAGGTCGTCAGAGTTCGGGGTGGACAAGGTTACCTACCGCACGCCCGACTATATGCTCAGCTCTGCCCAGGACCATCGACCGGGCCAGGAAGGAAGCCGGGAGCACATATGGCAGGCCACGATGGGGCCGGGCGCCCTTGTCTTCGTCAACCATCCGACCTGTGCCAGCGTCCACGCGGCCCGACGGCCGAACTATTGGCGTGGCAACGGCAGCTTGCCGCGGGTCGCCCAATGGAAAGACACACTGATCGCAGTATACTCCTTGCCCGAGGACGACTGGATGGGCTTTACGCATGCCTACTTCCCTGCGCACGCTTTCGACGAGCACGTGCTGCAGAAAGGTTGGGCTTTTGCACGGAAAGGAAATGCCTATCTGGCCCTAACGGCCTCCAGGGGGCTGGCATGGATGACGGCGGGAACCCATCCATACCGCGAATTGCGCTCCTACGGGCACCAGAACATCTGGCTATGCCAGATGGGTCGCAAGGCCCTGGACGGAACCTTTGCAGGTTTTCAGGAGAGCATCCTCTCCCAAGACGTCGCCTTCGAGGACCGGGATGTGCGCCTCAATACGCTCCGGGGTGAAATACTCGCCTTCGGATGGGAAGGTCCCCTTGTGCGTGATGGGGAAATGGAACCCATTACCGGGTTCCACCACTTCGAGAGCCCGTACGGCGGCGCGGAGCTTCCGGCGGAGCACATGATTATCGTCCTTGGCGAGCAGGCACTGCGGCTCGATCTCAAATGACTCGGCTTCAGCGACTTAGACACCGAGTCTCTTAAAGGAGCTTTCAGGCACAGCTTGCCCGCCCGTTTAGTATGCCAATCTCCTCTTTAGCTTGACAGATGTGATCAGGGTATGCTATACTGTAGACAATATACAATCAGGGCAACTCGAGCGAACTGGAATGTACAGCTTTTCCGAAGTGGCGAAAGCCGACACGGAGGTAAGGAAGCGGTATGAGAGCAGACCCCGAAGAGCTCACACCGATAGAGCACCGAACATTGGCCGACCTTGTGACAGTGCGCATCCGTGACGCCATTATCGAGGGCAAGCTCAAGCCGGGACAGCGTCTGACCGAACCGATGCTCGCACAACACCTTGATGTAAGCCGCAGCCCCGTTCGCGAAGCGCTCAGCCGGCTGAAGTATCAGGGGCTGGTAGTCGGATCATCGACAAGCTACGTTTGGAATCCAACCGAGTTGGATGTCGATGAGATATTGAGCCTGCGAACCACGCTTGACTGTCTGGCTGATGAATGGGTCATCCGCACGGAACGACTGACGCAGGAGGACTATGCTGACCTGCAGTCGCGCATTGACGACCTGCGCGAGCGCATCGAGAAACCCGATACCCTCTCAGTGGCAGCGGTCGTTACCGCCGATGAAGCTTTCCACGAGATCATCTACCGACGATCGGGACACTCACGCCTGGTTCATTTGTGGCACCAAATGCTTAGCCAGCGGCGCGCGCTTCTGCACACCTGTCTAGCAGCCTCGGACGTGGTCGCCTTTGCCTCAGAGGTCGCAGCATACCAGCAATCGGTGCTCGATGGCCTACGGTGTGGCGATCTGGAGAGCCTCCAGCGCGAACGACGACTCTTGGGGGCTGACCGCGCCCGGCAGATCAAGTCGACGCTCTCGGTACGACCTTCGGCACAGGAGAGTTTAACACGGTGAACCTATGACTCAAACAGACACCAAGGCACGCCAAGCGCTCCTATACATCCTCGCCTATGCACTCTGGTTTGCATCGGCAGCCCTCTCGCTTTGGGCCGTGCTATGGCTGCGCATTTTGCTGCTGATCGATCTGCCGATGAGCATGTCCGGCATCAACCCCTGGAGCCTTTCCGCCATCGACAAGTTCGGTACCGTCCTACTCGGCGCGCTCTGGTTGATCTTCGTCATCGTGTCCGAGCGCTACTTCCGGCGGCTTCCGGAGAACGAGCTCTCGCTTATCGATGTGGTCAAGGTTTTCGCCATCGAGGGTGTGGTCCTGGCTGTAATCTATTTGGCACGTTTCCTGCTCTGAGTTGACAGTGGTCTTTTTCTGGCATATACTGCTATCAGAATTGTGAAATCGATTCCAGGATTCTAGATAGTTCGGCCGTTTCTGCCAGTTCCGCTTGTGAGATCAATCCATAGCAACCCTTGTTGTCGAATTAGGCAGGACGATGATCATAATAACCGCATAACCACCCGTTTTCCACTCGCGGTTACCTTAGCAGTAGTCGTTGTCGCCAGAAGCTGAGAGAACGCCGATTTGGTCTGAGGCGTCCCTGTCCCTTCCGCTCAGCTCGTATAGGACAATGGAGTTGTGCAGTATGGCAGGCAGTACAGGATGGGACCGTCCGAGATATGGAGGTGAAGCATACCGATAAGAAAAACCGACGTCGACGCAGGACCTGACATTCCTATTCATTGTGTGAGCAGTCACTTTGGGAGGAGAGAGTTATGACTAGAAAACGCAAGATCACACGGCGCCAGTTCCTACAGGTGTCGGCGCTGGCGACGGCGGGTGCGGTAGTTGCCGCATGTGCCCCCACCACGCCCGAGCCGGTTGAAGAAGAGCCCATACCTGTCGAAGCCGATCCGGTAGTCGATCCGGTCGATGTAGACGCAGAACCACCCAGCACCTACAGCGAGTCACCGATGCTGGCCGCGTTGGTAGCAGCGGGCCAGCTTCCGCCCGTGGACGAGAGGCTGCCCCTGGAGCCCTTCGTTGTGGGGCCCGGAGTGCTCGTGAACCCGGATCATCTCAACTGGGAGGTCGGGGAGTACAGTCGGGAAGGTGAGGTCCTGCGGTCGGTCACCACGTCACCCACCTGGTCCTATCCGTGCCAGCACGCGATAGAGCACTTCCTTAACACGTGGGTCCACCACACCGGCCCTATTACCGGCAACCTTTGCAGCTCGTGGAGCGTCAACGACGATTGCACCGAGTACGAGTTCACACTGCGACGCGGGCTTAAGTGGTCGGACGGCGTCCCCGTCACGACCGAGGACATCCGCTTCACATATGAGGATGTTCTGATGAACGAGACACTCACGCCCGTTATAGCTCCACTCTTGCGCGCCCGCGCGAACCCAGCAGGCGAGCCGATGAAACTGGAGATCGTTGACGAGTTCACCTTCACGGTCTCCTTCGCCGAGTCGAACGGGCAGTTCCTAAACCAAATGGGTATGGGAAACGTGTGGATGCCCTACAACTTCCTGCTCAAGCCCAAGCACTACCTCGAGCAATTCCATGCAGACTATGCAGACGCAGCCGAACTCGCCGCGCTTTGCAGGGCTGGAGGACTCGGCGAGGACGAATGGCACCGGCTGTTCGCCGATGAGGGCGGCGGGTGGTGGGGTGGTGGCTGTGAGCTGATGGCCGAAGAGGGCCGTATGCCACACTTGCGCGGCTGGACGATCAAACCATCGCCGGAAGAGTTGATCGTTATGGAGCGCAACCCTTACTATCACAAGGTGGACATCGAGGGCAAGCAGCTGCCCTACGTGGATCGCATTGAAGGCGTCGTCGTCGCGGACCCCGAGAACATCCCCATGGCGGTCATCAATGGCGAGGGTAACTACATACGCGAGCGACTGAACCACCCCGATATCTCCCTCTACATGGAGCACGCAGAAGCGAACAACTACCGCGTCGACTTGAATATGGTCTACCACAATGCGCCGGTAGCCCTCTTCTTCAACTTCTGCAATCCTGACGAGAACTGGCGCGAGATCGTGTGGCAGAAGGAGTTCCGCCATGCCATTAACGCCGCCATCGACTACCGGGAGATCATCGACGTCCTCTTCCTGGGGATGGGCGAAGTCAATCCCTGGATCCCCGACATCAACGACAAGGACGAAGCCAACCGGTTGCTAGACTTGGTAGGTCTCGATCAGCGTGACGGCGACGGCTGGCGTCTGGGCCCGGATGGTAACCGATTCCGATTCGAGATGGATGTACGGATCGATCCGCTCTTTGGAAGGCCGGCCGAGGTGATCAAGACACACTTGGAAGAGGTCGGCATCTACACCCCGCTCCGGCAGATGGAAGGCTCGTTATGGAGTGCGAGGCGCGATGCTAACGAGCTATACGCCTCCATTGACTGGCTCGATGACTGCAACTGGCCTTACGTCAAGGACGACTTCATGCCAAACCAGCGCATCCGATGGGCGCAAACGTGGCACAGATGGATGGAGACGGGTGGTGGGGAAGGCGAGGAACCGCCCGCTTGGATGCAGGAGCTATACGCGCTCCACGGCGAAATGGTCTCAGTGAATCCCAACACTGCAACGGCAGCAAATGCTGAGGCCCGGTTCGCCGAGTGGTTCTTGGAGCACCTTACCATCTTGCCGCTCGCGAACAATGTGATCGATCCCTGCATTGTTCCTGTCAACGCGGGTAACATTGCCCACGCGGGTCGGTCGTCGGCGGTCTGGTTCAAGCAGGAGCAGGTGTTCTTCAAGCACTCGTGAACCTGAACCCTTGAACAGACCATAGCACAATAGGCTTCCTGGGTGTCACTTTAGAAGTGACACCCAGGAACAGAACTCCTCGGTCGCAGGACGCTGGTGAGGTCATCCGGCCTCCCGGGAATGCGACCAGAGTGTTAGAGTACCGGAGAAGGGAGAGTGTCTTCGATGATCGCGTTTATAGTTCGCCGTCTGATCATCCTGATCCCATTGCTGGCCTTGCTGTCAATCGTCGCGTTCATCATCATCCAACTACCACCGGGTGACTACTTGACAACCTACATTCAAGGGTTAGAAGCTGGCGGTCAAGTCGTTACCGAGGCCGAAATCGCGCGCCTGCGAGCACAGTATGGCTTGGACCAGTCCGTGTATGTCCAATATATGAAATGGATGGGAGGCATCTTCCGCGGTGACTTTGGGC
>SLDA01000162.1 GCA_007125545.1 Thermoflexales bacterium | reverse complement strand
GTAGCTCTGTTCGCGCTTCGGGGGCGCCGCCTGGAGCCGCTCGTGCAAGTGCTGTGGGCGATTGTTGTGATCGTTATTCCTATCTTAGGTCCATTAGCTTTCTTTATCGTTGCACCGGGAAAGAGCGAAGAAAGCGCGAGTCATTGAGTTCATAAGGAGCCATAGACATGAAAGGCATCATTCTATCCGGCGGTATGGGGACCCGCCTCTACCCGCTAACCATCTCGCTATCCAAGCAGATATTGCCCATCTTCGACAAACCTATGATCTACTACCCGCTCTCGGTCCTGATGCTGGCCGACATCCGGGAGATCCTGATCATCTCCACGCCACAGCACATCGAGCTTTACCGCGCGCTGTTCGGCGACGGCGAGCGCCTGGGCATGCACATCGAATACGCCACCCAGGCCAAGCCGGAAGGCATCGCCCAAGCCTTCATCATCGGGGATGAGTTTGTCGGCGACGAGCCTTGCGCCCTGATGCTCGGCGACAACTTTCTCTACGGCCACGGTCTCTCGGATATGCTGCAAGCAGCGGGATCACTCACAGAAGGCGCCCTGGTCTTCGCCTACTACGTCCTCGATCCGGAACGCTACGGCGTGGTCGAGTTCGACGAGAACTTCCATGCCCTGAGCATCGAGGAGAAACCGAGCCGGCCCAAGTCGAATTTCGCCGTTACCGGCCTCTATTTCTACGACAACCACGTCGTTGAGTTGGCGCGCTCACTGCGCCCTTCCGGACGTGGCGAGTACGAGATCACCGACCTGAACAATGAATACCTCAAACGCGATCAGCTCCGCGTGCAGCTACTGGGCCGGGGCTTTGCGTGGCTTGACACCGGCACTCACGAGAGTTTGCTCGAGGCCAGCGACTTCGTCCAAACGATCGAGCACCGTCAGGGGCTAAAGATCGGCTGCATTGAAGAGATTGCCTATCGCAAAGGCTATATCGACGCCGACCAACTGCTAAGGACCGCGGATCTCGCCAGGGACAATCCCTACTGTCTCTACCTTCGCCGTCTGCTCGACCAGCCCACGGACATCGGCGACTTTTGACTAAACCGGCGGCTCTCATATACTGGGCTTGAAGGGCTGCGCCCGCTCGGTGACAAATGAGCCAAGGCCGGCCAAAGAACGCAGTTCTAGATGAGGAGGGTCAAAATGGCGAAGTGGGAATACTGTGTGGTAACCTGGACGGCGGGCATCATCACGGCAGAGCAGAAAGCGGACCTGGAGAAGGCCGGATTCCAGGGTCGCCTGGAGGAAGGTGAGGATGGCGCCGCTATGGCTCAAATGGGCAGCGTCGAATACCTTGGCAACAAGGATACCAGACAGATCGTCGACCTGAGCAAGTTCCTGGCCGGGCTCGGCGAGGATGGCTGGGAAATGATCCAGGTCCTGGTCCTGGGCGGTGGTCGGGAGCAGTTCTGGCTCAAACGCGAGGCCTAGCAAGCTTACCGCATGGGAACCAACAACCCGACCGTCTATCGCATCGAGACCGAACGTCTCGTCCTCCGTTGCTGGGAGCCCCGCGACGCGCCCCTGCTGAACGCAGCTATTCGGGAGAGCTGGGAGCACCTTCGAGGCTGGATGCCCTGGGCGCGGGGGAAGCCACCTGCCGTCGACGACACCATCGCCCTACTCCGTCGGTGGCGCGGTGAGTTCGACCTCGACAGGGATTACGTCTATGGCATCTTCGACAAGGCCGAGACCCTCGCACTCGGCGGCACCGGTCTGCACGTGCGCCGTGGTCACGATGTCCGCGAGATCGGCTATTGGGTCCACGTCGATCACATCAACCGGGGCTATGCCACCGAGCTATCCGCAGCGCTGACGCGGGTCGCCTTCGAGGTCGATGAGGTGCGGCGCGTGGAGATCCACTGTGTCCCCGGAAATGTCCGCAGCGCTGCGGTTCCCCGGAAGCTAGGCTACACGCACGAGGCCACCCGGCGCGAGTACCTGTTTGTGGAAGGCGACGACTACGACGACGGCATGATCTGGACTCTGCTCGCCTCCGAGTATGCGGAGAGCGCGGCGAAGAAGGTCCACGTTGCCGCCTACGATGTAATGGGGAAGCAGGTAATTTAGATATGGGTTCGAACACGCGCATCGACGTCATCGCCTTCGATGCCGACGATACGCTCTGGCATACCGAGTACCTCTATCACGAAGCCCGCGACCGGCTCGTTGAGGTGCTCGCCGATTACGTCGATGCCACGACGCTCGCGGATCGCCTCGATGAGACCGAGATCGGGAACTTGCCCCTCTACGGCTACGGCACCAAGAGCTTCCTACTCTCGATGGTCGAGACCGTGATCGAGGTCACCGGGGGCAGGATTCGCGGCGACGACGTGGCCCGCGTCATCGAGATTGGCCGCCAGATGCTCACCGCCGAGGTGCGCCTGCTCGATGACGTCGAGGCCACCCTTGCGGCCCTGCAGCCGCACTACGCGCTGATGGTCATCACGAAGGGCGACGCCTCCGAGCAGATGCCCAAACTCACACGCTCCGGGCTCACTGGCTACTTTACCTACCTCGAGGTGGTCGGCACGAAGACCGAGGCCACATACGCGCGCATCCTGAATCAGTATGGATTCGGACCGGACCGCTTCTTGATGGTCGGCAACTCGCTCAGGTCGGACATCCTGCCCGTGCTCGCGCTCGGCGGGTTTGGGGTGTACGTGCCCTCCGAGATCCTCTGGTCTCACGAGCACGTCGACAACCCGCCCAGCGATAATGACCGCTATTACGAGCTCGACCACATAGCAGACCTCCCCGACTTGATCCGGCGCCTCGCCACTCACTAGGGGTACGCCGGTTCTACGGACTCGACCGCTCTTTTGATTCCGATTGCTGCGCGTGCTTATGGTGGATGCGGTGCTACAATGGGAGTAAATCAGCCGCAGCTAACCTGTGCGGCACACCCGGCTTTGCCGCGTAGATAGGAGGCCCGAATGCACATCAGCAACGGGATCACGTGTCGCGATTTCCCCTGCACCGACGTCAAGCACGCCGGTTACCGGCTCCCCGACCTGGAGGTCGATCCTGAGACGATCTCCATCGTGCTCATCTCGGAAGCGGCACCTCTCGACCCTGCCGACGACTACTATGTCAACGGTGCACCACAGCCGGGCTCACTCTTCGAACAGACCACCGTCCTCGCGTTTCAGGATGCGGGCGCCTCGGTCGCGTCCCTTCAGGACGTGCTCGATCTCGGCGTCTACTGCACCAACGGCATCAAGTGCGCCAAAGCGGCGTACACGGTCAAAGCGGCTACGGTCAACGCCTGCGCTGCCCTGCTGGAACAGGAACTGGCCCGCTTCCCCAACGTCCAGGCGTATCTCCTTATGGGCGATGTCGCCATAAGGGCGTTGAACGCCATCGCCAGACGCGCGGGAGAGCCACGCGTGATTCCCGCCGGATCCACCTATAAGATTCGCGGTGCCGAGTATCGCCTTGGCGACCGCTTTGGTTGCGCGCGGGTTTTTCCCTCCTACCTCCAGGCCGGCCCGAGCTTCTTCATCGAGAAAAGCAAGCGCGCCATGATCGCGGAGGACATCACAGCAGCCCTGAAACTACGAGCTTAGCAGCCGAGAGGCGGTAGAGTGGAAACCACCTCGCACGCACCCACCGGTCTGGCCCGTGTGACCCGTCTTATCGGGGCCATCCTGATCTTTGGCCTCGGTGCGTCGCTCTTTATGCAGAGCTGGCGCTACGGGCTGCTGATTACCGTCAGCTTTGGCCTGCACGAGTTAGGTCATATCCTGGCACTCTCGCATCACGGGATCCCCTGGAAGATCCGGCTGAGCCTTCTCGGCGTCGCTATCATCACACCTCTGGATGCACGGCAGCACTTGAGCGAGTTTGCAAACGCGCAGATTCACCTGGCGGGCCCGGCGATCAACCTGGCCCAGGCGCTTATCGCGCTGGCAGGCTATGCTATCCGCGGACCTATCGATGGCGAGAGCTGGCTTCTTATGGCCAACTTCGCCGCGCTTATGGTGTTGCTCAACTTGCTGCCATTGGGCAGGCTGTCGGACGGGGGAAAGTTCACACGCCGCCTTTTCGCTTCGCTTAGCGAACGATCTGAAGAGAGCGTGATCTGGAGCCTGTTCTTCTGGTTGCTCTCCGTGGTGTGGCTTATGGCGGTGAACTGGGGCGATCCCCTGCGAACGCTGGGAACGCTTGCCGTCGCAATCTGGTTCATCGCCGCGATGCTCACCGAACGACAGCGCGACGAGCCACGCAGCAGCCCCGCACAGCACAGGATGACGCGCGCCCAGGGAATCATGCTCTTTAGCGCGATGGCGACCGCCCTGCTCTGGGCTACAGGGATTATGGTGCTCACCCCCTTCTGGCTCACTGTTGCTCACGCGGAGGCTATGGCTCTCAATGTCGCCATCGTCTTGATCCTGATGCAACGGACGGGTCCCGTCGTACCGGCGATCGTCCTCCTACTGGCTGCGGTGCTCGTGGCCCGTGCGCTGCTTCGCCGCCGCGGAAGCAAGAGTCGCAAACCCTGACATTTTGGAGAGGGTTCACCTGCGGACGGGACGTCCGCGGTCCGGGGAGGTGCTTGCTTTCCTGTGGCTTCCGGGCAAGATAGGTCCAACAGACCCTACACTCGAAGGAGATCTTATGCGAATCTACGACACCGGCCCCACCACCGGGAGACGCCTGAAGGAGCCCGGCACGATAGGCGCGCGCATGGCCACCCTGGTCAGCGAGCGCGACTGGCACGTGGCGCTACTCGAACTGGAGCCGAAGGGCTCCCTGGGTACCCACAGGACGACGAGCGACCAGCTCCTGATCATCGTGCAGGGCACAGCACGTGTGTCCACCGAGGGCGACCGTCCGCTCGATGCGGCGCAGGGCAGCGCCGTCTTCTGGAATCGCGGAGAGCAACGCGCCGTTCAGGCCGGGGACGACGGGCTCGTCGGCATTATCGTCGAAGGCGACCGGCTCGAACGCAACCTGATGATGCCACGCAAGCGTATCTCCGGCTAAGGTCTCAGCATCGGTGCGAATAGGACAGGGACTCAGATGATCACCGTCACCGGACCGCTGACCGGGCAAAGCACCGTCGCAGAGACGATTTTGCGCGCCCTGCCGGACTGGTTTGGCGTTGAGGCAGCGACGCTGGCCTATATCGCCCAGGCCGATGTTCTGCCTACCTTTGTAGCGAAAGCCGGCGAGGCCCCTGTCGGCTTCCTCACGCTCCGCCGGCATAGCCCGGACGCTGCGGAGATCACCGTGATGGGCGTGTTGCCGACCGCGCACCGGCGGGGCGTTGGCAAGGCCCTGCTAGCGGCAGCAGAAGCCTATCTGCGCCAGACGCAAACCCGCTTCCTGCAGGTGAAGACCCTGAGCCCCCGCAATCCAGATGCCAACTACGCGGCCACCCGGCGCTTCTACGAGGCGCAGGGATTCTGCCGGCTGGAGGAGTTCCCTGAGCTCTGGGATGCCGACAACCCGTGCCTCCAACTCATCAAGTACCTGCACCCGGAGGCGCCTTGACCGCACCCAAACTGGCCGATCCCCGCGAGGTGTGGAACACGCGCTTCGAGCGCATTCGCGAGCGCGCCGCGCACTCAGGTAGCCGGGGCCAGGGCAACTACGAACGCTGGCTGGAGCGCTGGTTGCCCCTTATCGGGTCTATCACGGGCAGTGCCCCGATCCTCGACCTGGGATGCGGCAGCGGTGGCGATAGCACCTATCTGACCGGGCAGGGGTTCCGCACCATCTCCGTCGATATCTCACGCGAGGCGCTCATCCTCACAGCGTGCGCCGGCTGTCTCCCACCCCACGCCCGGCTGCTGGAGGTCGACGTTCGTGGCGGGCTTCCCTTCCGCGCCGGCTCATTGCCCGTGATCGTCGCCAACCTCTCTCTGCATTACCACCGCTGGGAGCGCACGTGCGCCATCTTTCAGGACATCCGTCGCTGCCTGCAGCCGGGCGGGCTGTTACTCGCGCGCCTCAACTCGACCGCAGATCTCCTGCACGGTGCCCGCGGAAATCCGCCGCTCGAGCACAACTGCTACGAGGTTGGCGGCATCCTCAAGCGCTTCTACGACCGCCGGGATCTGGACGCCCTCTTCCACGCCGGCCTGGAATGGCGCGTCCACAACATCGAAGCGCGCACAGCGCATTGTTATGAGAACCCCAAAGCCCTATGGGAAGTGGTGGTGGAGAGCGCCTCCACCTACTGATCGTCTACGCGCCCATCCCCCACCCTGCGCTTACGCGCCCGCGGACTGGCGTCCCCGGAAAGCATGTGACTTAGCACCGTCCGACGTCACGCTGCACACTTCATGCTCACACATCATGCTCGCGCTGGACGCCTGTCCAGCGCTCCGGCGCCGGTTGCTGCGCCCACCGCACACCATGCGCTTGCGCGCCCGCGGACTGGCGTCCCCGGCAAGCACGTGACTTAGCACCGTCCGACGTCACGCTGCACACTTCATGCTCACACTTCATGCTCGCGCTGGACGCCTGTCCAGCGCTCCGGCACGGGTTGCTGCGCCCACCGCACACCATGCGCTTGCGCGCCCGCGGACTG
>SLDA01000257.1 GCA_007125545.1 Thermoflexales bacterium | reverse complement strand
CGATTCTGCATTCAGTATGGAAGCTTTGCGTAAGGGCGCGGTGAGAGTCGAGTCATTCCGCAGGACAGTTAGCCCGGTAAAGATCTGGGAGTGAACGATACTCCTCCTTGGAAAGCCGGCGTTAAGACTCCGCCTGAGATTGCGGTATCATAAGAGGAATGCTCAGGTCGCCAAGGAACACCGGGCGTCGAGAGAAGGAGTTGAGTCATGGCAGTATGTGCATTTTGTGGAGCCTACAGTCCGGAAGCGGCGGCGTTCTGTGACGAGTGCGGGCGGCCTATTCAAGATTTGGGGTCCGGATCAGCAGGCACTGCTGGTCGAGTAGAGCCTGTTGCAGAAGGTATGCCTATAGCACGGCTGCACCCTGAGGCGCCTCCGCTGGTGACCTCCACGGTGTGCCCGGCTTGCGGCATGCAGGCGGGACCTATGGACAGCTTCTGTGGTAACTGCGGTGTCTCGCTGAAAGCTCGCGGTGCCGCGCCCTCCCTCAGTTCGCGCCCTTCCGTCCATCGGGCATCACCTGAAAAACACTGCACTCACTGCGGTGCGGAGCTTACCCAGGAATCTGTCTTCTGTGACCGTTGTGGTGCTGCGGTGGAGGGGGGCCCAGAACCTGATGCAGCAGGCCTGGTTTCCAAGTCTGTGCCGCTGTCAGGACCGGTGACCACCTCTGACCAGGCGCGCCAGAAGCTGGAGGCGGCAGCTTGGCAGATCGAACGGCCTTCCGGACAGCCGGTGAAGGTGTCATCCGGCGGTGAGTTGCCTCACTCGATCGATGATGTGCGGGTGCCTTCCTCTGTATCGCCGGCAGTGCGCAGCCTACCCGCGAGTGACGTCCTGGCCAGGATTGTACATCCTGCGAGTGGCCTGGGATTGGCGCTGCCGGTGGGGAGGGCCGAGGCAACGTTGGGTCGGGACGATCCCGTCAGGGGCATCTACCCCGATCTGGATCTGACCGACTATGGCGGGCCGATAGGAGGTGTTTCACGGCTTCACGCTCGCATTACGATCGTTCCAACCGAGAGCACGAATGGGTTTATGTTCTATATAGAGGATCTGGAGAGCGTGAATGGAACCTTCGTCAACGACGTAGCCTTGGCTCCCGGTGTCCGGTGCCAACTTCATGATGGCGACGCACTACGGCTGGGGCGCGTCAAGGTGGTGTTTCAGATCGCAAGCCCAAAGGCAGATTTCTGATATGCGCTTGCCGCGTTTTAGATCCGCTGCTCGTTATACCGCATCCGTAGGAAGCGAGATGGATCAGGTGTTGGCCCGGGCCGAGGTTGAGGCCAAGGTCTATGGTCGTCCGCAGGTCAGTGTATCCTCAGGACGGGTCATCTTCTTTTCCGATGTCCATCGAGGAGCTCGTACGCCTGCTGATGACTTCCGGCAGAACGAACGGGCCTATAACACTGCCTTGTCGTACTATCATAGAATGGGCCACACGCTCATTCTACTGGGCGATGTAGAAGAGCTCTGGCAGGAACGACCCCCCGCGATATTTGCGTCCTACCCGCGCACGTACGAGTTGGAGGCGACGTTCCATCAGGAGGGCCGTTATCTGCGCGTGTGGGGCAACCACGATGACCTATGGCGTCAGGAGAGCAAAGTACAGCAGTTTCTGCAGCCTATCTATGGCGAGCCGGAGCTCAGAATTCCCGAGGCCGTTCTTATGGATGTAGTCGACGGTGAGAACGTGATGGGCACGTTTTTGCTCACACATGGGCACCACGGTGATGCCAAGAGCAGTCGCTGGGCGTGGTTCTCGCGTCGTTTTGTTCGCTATGTCTGGAGTTTTTGGCAACGGCTAACCCACGCGGCTCCCAATATGCCGGTGGCGGATTGGGAATTGCGGCACAAGTTGAATCGGGCGATGTATCTGTGGATTCGGCGGCATCCGGGCTTGGTTCTCTTCACCGGGCATACGCACGGGCCTGTGTTCGAGTCGCTCTCCTACACCGATCAGCTTGAGGAGGAGCTGCTGCACCTGGAGGCCGCTGCCGAGATATCTCCGGGACCCGAGCTTCGCAAAAGACAGGCATTGTTACTCGCCAAGCTGGAGTGGATCCGAACCAAGGAGGAGCAGGCGCACCGCCGTATAGGGGGCGCGGGATTGGCCATCACCAAACCCTGCTACTTCAACCCGGGCTGCAGCTGCTACAACGATGGGGACATCACCGGGATTGAGATCATCGATGGCGAGATCCGCCTGGTTCGCTGGCCGGATGATACTCGAGAGCCCCGGCCGCAAATCCTGGCTCAGGACTCTCTGCGTGACGTTTTGACCACCTGCTAGTCCGCTACATAGTCCAAGGTTCAGCGTGAATGTCCATCTCGTCTGACCAGCGGGTTTGGAGTGACGTGATGGCTTCTCGAATCTCATCGGGTAGTGGTTCAATGTCGCGTGCGGCAGTGAGGAACTCCTCAAGGTGACCCAATCGTGCGGTCGCGCCCACTGTAGCGCGGACTTGCGGAAAGCTGTGGGCGAAGCGCACGCAGAACTCCGTCCAGCTGGAGATGCCGGAGCGCTCGAAGATGGGCGCCACCTCGACAGCACGCTTCTGCAGGTACTCCATCCATGCCGCTCCCGGTATATCGCGCAGATGGTGTACAGGACCGCCTGCTACAGTCCGCATCGCCACAATCGGCTCGTTGCGCTCCTGGAGTAGATTCCAGAGCTCGTTCGATGCAAATCGTTGCAGAGGGTTCAGGTAGAAGATGTAGCCGTCGATTATGCCCTCGGGATAGCCACCTTTTAGGGCTTTGAGCGGGGCATCGGAGGTCCACGGGAACACCTCTAGAACAAATCGTTTGACCAGCCCTTCTTCCTTGATACGGGCCAGCCCTTCGTAGCACGGACCGCCATTCGCGAATTCCTCCGCCAAAGGCCCGCCCATACAGAGTTGACCCAGGTCGAGGCTCTCCAGACCCAGAGGCTCCAGATTTTGTCGGGTCATATCCCGGACTTCTTGGACGCTATCCCAGCCAATCTTGACGATCAGGCTGGGAATCCGCGACCGGTCCTGATCGAACGCGGCGCGCAACACCTGCAGGGCGTTGCCGTAAGTGTGGCTTGTATGAAACCATACACCCGCATTGGCGGCTGTGCGTGCAATGTGCACGCGGTCCTCGAAGGGAATGTCTTCATCGCCGAGACGTGTCGTTCCATAGACATAGGGGGAGAGATCATCAAGCTGATCCGCAGGCCGCGTCGTCTGATCCGAGCACATATATCACCTCCTGTTGGTGCAGCCAGTATACTGCTACTTGCGTTTATGGATAGGAGACGAAGTACTGCGTGGTGAGCCTCATTTGTTAGCTAAACGGTGTGCCTAGGCGAGGTCCCTGGCTCAGCAAAAAGCCCGGCCTTGCGCCGGGCTTTTGTGTGCATGCCCCCAACGGGATTTGAACCCATGTACCAGGCTTGAAAGGCCTGTGTCCTAGACCAGACTAGACGATGGGGGCCGCTAACTGCTATATCGTATCATAAAGGACGGGGGTGTCAAGCAATAAGTCGCGGACCTCTGGTTTGTTTGACTAGCTTAAGCGTATGTGTTACCATACCGTGGATTTCTACTAACAGTGTTGGTTTGTAGTGCGGACGGATCGACCTCCG
Source organism: Thermoflexales bacterium (assembly GCA_007125545.1). GTDB lineage: Bacteria > Chloroflexota > Anaerolineae > B4-G1 > SLSP01 > PWVB01. The sequence continues at coordinate 2,965 of SLDA01000257.1, read as the reverse complement.
CATCATCGGCGCGAACAATTATCTTGATCGAAAGTGGGGTCTATGGAGCGTTTACAGATCATTCCCCTGGGCGGGCTAGGGGAGGTTGGAAAGAATATGATGGCGCTCGAGTATGGGCGCAACATCCTAATTATTGATGTCGGCATTATGTTCCCTGAGAGCGATATGCCCGGCGTGGACTATATCATCCCTGATTATCGCTATCTCGAGGGGAAAGCGGATCGTATACGGGGTATTGTGATCACCCATGGTCACGAAGACCATATTGGAGCACTACCACATTTTCTCCAGGATTACCCGGCGCCTGTCTATGCAACCAAGCTCACCCGCGGGCTCATCGAGGTCAAGCTCCGGCGCGATCTCCAGAAGCAGGTGAAGATTGAAACAATGACGCCTGGTGATGTGTTGAGCATTGGTCCGTTCACCGTCGAGCCTTACCATGTCTGTCACAGCATCCCCGACACAGTGGGGCTCGGTATTACGACTCCGGTTGGTCTCGTGGTCCATAGTGGAGACTATAAGCTGGACAATACGCCTGTCGATGGATGGCCTACAGATATCTCGAAGTTGGCTGAGTTTAGCCAGCGTGGTGTGCTGGTGCTGCTCTCTGATAGCACCAATGCAGACCATCCCGGGCGTACCCTCTCTGAGCGGTCCCTGGATACCACACTGGCGGATGTATTCCGACCTGCCAAGGGTCGGGTGATCGTCGCGACGTTTGCCTCGCTGATTTCTCGTATCGAGCAGGTGATGAGGGTGGCTGAGAGTCTCAACCGGAAGGTTGCGATTGCCGGCACCAGCATGGTGAAGAATGTGCGGATGGCGAGGCGCCTGGGCTATCTGGACGTGCCCGATGACCTCATCTTGTCGCTCCAGGAAATCAACCGATTGCCTCCTAATGAGGTGGTAATCATTGCGACCGGCGCCCAAGGCGAGCCGCGGTCCATTATGGGCCGGTTGGCGACTGGCCGGCATTCCTCACTGCGTGTCGTGCCAGGCGATACCGTCGTGCTCTCCTCCCATACGATCCCGGGAAACGAAGAGACAGTTCATCGGGTCATCAACCGGCTCTTCCAGAGGGGCGCAAATGTCGTGTATCATCCCGTAGCGCCGGTTCACGTTTCCGGACACGCGAGCCAGGAGGAACAGAAATTCGTCATCAGCGTGTTGAAGCCGAAGTTCTTCGTTCCCATTCATGGCGAGTTACGTCATCTCCACTTGCACGCGGCGCTCGCGGAGGAAGTCGGCGTTCCGAGGGAAAACTCGGCTGTCGTTGAGAACGGCTATGTGCTTCGCTTTTCTGAAGATACGATGGAGATTGGGGAGCGGTTACCTGGCGGGTACGTCTTTGTCGACGGTCCCTGGGTCGGAGATGCCGTAAGTCCGGAGGTGATTCGTCGTCGTCACGAGTTGCGGGAATCCGGTGTGTGCTCGGTGGCGTTTGAGTACGATCTGGATGGGGGCAAGCTGGTGGGGTTACCTCGGATTACCGGACGGGCAATTGCAACGGAAGAGGCATTGCAGGAGCTCCTTCCGGGTGCAGATGAAGCAGTGCGGGCCGCATTGCGAGGTATTAGCCCACGCACGCCCGCGACCACGGTTGAGCGCGCGGTCGAGCGCTCGCTCTCCGACTACTTCTACCGTGAGGCACGGAACCGGCCCGAGGTTATTGCGCACGCCATTCTGGCCTGAGCAACAACGTGCTTGATGGCACACATACTGATCGCGTATAAGCAGTTCCCCGCCCCCGCGGTTGGCCACGCCGGGGGCGAGGCCTTGTTCCGGCTGATGGAGGGCCTGCATGGGCTGGGACACCGGATCACGCTGGTGGCGCGTATTGCCGACGACGAGCGTGAGCACTTGTCGCAGGTTGAGTCGATTTGTGACAATATCTACACGATTCCCCACCACCGCTCGCTGCTCGGACCGAGGCCCTTGGCATTCATACGTAGCTATACCCTGTTCCGCCGCGCGATTCAGCACACTCTGAAGACAAAGAAACCTGATTTCCTGCATGTGGAGACGACGCAGACGGCGCTTGCTGCCGTCGGATTGCGCCGTCCATCCGCTTCCTACCGGACGCAGGATGTGAACTGGTATCTGGCTGAGCAGCGAGCTGCGCAGCTGTCTGGCCTCAATCGCGCCGTGGCGTTGCTGGAGCGCGCGTTCTTTCGCCGGTTGGAGCCCTGGCTCGCCCGGCGCTATGAGCTGATGTTGGCGATTTCTGAAGGTGATCGGCGCCTGCTGGCTGAGGTGGGTGCCGGCGAGCGGTTGATGGTCGTGCCCCTTACGCCGGCTCTACCCATGTCGATGGATGAAGCCCTGCTCTCGGAAGTGCTGCCTCTCAAAGCGCAACCCCCAAACCTGCTCTTCGTGGGTGCGCTGTCACGTAACCACAATCAGGACGGCATTCGATGGTTCCTCGATGCTGTTTGGCCCAGCATTCTTGACGAGGTAGGCGAGGTCCAACTTTGCATCGTGGGTGGCAATCCGCCTGAGTGGTTGAGTGCGCGTGCTGATGGCAACCGGGTGATCGTGACGGGATTTGTGGATGACCTGGCGGTTTGGTATCACCGCGCCACGGTCTTCATTTCGCCGTTACTGATCGCCGGTGGGCTGCTGCAGAAAGTGATCGACGCCATGGCGCTCGGCGTGCCGGTAGTCGCGACAAGTGTCTGTAACCACGGGGTAAGCGCGACACCTGGCATCCACCTGCTAACGGCGGATGCCGCTCCGGAGTTCGCGGGAGCCGTTGTGACGCTGCTTCGCGATCCAGCTGCGCGGCTGCGCTTAGGTGCGGCGGGTCAAGACTTCGTGCGGTCAGCCTATAATCTTGAGAGTGCCGTGGCTGCTTGGGGAGAGACCATCGAGACCCTTATCGCGGCCAACCACCCGCCAGCTACGCTTCCGACGACCCATAAGGCCACGGGTGGCGACATCTAATCACTTCATCGACAATGCCTCG
>SLDA01000145.1 GCA_007125545.1 Thermoflexales bacterium | reverse complement strand
TTAGTGACAAGACCTGCTATCCGGTCGCGAGCCAGAACCTACAGGACTTCTACAACCTGATCGATGTTTACCTGGACGCCGTGTTCTTCCCACGCCTGACACTCGAGATTCTGGAGCAAGAAGGCTGGCATTATGAGTTTAACGAGGGCGCGGGGGGCGAATTAGATGCACCGCTTACCTACAAGGGCGTCGTCTTCAATGAGATGAAAGGCGCGTACGCTTCACCGGACAGCCTGATAGCCCGCTACAGCGAGCAGTCGCTTTTCCCCGACAACGTCTATAGTCAGGACTCGGGCGGCGATCCCGAAGTCATTCCGGAGCTTAGCTACACGCAGTTCAAGCGCTTTCACGAAATCTACTACCATCCCTCAAATGCGCGGATTTTCTTCTACGGCGACGACGATCCCGAAACTCGTATGCGCATCGTGAATGAGTATCTAGAGGAGAGAACCGAGCGGGACTTGGCTTCGATTGAAGCAGACAGTCATATTGCCCTGCAGGCCGTGTTGGACGAACCCCGTCGCATCGTCGAACAGTATCCTGTAGGAGAAGAGGACGACGAGCCGAAGTCTATGATCACGGTCAACTGGCTGTTGCCAGAGAACAGCGACCCCACCCAGACGTTGGCTCTGGGCATCCTCTCCCATATCCTGATCGAAACGCCCGCCTCCCCATTGCGCAAGGCGCTGATTGATTCAGGTTTGGGCGAGGATGTTATCGGTGGAGGTCTCGACGACTCGTTGCGTCAGCTCTACTTCTCGGCAGGCATGAAGGGTGTGGACCCCGATAGGGTCGATGAAGTTTCGGCTCTGATCTTTGAGACACTGAGGGACTTGGTCGACACAGGCCTTGACCCGGACATGGTCGCCGCTTCCATCAACACCGTCGAGTTCCAGCTCCGGGAGCAGAACACCGGACGTTATCCCCGCGGGTTGTTTGTGATGCTACGCGCGCTGACGACTTGGCTGCACGATGGTGATCCTTTCGCCTCGATTGCCTTCGAACAGCCGCTTGAGGAGGTGAAAGTGTGGCTAGACAACGATCCGCGGAGCTTCGAGTCCCTGATCACGGAACACCTGCTTGAGAACCCGCATCGCGCAACTGTAATCCTGGAGCCCGACCCGGATCTGCAAGACCGGCAGGAAGCCGCGGAAAAGGCGCGCTTGGCCGCGGCGAAGAAGGCAATGACTGATGAGGAATTGCGGGCCCTCGCCATCCACGTGCAGCGGCTGAAGAAGTTACAGGAGACTCCCGACCCACCCGAGGCGTTGGCGACGATTCCCAGCTTGGGCCTGGAGGATATTGACCCAGAACCCAAGTTTGTGCCGACGGAGACCCTATCACATCACGATGCACGCGTGCTGTATCATGACCTATTCACCAACGGAATCGTCTACTTGGATGTGGGCCTCGATCTCCATCTACTCCCGCAGGAGCTGTTGCCTTACACCGGACTCTTTATGTCCGGTCTACTCGAACTGGGCACGGAGTCTGAAGACTTCGTAAAGTTGACGCAACGCATCGGGCGTGAGACCGGTGGGATATCACCGGCTACCTTCACCTCGGCGATGCACCCATCCGACGGGACCGCCGCCTGGGCCTTTCTACGCGGCAAAGCCACCGTCGAGCAGAGTGACGAACTCCTCGCCATCCTGCGCGATATTCTGCTGACCGTCAAGCTCGACAATCAGGCGCGCTTCCAACAGATGGTACTGGAACGCAAAGCTCGCGAGGAATCCTCCCTGATCCCGGCGGGACATCGCGTGGTCGCATCCCGCCTGCGTGCCAAGCTCAGCGAGGCTCACTGGGTCGCGGAACAGATCGGCGGCGTGGACTATCTCTTCTTTCTGCGTGAACTGGCGGAAAGGGTAGCGTCAGACTGGCCCGGTGTCTTGGAGAAACTAGAGACTATTCGCCAGCTTCTGGTGCGCCGCGACGCCATGCTATGCAATGTGACTTTGGACGCCGATAATTGGAGCGCGGTGCAGCCGCGCCTTGTCGAGTTCTTAGGTGGGTTGCCCACTGATACAACAGATGGCTCCACAGAGGTAACCTGGTCGCCCACACGAAGCGCAAGCCCGGAGGCGCTGACGATTCCCGCCAACATCAACTACGTCGGCAAAGGCGCCTCGCTGTTCGAACTCGGGTATCAGCGGCAGGGATCAACAGAAGTCATCTCTCACTATCTGCGCAGCACGTGGCTATGGGAGCGTGTACGCGTCCAGGGTGGCGCTTACGGGGGCTTCTGCGTCTTTGATCCTCACTCCGGTACTTTTGGCTACCTCTCCTACCGTGACCCCAATCTGATTCAGACTCTCGACATCTACGATCAGACACACACCTTTCTCGCGAATTTGGATCTATCGCAGGAGGAGTTGGTCAAGAGCATCATCGGCGCCATCGGCAATGTCGATGCCTATCAGCTACCCGATGCCAAAGGCTACAGCGCCATGGCACGCTACCTCATCGACTACACGGATGAAGCACGCCGGAAGTATCGCACCGAGATACTCGAAACGACGGTCGAGGACTTCAAGTCCTTTGCCGAGGTAGCTCAGGGTATCGCGGAAACCGGCGCTATCGTCGTCCTCGGATCACCTGGGGCCGTGCAAGCAGCCGACGCAGAGCGAACTATCGGATTCGACGTAACGAAAGTTATATAACGCAGCCATCCAAAGGAGAAGTGAGCGATGAACTGGCCAACACGCGTAGAAGCCTGGGACCTGTTAAATGAATACACGACAAACCCCAATCTGATCAAGCATGCACTGGCAGTTGAGGCAGCGATGCGCGCTTATGCGCGCCACTTCAATGATGATGAAGAGAAGTGGGGCATTGTGGGCTTGATCCATGATTTCGAATACGAGAAGTATCCGGACTTGGGACCTGAGGGCCATCCATTTAAGGGCACCGAAATCTTGCGTGAGAAAGGCTGGCCCGAGGAGCTGATCCGCGGCGTTCAGGCCCACGCACCGCAGCTTACCGGGATCGAGCTTGATAGCCCAATGGAGAAGACGATCTACGCCGTCGACGAGTTGACGGGACTCATAACCGCCGTCGCGCTGGTGCGACCGAGTAAGTCCATTATGGACGTGAAGGTCAGCTCGGTGAAGAAGAAGTGGAAGGACCGCTCCTTCGCAGCAGGCGCCAACCGCGAGGATATTGAGCAGGGCGCCGAGATGCTCGGCATTCCCCTGGCAGATCACATCGCCATCGTGCTCAAGGCACTGCAGGAGGTTGCCGGCGACTTGGGTCTGGCAGGTGTGTAAAGTTGGGCAACCTGTAGGGTCAGGAAACTGGCGCCCACCCCTGGCGACGCGTCCAGGAGCGTGGTCAGGCAAATAAGCAGTCCACCGGGCCAAGCGAATAGTATATAAGGAGGTAGAATGCAGAGCCAGGCCACAGAGCGGTGCCGGGTAGCAGGACCGGCTGACCGACCGACCGGCGCAGAATCCCGCAGCGATACAACCCAAGCTTTCGGATGGCAGATAGTGTTAGTCACACTGGTCTTGGTTGGCCTTGCCTCTACCTGCTTACGCACCCCGGGACAGTCCTTTCGGGTGCAGACACCCGCAGTGGTGGCGGGCTCTTTCGATACAAGCACGCCGGTGCTTGCCTCTGAACCTGTGACCCTACAAAATGACCTCCTAGAGGTGATTGTCGTGCCCGAGATGCGAGGACGTATCACCCAAGTCATCGACAAGAGGACGGGACAGGATCAGCTCTACGCCACCCAGGCACTGACGCCCACAGAGACAGGAACGGATCAGGCGACGCACGGCATGATCTGGTGCTTGCCAGGGACCGACCACGGGTACATATGGGACGAAGCGTGGACTTGGTCGGTCATCACGTCCACCTCCGGTACTACAGTGACTATGGTTGCCAGCGAGTCACAGGACAAGCTACGGGTCAGCGTCGACCTCCATCTGCCGACCGACCGCGGCCATCTTGTGGTGCAACCGCGGTTGGAAAACCCTGGCCCCACCGCCGCCGAGTTCACCGTGGCGACCTACACCGCACCCACCAAAGCCAAGTCGATTGGATCCCTCCTGCACCAGACAGCGATTCCGCCGACCTTCGCCTATGGTCAGGCATTCAGCAGCGTTTATGATCAGCACAAGGATAAAGGGTTTGTCCGTGTGGCTGCACCCGAAGCACCTGCCGCCCACCGTGGATTTGCCGGTGGATGGGATCCGGCGTGGATGTGCGGTGCCGCGGAAGGTGGCACGGGTGCTCAAACGAGCCTTGAGATCCAGGCGGGGGGCACCGTCGCGTGGCGCGAGTTCTGGTACCCCGTGCACGACCTTGGGAATGTCATCGCGGCAACTGACGACGCCGCGATTGGTGCAACGTACAGGAAGGGTCAGTGGAGGATTGCGGTGCAGCCAACGCATGCGCGCGCCGGCGAGGCACGCCGGCTCTCCGTGTGGCATGCCGCGACTTGCACCGAGCTGGCAGAGTGGCCTGTTATCATAGACGACCCTTATTCCACCTTCCATGATAGCCTGGCTGGCGCCTCGTTTATGCGTGGGACCGACGCCGAGGTCCTTGCCATTACCTATGTAGATAGCCAGGCCGATATCTTGGCCTCTCACGGACCGGCAGATTGCGCCACCCTGGCGATGCCGGAGCCGCATCTGGGCTACGGCGTGAATGTCCGTCACAAGAGCCGCATCGATGATCTATTGCCGGATTTGGGCTTCGAATGGGTGAAGCTCTGGGAGGAATACCCCGAATCGCGGCTGCCACTCCCAGAACCAACCCCTTACCGGATTCTCTATAACATCAACTGTGGCGCCTATGTGAATGATATGGCGGGGTGGCGCAACCATCTACGGACGACGGTGCAGATGGGCTTGGGAGACGTCGAGGCTTACGAGATCTGCAACGAGAGCAATGTAAGAAACGCGAACTGGGGCGGCCATACCCCCGACCCGGTGAAGTTTGCGCAGATGCTGTGTGTTGCCTACGAGGAGATCAAGGAGATCGATCCGGCTGCATGGGTCATCAGTGGAGGGCTCGCGCCTGTCGGCCGTATTGCCTCGTCCGCGTGTGGCCCCGGCAACAATTGCGACGCCATGGATGAATGGACGTACCTCGAGGGCATGCTGGACAGCGGTGCGGGCGCGTGTATGGATGCCTTCGGCTATCATCCTTATGGCTTCGCTTACGCACCGGAGAAGGATCCTGACAGTGTACAGAATGCCTTTGCCTTTCGGGGAGTGGAAAAGCTGCGCGCGATTCTCGTAACCCGCGGCTGGGCAGATATGCCCATATGGGCGACTGAGTTCAACTGGATTCGCAGGCCCAGCGATGATGGATACGAGTTCAATTGCAGCAACAATGCCGACTATAGGACGTTCCTATGGCAAGAGGTCACTGCCCAGACTCAGGCGGATTACTTGGTCCGCGCATTTCAGTATGCCGACACGCATTGGCCGTGGATGCAGGGCATGTTTATGTGGAATCTGGATTGGCATGACTACTTGACCTGGCTCCCCTGCTTCCACCCCCGCTACTATGCGCTGCGCAGACACACCGAATCCGATATCGGTGCTGCCACACCGGCCTATCTAGCGCTGGCCGAAATGGAGAAACGCCCCGCCTCCATGCCCAATGAGCCGGTCCTCGTGGTCGAGCCATCCATACAAAATCTGCGCAGCGACTTCGCTAGGCCACAAGTGCTTGCGCCTTCCTTCCAGATCACTAATGCCGGAACTGACACCTTCTACTGGAAAGTCACCCGTATGCCTGAAAGCACACTGCCCGCCAGCCTCTCATCCATCTGGGGATTGCAGGGACATCCCCTCACAGTAACTGTCAATACGGCAGGTCTGAGCGCGGGAATCTACACCGCGACCCTGAGAATTGACACCTTCCCGACGACGGCACAGCTTGCCCCACAGATGATCAACGTCGTCCTGAATGTAGGCACATCAATCTACTTACCGATGGTGATGCGCCAGCCGGTCGCCGTTCCGTTGCCGGCGCTTCCCAGCCTACCTGCGGGTCCATCCAAGATAGGCGTGCACGCCATCGCCGAGGGAGGTACGCTTGACTTTGTTCGGCAGGTAGCCGATGGCGGAGCCCATGTGGCAGTAGTCAAAGGGGTGAGTTCGTTTGCCTACCTGTGCGAAGTCAAGGAGATCTCGCCTCCCACCATCACCATCGGACGTTGGTCGGATCATCGATGGGAGGCCATCGAGCCTATCGGGGATCCGGCGATCAAGGCAAGAGACTACCTCGACCGGCATATGGTCGAGTGGGCACATTACCGTGCGTGCGTGGACTATTGGGAAGTTCTAAATGAGGTGAATCCGAGCACTATCGAGGGGCACGTATGGCTCGCTGAATTCCACAAGGCGGCGATGGAGATTGCCGACACAAACGGCTACAAGCTGGCCCTCTTCTCGTACAGCCTTGGCGTGCCCGAAATGTATCACTGGCGTGCCATGGCCGATACCGGGGTCTTTGCACAGGCCAAAGCTGGCGGCCACATCCTGTCGCTTCACGAGTATGGTTGGCCCCATATGCACGATCTCTGGGGAGAGCCGCTACCTCAATATCCCGGGCAGGACCCAAAGGACCCTTCCATCCCGAGATATCCGGATCGTGGCGCTGTGACAGGACGCTATCGGCATCTGTACCGCGACATCCTGATCCCGCGGGATGAAGTCATTCCGCTGGCTCTGACCGAGGTCAATCTGGCCATGGCGGATCCGGACGAACGGGAACGCTACTTTCTCGACGAGATAGCTTGGTACGATGACCGGTTGCGAGAGGATGACTATGTCATCGGTATGAACATTTTCACGCTCGGCGGTTTCCAGCACTGGGAGAACTTCGATTTCGTCGATTTCCTACCCGATCTTGCAGAACGCATCATCGCCTTGAGAGATGAGTAGCCGGCACCAGTCCGGAGTCCGGATTGCGGACTTGATTGCCGGCATCTTGAAGGAGAGGCTCGGGGAACCGCTCGGTTTGCAGGTGTCAGATCCTCTTCTGCCAGACTGTGTAGAAGTTATTGTCCAGGCCTAATCGGGCCAGAATGCGACCGACGCTCTGATCCACGATCGCCTCGACCGTCGCGGGATGTGCGTAAAAAGCGGGGACGGGCGGAAATATCACAGCACCCATCTCTGCAGCTTGGACCAGCAGCCGGAGGTGCCCCAAGTGCAGTGGAGTCTCTCGCACCACCAAGATCAGCGGGCGTCCTTCTTTGAGTGTAACGTCTGCGGCACGAACAAGAAGGTTGTGGGTGTAACTGTTGGCAATGGCCGACAGCGACTTGATAGAGCAAGGCGCCACCACCATACCGTGCGTCCTAAAGGACCCGCTAGCAATGGACGCAGCAAGATCCTCCTCATCGTAAGCGTGTGTAGCCAGTGCACGCACTTGATCACCTGAAAGATCCATCTCCTGCTTTAACGTGACCTCGGCCGGGCGCGTTATTATCGTGTGTGTCTCAACGTTTAGAGCCCGGAGGGCGCTAAGTAGTCGCACACCGTATACGACGCCACTGGCGCCGCTGATTCCGACGACGAGCCGCTGATCCTCACCACTCTTGCCTTCCCTATCTTTCATTTACCCTACACTCCTGCTGAAGTAGCCCCATTATAGCGTGAGTGGCTCTTGCTGCGACCTTCCGGCAAGATTCCCACCGGATAAACGCGGCGTGAAAGGCAACCGGCTGTTAGCTTCATCGAATGAGGCTATAATGACGAATAGAGAGAGCACCACACAGCCGTTTACAGAAATCGAAAGAGCTGGCGCGACCTCCGTGCCGGCGACGAGCAACCAGGAGAAAACTATGGATGACCAACAACGCCCCCTGCGCGTGATCAACAGCGTAGCCCCTATTCGTATCTGCGACAATGGGGGATGGACCGATACATGGTTTGCGGAGTATGGCAAGATCTTCAATATCGGCGTCTACCCCTACGTCGAGGTGCAAATTGAGGTCTATCCCTATGAGCGGGGCGAGGACCGCATTGTACTGTTTGCCGAAAACTATGGTGAGCGCTTTGTGGTGCATCCTGAGGAGTCCGGCTGGGACCAGCATCCTCTACTCGAGGCGGCAATCGAGCGGATGGGCGTGCCCGAGGACTATGCGATCCAGGCCACTATCTACTCTGAGGCGCCGAGCGGTTGCTCGACCGGCACGTCAGCGGCCGTAACGGTCGCCCTGATAGGAGCGCTGGATCACCTTACCCCGGGCCAACTCAGCCCGCATCAGGTCGCGTACACGGCCCACGCTGTCGAAGTCGAGATGCTCAAGCAGCAATCCGGCATTCAGGATCAGCTTTGCTCGGCGTATGGTGGCATCAACTTCGTCGAGATGTTTCAGTATCCCTATGCCTCCGTTTCGCAGATTAACATCTCTAACGCGACATGGTGGGAGCTGGAGCGGCGGTTGGCCTTGATCTATCTTGGCAAATCGCACGTCTCGTCCAAGGTCCACGAGAAGGTCATCGCGGAGCTTCAGGATGAAGGGCCCGACACGCCGCGCCTCCAAGATCTCCGCGGGACGGCGGAGAAGTCACGAGACGCCATCTACGCCGGTGACTTCACAGCACTGGGCCACGCCATGGTCGAGAATACGCAAGCCCAGGGACGGCTGCATCCCGAACTGATCAGCCATGACGCCCAGAGTGTGATCGAGATTGCGAAATCCTACGGCGCCCTGGGCTGGAAAGTCAACGGCGCCGGAGGAGAAGGTGGCTCTATCACTCTCCTCTGTCCGCACCTATCCTACGTCAAGCGTGAGATGATCCGGGCGATCGAAGCGGAGAATAGCCTTTACCGAAACATTCCCGTGTATCTGAGCCGCTACGGGCTCCGCATCTGGGAACAGGAGCAGGGCAACGGCGGTTGCTGAACCCGGCTTGAGCCTCAGGGACCGATCACGACCCGCCGCCCATTTAACTCGACAACCTCCACGGGAACGTCGTAAGTCTGGGTAAGCACGGCGGAAGTCAGTGTCGAGACAACCGGCCCGGCGTCCAGGACCCGACCGGCGCGCATCAAAACCAGAAAGTCAGCGGAAGAAGCTGCCAGGTTGGGTTCATGTGTGGTGTAGACGACCGTGACACCGTGGGCCGCTTGTTGAGCAATCATCCCCAGCACGCGGCCCTTATTGCTCAGATCCAGGTGTGAGGTGGGCTCATCGAGAAGCAGGATGCGCGGTTGCTGCGTGAGTGCACGCGCCACCATCACCAGTTGGCGCTCACCACCACTTAGCGCTTGAATGGAGCGATCTTCGAGATGCGAAAGCCCGGTCTCCTCCAGCACCAGCCGGGCGGTCCGAATATCTGCCTCACCGGGGGTCTGTAGAAGTTGCAGATGCGGCGCACGTCCCAGGAGCACATACTCCAGGACGGTGAAGTTGAAGGGGATATACTCGTTCTGCGAAACCAACCCGATCAAGCGGCCCAGGTCGCGGCGGCTATACTGATCCCGCCGCCGGTGTGCCAGCAGCACAGCCCCCTCACCGGGCGCGAGAATGCCCAAGATAAGATGTAGCAACGTCGTCTTGCCTGAGCCATTAGGCCCGAGGATCGCCGTCACCTTCCCTGCCGGAATCTCAAGCGATAACCCTTCGAAGAGGAGGCCTTGCTCACCGCCGTGGGTGAAGACCACATCGGCAAGCGAGATGCTAGCCGGGTATTGCCGGTCTTCCCTCACACTCTCACCGCCACGCGCCGGCCTCATTCCCCTTCTCCCCTAACAACGGCCCTTACCCGTCCTGCCGCACCGGAACGGCGGGCCGCCGAGCGACGTTGTAGGCGTCGGGGGGATACCATAAGCGTGGCGAAGAAGAGGGCGCCGAGAAGCGACGTGAGGATGCCCAAGGGAATCTCCCCGACGAAAGCGACCCGCGCGATATTGTCGCAGATCAGGGCGAAAAGCCCGCCCAGCAGCACAGCGCCGGGCAACGCATGCTGCGCGTCGGCACCAAAGAGTCGCCGTGCGAGCTGGGGCACGATCAAGCCAACCCAGCCCACGATGCCGGCAATGGAGACAACCGCCGCCGTCGCAGTAACCACGGCAACCAGCAGCACCGTCCGCTCGCGCGCCGGCGCACTCCCCAGCGAGAGCGCGATCCCATCGTCGAGGGACAACACATTCAGCCGCCACCGCATCAGGTATGCCACAAGAAGAGCTACAATTGCTACCGGCAAGATCGAAAGCGTGTCTGACCAAGTGACGCCCCATAGGGCCCCCAGGAGCCAAAACACCAACTCGGGGAGTTGCGTCAGTGGATCAGCGATATATTTTAGCAGACCCACCCCGGCCGAGAAGAAGGCGCTGACGGCGATCCCTGCGAGGATCAGGCGCAGCGTCCAGCCGCCGAAACGAATGTGGCGCGCCAGGAGGTAGGAGAGCGCAAGCCCCAGTAATGCGAAGAGGGCGGCCATCCCCTGAAGCAGCAGTGGGCTCGCACCTACAACAATAATCCCCAGGGCAGCACCGAACGCAGCGCCCTGCGAGACTCCCAGGAAGCCCGGTTCGACAAGCGGATTGCGGAATAACATCTGCAGGACGAATCCCGCGGCGGAGAGCACCATACCCAAAAGAACTGCCGCCACGATGCGCGGCAACCGCAAGTTCAAAACCAGGCGCTGGGCCAAGGGGTCCTCCCAAAGTAACCGCAGCGGCATCCAGTAGGGGCGGGGATAGCGCCCCAAGAAGAGAGAAAAGCCTATGGTCACGAACAGAAGCCCGCTCAGGAAGAGAAAGCGATGTCGTATGCTCAATCCGAACCGGTCCTAGCGCGCAATGTCGCCTTCCAGCAATGGAAGGACGACAGTCTCAATGGTAGCATCATCAAGCCCATACAGTTCATGGTAGAATTGAACGATCTCATCACCCATATCGATCTCCGCAAATACGTCGGGGTACATCCGCTGTGCCATCCAGACCGTGCCGAGGATCCACCGTGTATCGGGCTGATCCCAACTGTAGAAATCCTTCGGAAATGCGAAGACCTGCTCTTCTGCGACAGCTTGGAGTCCCTGCCAATTCGGGTCAGCGGTCAGCCGGTCGACCACGTCCTCACCATCCTCGAAGTAGCTGATGATGAAAATCCGGTCAGGATTCCAGCCGGCAATTTGCTCAAGATTTACAACCGTCCAGCCGCTCCCAGCTGCGTCAACCCAGACCGGCTCACCTCCGGTCAACCGCACCATCTGAGTCTGAATCCAGCCGGCAGGAGGCGCCTCCAGAGCGACCGTACCTCCTCTGGGATTGTATTGCAGCACCAACGCCCGCGGCGTCTGGATCGTCTCCTGTGCGGCGAGGCCCGTTTCAATGCTGTCTAGGCGAGCACGGTAGAAATCCCACACTTGATCGGCGCGCTCCGGATCTCCGAAGATAGTGCCCAGCACCTGCAATTCACGCTCATAATGCTCGGGGGTCTCCAGATCCAGATACACGACAGGAATATCGAGGGCCTCCAGGCTATTGCCCACCGATTCCCGCATAAACCGCTTTAGGAAAACCAGATCGGGGTCCGCCGTCAAGATCTCTTCCGCCGTCGAGTCTGCCGTGAAACGGGTCTTCTCCTCGAAGTTCGGATCTAGCAAGGAAAGAAACGGTACGGTCGTCTGCTGGGCTTGGGTAAGCGCAACGACGCGTTCAGGTGCATCCGGGAACAGATAGACGGCGTCGTTGATCATAAAGTTTGCGCGGCCCGCAATCACGATACGCTCCGGCGGTGTCTCCCACGAGACGGAACGCCCGAACGCATCAACCACGGTGATGGCTTCAGTGCCGGGAACAGGGCCCACGTCCGCCCCTTGCACACAGCCGGCGAGTAGGAGGAGGAGGCCAAGCACAACCATTCCTATGGACTTTGGTGACAGTGACATAAATAGGCTCCCTCAAAAACTAGATTTTGAGCTATTTTACTCTGCTTTCCCCAAGGAGCAACCCCTACTTTGTGTTCGCTTGCCGCCGATGTACAATAGCTTTTATCCGGGAAGGGGAGGTGCTTGATGGGCTTTGATGTAAATACCTGTATTCCATTCGGCAACGCATGTGATATCGCGCTTACGGCAGACGAGGGTACCTTGACGGTCAGCTTTGCACCGGATCCCCACGGTGGTCCGGAAACGCTCTGGTTCTGCTTCCGCTTGGTTCGCTCAGATGCTCCCGGGCCCGCGGAGCGAACGATCCGGCTACATCTCAAACACAGTGCCAACATGCTCGGCGGGCACCATCCCTCAGCAATGCGACCGGTGATACGCTACGATGAAGGTGCATGGCAACGACTACCCCAGGGTGATTTCATCACACTACCCGATGGTCGCACGGATGTGGCCTGGTCAACTCCGGTACCGAAGGAGTCGCTCGATGTTGCCTACTGCTATCCCTATGGGATGCGGGAGATAGAGGCGCTTGTGGATACAAATCCTGAGGTCTGGAAGGTGGATACCATCGGCGTCAGCCAGAACGCGCGCCCCATCCTTCGTTTGAGCAATGATTACGGCAATCCGGAGGGAGGGCATATCGGACTCTACCTGATGGCCCGCCAGCACTCGGGCGAAACTCCCGGCTCTTGGGTGCTGGACGGCTTCCTCCGTGCTATTGCCGATCTCGGACGCGCTGCCCCTCTCATCTGGGCGGTGCCGCTGAGCAATATTGACGGCATAGAAGGGGGTGACTACGGCAAAGATAACTTCCCCTACGATCTGAACCGCGCTTGGGGGCGACCGCCGATGCGACACGAGATCTCCGTCATTCAACGTGACATGGCTCGCTGGCGCTCTCGCTGTCGTCCTGTATTGGCTATCGACTTCCACGCACCCGGTGCATCGGAGACAGGCGGCGTCTACGCGTACGTTCCGGATCCCGACGAAGACCGCGGCGGATACGAGGCCGTTATGCCTTGGGCAGATTGGACTGAAGATGCGTTGACACCCAAATACGCCGCAGACGATTTCGCGCGCGTCGCACGCTATCCATCGCGCTGGGAGACACCGAGTTTCCGGGGGTATGCCTGGTCCCAAGTCGGCGTGCCTTGCATAACCTATGAGAATCCATATGCCATAGCGCGAGATCGGGTTCTCACCGAAGAGGACTACCGCGAGATCGGGCGGCGAATCTGCAAGGGTGTGCTACAGGGCATCGACCGCCTCTATGAAAGTTTCTAGTGATCACGGAGCCAATATGATAAGACCACCGGATAGCACCAACGGCCCGCTTATCGTGATCACTATGGGAGATCCAGCCGGCGTGGGACCGGAGATCGTGCTCAAGACACTGGCCAATCCCGAGCTTGTCCGGCGCTGCCGGCCGCTCGTCGTTGGCGACCGCCGCATCCTGGAACGCGCCATGACTTGGAAGGATGTACCCTATCTGCCCATACTGCCTGTTGAGCCTGGGACGGAGGCGGTATATCAGCCGAACGTGGTTGCGCTTGTCGACCTGATGAATGCCGACCCGGACGATTGTCCGGTCGGCCGGGTGACCGCGGCAAGTGGGCGCGCCGCCGTCGAGTATGTCCAGCGTGCTTGTGATCTCTGTCTGGAAGGCACAGCCAGCGCTCTGGTCACAGCCCCTCTGAACAAGGATGCCATGAATCAGGCCGGCTTTACCTACGCTGGTCACACCGAGCTGCTGACCGAGCGCACGGCAGCTGAGAAGGTGACGATGCTGCTCACAGGTCCAGATCTGCGCGTGGTGCACGTTAGTACCCACGTGGCCCTTGAGGAAGCCATTCGCCGGGTACGGCGTGACCGAGTCGCCGAGGTCATCGACTTGGCCTACGAGGGATGCCGGTCACTGGGCATCGAGCAGCCCCGGATCGCTGTTGCAGGACTGAATCCCCATGCTGGTGAGAACGGGCTCTTCGGTGACCAAGAAGCGCGCGAGATCAAGCCCGCCGTCGAGCAAGCCCGTAGACGGGGGTTGGACGTCTCCGATCCTCAACCGCCGGACACGGTGTTTCTACGCGCCAAGCGCGGTGTGTATGACATCGTCGTGGCGATGTACCACGACCAGGGGCATATCCCAATGAAGCTCCTGGCATTCGACGAGGGTGTGAACGTCAGCCTGGGGCTGCCCATCATCCGCACCTCGGTCGACCACGGCACCGCCTTCGATATTGCCGGTACCGGAAGCGCTCGGGAGACCAGTCTATTGGCGGCGATCGATGTCGCACTTCAGATGGTGCATGCCCGCAAACGATGAGCCCCTATGTCATTGTCATCGCCGATGACCTAACCGGCGCCGCCGACACAGGCGCCAGCTTCGCCACGCAGGGTGCTGAGACGCTCGTTGTGTGGGCCGAAGACCAGTGGCCCACGGCGGACGTCCTCGTTCACTCGACAGAGAGCCGCCACCTCGACCGGGAGATGGCTATTCGCAAAGTTGGCTCGGTCGTCGAGTGGCTGAAAATCAGCGTCCCGCACCCCGACCGTTGCTGGATTTACAAGAAGATAGACTCCACCTTGCGAGGAAATCCCGGGCCGGAACTCGCAGCCCTGATACAGGGACTGGCCATAGAGAGCGCCCTCGTGGCACCGGCATTCCCGTCGCAGGGGCGAACCACGCGCACTGGGCAACTATTTGTAGAGGGGGTTTCCCTCACCGACACGATATTCGGGCGTGAGGTCGCTTCATCTGATGTGCAAAGTCTGCTTCGGACAGCGCTTCCACAGAAGCGGTTCGGACTGTTGCCCCTCGACCTCGTGCGTCAAGGCGGTGCAGGGGTCGCTATGCGCCAGGTCGGAATCTGGGTCGCGGACGCAGAGACCGAAGATGATCTCACGCTTCTGGCCCGCGCCGCTCAGGAGAGCGAAACTCGGCTCTTGTGCGGCTCGGCCGGGCTAGCCCGGGCGTTGGCAGCAATGCTGGTCACAGGTTCCGATCGGCCACTACCTTCATATGAGGCCATACAGCCGGTCTCCGGTGGACAGGGCGTACTCGTGGTCGCCGCGAGCCGCCATCCCCAAACCCTTGCACAGATCGCGTGTGCTGCCGCGGCCGGGATCCGCATTATCTGTCCGGAGCCCCAGTGGTTCGCGGACGATACACATCCCGCCGATCTAAGCGACGCGTTGATCGAGGGCTTGACTCAGGGTGCGGTGGTGCTCACCACAGCGGGGCTTCCGGAGCTTCCATCCGCAGGGAAAAGGTTAGTAACACGACTTGCCCAAGCGGTTAGCGCGCTAGGTCGTGAGCAACCTCCAAAAGCCATGGTATTGACAGGGGGTGATGCCGCTATCGCCGTCGGGCAAGCCCTGGAGGCATCTGCCCTGCGCTTGCGGGGTGAGCTTCTGCCGGGTGTTCCCTGGGGTACGCTTGTGGGCGGCGCTTTCCCAGGGCTACCGGTGGTGACCAAGGCAGGTGGTTTTGGCAACGAGGATACATTGCTTATGGCTATCCGTTTTCTCAATTCACAAGGAGAGTGAAGATGCAGATTCTGGGAAGAACACAACCGCTGGCGAAGTATCCGGTCCTTGAGGCGCTGGAGATCCTGTACGATGTCGGTTTTGACGGAGTCGAAGTCTGTCTGGAGAATGACGATATGGCCCCCGGCACGCTCACAGCGGAGAAAATCCGGACGGTACGCGAGAAGATCGCCGAGCTGGGCCTCCAACCCGTGTCGATTAGCTATCACCAGGACTACCTCTACAACGACGAGTATTTCGAACTGACCAAAGAAGCGATTCGGATAACGCCGGAATTTGGAACAAACCTCTTCGTCTTCTCCGGACCGAACTCACGCACCAGGGATGCGCGGGAATGGGACGAGATGGTGATACGGACGCGCGCACTGGCGGACATCGCTGAGCCTGCGGGCGTGCTCCTAGCCGAGGAGTTCGAACCTGGCTTTGTCGTGGGATCAACAGCGGCTCTGCTGCGCCTCTTCGAAGAGGTAGGATCACCCGCATTGGCAGCGAACCTCGACTTAGGTCATGTCTTCCTGTGTGATCCCGACCCGGAGGCTGCCATTCGGTCTGTAGGGGATAGAATCGTTCACTGCCACATCGAGAATATGGCGACTGGGATTCACGACCACTTGCTCCCACAAGAGGGCGATATGGATCTCAAACACTACTTAAACTATTTGAACGCGGTAGAATACACGGGTCCGCTTTCACTCGATCTGTACAAGTACGAGTACGAAGCCGTGGCTCCAGAGGCGATTGCTTACCTTCGCGGCTTGTTGAGGGAAATCGGCGTGGAAGCTGTTCCGGAGGACTGAGATTTCAAAGCACCCGTCGGGACGGTAGCTTACGTTGGCAGACGTAGCTCCCGTCTCCAGCACGGCCATCATCGCTCAGGAGGAGACTATGCGCAGCACCGCCAAATGCTATAGCGAATTGCGCGCCTATTGTGAGGATATTCCGCTGATTGATTGTCACGACCACTCAGGCGTCTGCGGGCCGAAGTACGAGGACCCTATTCAGGTAGTTCTTGCCGGGTATTTTCACAGCGATGCGCACAGCGCATCATCGGATTCTGATATAGCATTCCTCGAAGACAAGATACGGTCTCTGGACGAACGTTGGCCCGTGCTCGAGCGAGTTTGGAAGCGGACGTGCCATACTGGCTATGCTCAGGTATCGCGCCGGGTTCTCAAGGAGTTCTACGGTGAGGAAACGCTCACACTCGACGCGCTGAAACGGATGGAGAGCAACCTGTTGGATCTCACCGATCCGCAGATCTTTGAGGGCATTTTGGAGAGAGCCGGGATTGTCGGGCGCGTATTGGATATCTGGCCTGACACGCGCCAAGTGCTTGACCACAGCTTGGAGCTAACCCCGCGAGGGGTTCTAGCGATCTCGCTCCCCCAGTTTCATAGCGTCCGCTCCTACACGGAGGTTCAGCAACGGGTGGCGGCGCTTAATCGAACGATCACCTCCTTGGACGAATATCTGGAGGCATGCCGGCAGATTTTCGAGGGACATAAGGCTTTTGGCGCGGTTACCTTTAAGGATCAGTCGGCCTATAACCGGACGCTGGTGTACGGTAACCCGACGAAAGCTCAGGCCGAAGAGGTGTTCAACTGGCTTATGGCAGATCCGCGGCGTAGTGCGAGTTATCCCGAGGGCGTCAAGCCGTTGGACGACTTCCTGTTCAACGCCTTTATGCGCATGGCACGCGACCTCGATCTCCCCGTGCAGGTGCACACAGGTCACATGGCGGGTATCCGCAATGACATCGTAAAGACAAATGCGATCGGGCTCACCAGTGTCATTGAGCTGCATCGCGACGTCCGCTTCGACATCTTCCATGCCAACTGGCCGTACAGCGGTGAACTGCTCTTTCTGGGGAAGAACTACCCCAACGTATCGCTCGACTTCTGCTGGGCCAACATTATCGACCCTGTCTACTCACAAAATCTCTTCAAGCAGGCGCTCTCATCCGTGCCGCACGGCAAGATTCACGGCTACGGCTCTGACTATGGCGGAAGCGTGGACCGCGCCTGGGCACATGCTTCCATTGCGCGCGATAACATCGCCATAGCACTCGCGGATATGGTCGATATGGAGTATCTGGATCTCGATGAGGCGAAGGATGTGGCCTATAGCTGGCTCTTCAGCAACGCCAATGAGTTCTTCAAGCTCGGTCTGAAGCACGCAGCTCCGCAGGCGCGCGCCCCTGTGGTTGAGCCCGACGTTACCCTATTCAGCAGCAGTCTCAAGCACGAGCCCGAAATGGCTGAGTAAGCCGGCTCAGATTAAAGGGTTTGAGTAGCATTAGGAACATAACGGCAGCGATGACACGCCCACCGCCGGAAAGCGCAAACGTCCAGCGATAGCCCAAGGCCTGTACCAGCTGACCGCCGACCAACGGACCGGCAATATTGGCCATTGCCAGCAGCGTATTATAGCTGGCGATGGCCTCTGTTTGCCGCTCCTTATCTGCCAGTTCCAGTAGTAGATTGAAGCTGGCGATCTCACGACCCGCCCACAGGAAACCGCTGGGTACGACGACAAAGATAAGCTGCCATGCCGCCGTCAACGGCAACCAGATGAAGGGTATAAATGGGATGAAGAGCATGCACGCCGAGAACGCCCACTGCGAGCCACGGCGGTCCGTTGCCCGTCCCCACACCTGCTGTCCGATCATGCGCATGAACGCCGAAGCCATAGCGAGCCAGCCTATGATGCTCGCAGTTGCCCCGAGGACTTCCACTTCATAGACGCCAAAATAGGGACCGCCCATCTGCCATGCAAAGTTGAAAACCATACTGATAAGCGTAAAACGCCAGAAGACGGGATCTCGTTTGAGGACGTCCCAAAACGCCAGGTGGAGCCGGTGATGGGGCTCCCCAGCCCCCTCTCGCCGTTCGGGAATTCTCGAAAAGAGAACCAGCGAGAATAGGCCAAACACCACCGCCACACCGAAAGAGATCCGATAGCCTATGGGTTCGGGGAAGAGACCGATGAATTGCCCTGCCAATGGAACCAAAATCAGAGAAGCCAACGCCATAACAGTCTTGCGCGATGAGAAAAAGCGTCCCCGCCTGTCCGATGGCACGATGTCGCCAGCGAATGAGGTCCAGGGCGATAGCCCGAGATGCAAGAAAGCAGCGCGAAGCGCGAAGAGGCCAATCACGACCATCACGATAACCGGTCCGGCGCCAAACTGGGGCAGCAGCAGAGCGCCTACCAGTGCCACATATCTGAGGCCATAGGAGATTAAGACGACCGGTTTGCGTTTACCCCAGAGCGTGGCCCACTGCGCACCCGGAATCGGCATTAACATACCGAAGAAGCTGGCCAGGGAAGCGAGCAACCCCACTTGCACACGCGTCGCGCCCAGCGATAAGACATAGAGGGTCACAAAAGAGTCAACGAAAGCTGAAGACATTGAGAGGAAGACTCCATACCACCAAAACAAGCGCATACCCTTGCGATAGGTCCTGACAACTCCCCGAATAGCATACGGATCGGTGCGAATCCAGATCCGGCGCAACAGAGTCACAGCTTTCATCATCAGACCGTTCGATCCTCCAATAACTGAGTTCGGTTCCAGCCATTCAAGAGGGGATCGGACGTTGCTTCCATCCATGCAATAAGGCGGCGCCGTAGCCGCCGCAGTTCTCGGAGATACTTCGGATCGGCAGCAAGGTTCCGTAGCTCTCCCGGGTCATCCTCAATATCGTACAACTCATCCTCAGCCGTCGCGTTCCAGACATACTTCCACCGCCGGTCGCGTACCATTCGCTCACTGTACAATCCAAATTGGTTACCATGATACATAGCGAAGATATCAGGCCGACCGTTGTCTCGCGCACCTTCGAAGAGCGGTACCAAGCTCTGACCTCGAAAGGTCGTCGGAATAGGGGTCCCGGCAACCTCACAAAAGGTGGAGGCCAAATCAAGACTATGCGATATGAAGGCATCGCAGACTGTGCCAGGCTCGATATGCCCGGGCCACCGGGCCACCAGCGGAACCCGGACCACATCGTCATACATCACATAGTGCTTATCAACCATACCGTGCCCACCACCAAGGTCACCGTGATCCGTGGTGTAGACGACCAGTGTGCTCTGCGCCAGCCCAAGCGCTCCCAACGCATCGAGCAGGCGCCCTACCTGGGAATCGAGCAAGCTGAGTTGGCCCAGGTAGCGACTGACGATCGGTGCCCACTGCGTCCAGGTCCATCCTTCCACGTCCCAGGTACGCCGTTGCTGGCGCTGGATGTAGGGCTTGTCGATCAGCGGATCAGGAAAACTGGACCAGGGCGGGATCTCGTCCGGCGGGTAGAGTGAGTTGTAAGGTTCGGGGACGAGATTCGGAAGGTGAGGTTCGGGAGCGTCCCAACGAATAAAGAAGGGCTGATCTATCGAGGATACCTGCTGCAGCAACCGGATTGTCTCCCCGGCGCCCCACGCCAAGCGGGAAAGCTCGGGCCCTACACCAGAGTCCGGTCCGCCCTCCCACGTCGTTCTCGGGAGTGACGGCGCCCCTTGGGCCTCACGCCAGCGCGGATAGTCTTCGGCGCTGATATAGCGATGATATCCGTAATCGGGATGTGTGGGGCCTTTGATGGGATGAACGCCCCACTTTCCCACGTGGGCAAGACTGTAGCCGGCGTCGCGTAGCGCGCGTGTAAAGGTGGGCAGGCCCGGCTTCACGGGACGAGGGGCCTCCGTATCGTGATTGGCAATGGCGAGATGCTCCGTGGACCACTGTCCGTGCAAGAGGCAGTTGCGAGTGGGCACACACACCGGAATGGGAGTATAGGCCTGTGTGAAGTTGACACCGCCGCCCGCCAGGCGATCGAGATGGGGAGTTTGGAGAAGGGGGTGGCCATTGACACCGAGACAATCAAATCGATGCTGATCGGAATACACCAAAAGTATGTTCGGTTGTGTCACTATATCCTCCCGCGTGCGTCCAGTATATCCGGTAGGCTGTTGTGGACAAGCGACGGAGTATATCGCTCTAAATGCGCCCGACGGAGACAGTGACATACCGAATTTGATCAAAACCGTCCAGCAAAGCAGCACAGCCCCGGTGATGGAAGATCAACACCGGGGCCGTCTACCGAGCATCCGCTCAGAATTTGACACCTAGGCCTTTGCCTCCTGCAGAACCCCCCGCTTCGAAGGTCGTTCGCCGACCAGCTTATCGACGATCCACACCAACAGGAAAGGCGGCTTGCGCCGTGGAAGCCTATGGACCTTGCGGGATTGCTCGGCTTCCAGCAAACGGGCTTCCCACACCTCACGACCGTAGCTCATCTCTGCTATCGTCGACCAGGTCGTCATCTTCAACCTCCTCAAACTTTTCATCAGAACAAGAAGCTCAATAGCACCATCGCCAGGTCACGAACCCTCAAGGGTCGTCTCAGATT
>SLDA01000572.1 GCA_007125545.1 Thermoflexales bacterium | reverse complement strand
TGGCCGGCGGTTCCGGATCAGCTGCAAAATCCGGAACCGCCGGCCACTGTCTCCTCAATAACCGGCGTCTTCGCGACGGTGTAGCTCGCCGCATCTTCAGGAAAGCGTGCGGCGAGCTGTTGTTTGAGTTCGCCGTAGGCGCGCGCCGGCAGCGGATCAGCCTCCAACTAACCCAACTCAAAGCCAACCCGCTTCCCACGTATCCCACCCGTTACCCTCCACGCTCCAATGTATCATGAGAGGACAAGCTGGGCACCTTCTGTCCAGCGTCCTACGCAAGGAGTTAAGCATGCTGAGAGATCACGATCATATCCTGGTACCTCTCGATGGGTCGTCCCTGGCAGAGGTGGTGCTCCCTCATGCGGTGGCGTTTGCGCGCATTCTGGAGGCGCCCATCATCCTGATGCGCGTCGTGGTGCCGGAGCACGGCAGCAGCGAGAGTGGCGCGGTGGATCCCCTGGCGTGGCAGATTCGCAAGACCGAGGCCGATGCCTACTTGGCCAACATCGCGGCACGGCTTCAGGCGCTGGATCTGGAGGTCAGGACGAAGACGGTGGAGGGGCAGCCTGCCGAGCGCATCGTCTGCATCGCCAACGAGCACAAAGCAGGTCTGGTCATTCTGAGCAGCCACGGGAGCGGAGGTCTAAGCCCGTGGAACATCAGCAGCACCGTGCAAAAGGTTATGCTCCGGCTTTACGCTCCAGCCCTGATCGTGCGTGCTTACCACGCCGAGGAGATGCCGCTGGATGCGCTGACCTATCGCCGTCTGCTCGTCCCGCTCGATGGCTCCCAGCGCGCCGAGTCCGTGCTCTCGTTTGCCGCAACGGTCGCGCAGAGTCATGGGGCGACGTTGCTGATGTCGCACGTCGTGCGCCGTCCGGAAGTCCCGCGCAATAAGCCGCTAAGCGAGGAGGAGTATGAATTGGTCGATCGGCTGATCGCGCTGAATCGCGAGGAACTCTCCCAGTATCTCGAGAACCTCCGCGACCGGCTCTCGTGCGAGGTCGAGATGCGCCTGCTCGTCGCGGGCAACCCCACGATGGCCCTGCAGCAATTGGCGGAGCAGGAAGACATTGATCTCACGCTGATCACCGCCCACGGATATTCCGGCGAGGCACGGTGGCCCTATGGCAGCATTGCGCTCGCCTTTATCGCCTACGGCACCACCCCGCTCTTTATAATGCAGGACCTCTCAGAGGAAGATATCGTTCGCTCCGTTGCCGCGGAAGCTGCAGCTGAGTCGAAGGGACACTAACATATGCCTTCTGACGCCAACCACGATACACCCGCGCCACCGACCCCACACAATCCGGATTCTGAAGAGGAAAAGGCCACACCGGTTCGAGACGCCGGGCCCGATGAGGGTACCTCCCCTGAAGTGGGGACGGACGACGCTACGTCGATTGAGGAGCTGGCCGCGTTACTGGCCCAGCGCTACGCCACGTCCCGCCGTCCCGGCGCGGCGGGGCGGCGGGATGCGGCGTCTTCGCCGGTCCAGATGGTGCTCGATCAGGCCGACCTGTTGGATGCTGCCTACGAGCGCTTCCGAACGCAACTGGAGGAGAATGGAGGCGCCGCCGGCGTGCCGATCCTCTCGCCTGCTGCGGAGTGGCTCCTGGACAACTTCTACCTCGTCCAGCAGGCGCTGCGTCAGATTGAAGAGGACATGCCGCCCACGTACTATGATGAGCTGCCCAAGCTCGAGGGTACGTGGCTCAAGGGCTATCCACGTGTCTATGCCCTGGCACGCCAGGCCCTGCGCCATCTGGATGCGCTGGTCGATATCTCCTGGATAGCCGGCTTCATCGACGCTTATCAGGATCACGCGCCGCTGACTATGGGCGAGCTGTGGGCGATCCCGACGATGCTGCGGACCACGCTGCTGGAGCTGTTAATCGCGGCTGCGGTCAAGGCTACGGATCTGGACGCTGATGTTGGCGTGGGCCAGGGTGAGCAAGCCCGGTCGGCTAGGGCGTCCGAGCGGCGCGCCTCGCCGGGCCGCGGGGTTATCCGTTCGCAGAGCGATCTCTCCGAGGATGTGATCGTTGCGCACTGCATCCGAAGTCTGCGCACGGTGGCTAACCACGATTGGGAAGCATTCTTCGAGCAGGTGAGTCGTGTGGATGCCGTACTGCGCCAGGATCCGGCAGGGATCTATCCCCTGATGGAGTTCGAGTCGCGCGACCAATATCGATCGGTGGTGGAAACGCTCGCGCTCGGCGGCACGTGCACCGAGGTCGAGGTTGCCCAGGCGGCGGTGCGTTTGGCGGAGGGAAGCAGTGTCAACGGCCCGACTCCCTCTACTCTCTCTTCCCCAGCCGCTCACCACGTCGGTTACTACCTACTCGATCGTGGGCGGGCGGAGTTGGAGGCGATGCTGAGCTGCCGGCTGCGTACCGCCGATCGCGTGCAGCGGTGGGCCCGGGCGCACGGGCTCGGTATCTACCTCGGTGGCGTCGCGCTCCTGACCCTACTGGTCGTGGCGGCGCTCGTCGCCTACGCCGCTGCGGCAGGGGGCGGCGTGCTCGGGCTCGTGCTTCTGGGCCTCTTCCTGCTGCTTCCCGGATCCGTCGTCGGCGTGAGTGTGATGAACGCCCTCATCACGCGGGTCCTCCCTCCCCGCATGCTGCCCAAGCTGGCGTTCGAGAAGGGGCTCCCCGACGAATGTCGTACCGTCGTTGTCATCCCGGCGCTGCTCAGCGTGTCTGAAGAGGCCGACTCTCTGGCCCGGCAGTTGGAGCGGCACTATTTGAGCAATGTGGACGGGGAGGCGCGGCGCAACCTGCGCTTTGCCCTTCTAACAGATTTCGCCGATGCACCGGATGAACATATGCCTGAGGACGACGCGCTCCTGGCGCGCGCAGTCAACAGAATCGAGGCGCTCAACCGTGCCTACCGCCGTGAGGGAGTGGCGCCCTTCTATCTGCTGCACCGCCACCGGCAATGGAATCCCTCCGAGGGTGTATGGATGGGGTGGGAGCGCAAACGGGGAAAGCTGGCGGAGTTCAACCGGTTGTTGCTCGGCGATACCAGCACCTCCTTCAGCACGCAGGTCGGCGACATACCGGCATTGACAGGGGCCGACGATCACCCACGCACGCGATATGTGATTACACTTGACGCGGACACGGTGATGCCCCTCGAAAGCGCAGGCCGTCTCGTCGGCGCGCTCGCGCACCCCCTTAACCGTGCCGTGTTTGAGCCGGAGACGGGCAGGGTCACCTCGGGCTACACCGTTCTCCAGCCGCGCACCGAAGTGCAGCCGACGAGCGCGAACGCCACTCCCTTTGCCCGTATCTTTGCGGGCTCGGTGGGGCTCGACCTCTATACGCTGGCGGTCTCCGATGTCTACCAGGACCTCTTTGGTGAGGGCAGCTACGTTGGCAAAGGCATCTACGAAGTAGCCGCCTTCGAGCGAAGTATCGAGGGCCAGGTGCCGGAGAACACGCTTCTGAGTCACGATCTTTTTGAGGGCCTCCTTGGGCGCGCGGGGCTTGTGACGGATATCATTCTCTACGAGGACTTCCCGCCCGGATACCTCGTCCACGCGCTGCGCGCGCACCGTTGGGTGCGCGGCGACTGGCAACTGCTCCCCCGGCTCTTCTCCCGCCGGTGGAACAAGAGCCAGGGCGGGCTGTCATCGCTCGACCGGTGGAAGCTCTTCGACAACTTACGGCGCAGCTTGCGCGAGCCGGCACTGGTGCTGCTCCTGGTGCTGGGCTGGCTGGTCCTGCCCGGATCACCCGCGGCGTGGACTCTCGTCATGTTGCTTATCTCGGCGATGCCGCTGTTGACCGGCTTGGTTCGTGCGGCAGCTCGCGCCAAGATACCCGGTAGCTTGACGCAGGCGGCGGGCGATCTCTCCATTGAGGTGGTCCGCTGGGCATTCTCGCTTGCCGTCATGCTCCATCAAGCGGTGCTGGCTCTCGACGCCATCCTCAGGACGCTCGTGCGGGTCTACATCACCCGAAGGCGACTGCTGCAGTGGACCACGGCCGCACACACGCTTCGTGGGATGAAGGATCGAGGCGTCGCGACGTGGCGCCAGATGATCTGGTCGCCGTTGCTGGCTCTGGGCATTGCCTTGCTCCTGCTCGTGGCGGCGGTGCCGGCGTCCGCCTGGGTGGCCTCAGTCCCCCTGCTCCTCTTGTGGGCCTTCGCACCTGAGATTGTTGTCCGGCTTAGTACGCCGGACACGCGCGAGGAACGGCCACTGACCACGGACCAGCACAACACGTTGCGGCGGCTTGCCCGGCGCACCTGGTTCTACTTTGAGCGTTATGTCGGCCCCGACGACCGCTGGCTGCCCCCCGACCACTTTCAGGAAGATCCACGGGGCCTCGTAGCACACCGCACCTCGCCCACCAACATCGGCCTGATGCTGCTTTCAACGCTCTCGGCCTACGATCTCGGCTATATCGGCCCCCTCGCGCTGACGCTGCGCCTGCGCTCTGCTTTCAATAGTATGGAGGAGTTGGAGCGCTATCGCGGTCACTTCCTCAACTGGTATGAGACGCGCGACCTGGGACCCCTAAAGCCGCGCTACGTCTCCACCGTCGACAACGGCAACCTGGCCGCGATGCTGCTGGTGCTGGAGCAGGGGCTGTTGCGCATCCCCGAGGACTCGGTCGCGCGTACGCAGCGCTGGGAGGGATTGCGTGACGTCCTGGGCGTGCTCACCGAGGTGCTGGAAACCGTCGCGGCCCGGGTCCAGGAGGCGCGCGAGGGCCGGGATGGCCGTCCGTCCGACGAGACCGGCCCGCTAACCGACGCCGTCGATGCGTTGGAGCAACTGTTATCCCGCATTCGGCATCAGGTGAGGACGGGGCTGGACTCGCCCGAGCGGTTGCCCGAGTTGCTCACCGAGCTGAGTGGCGAGCCTCTCGAGGAGCTGCACCGGCGCTTGGGTGCACTGCTCGAAGCGGGCACGAATATTCTGCATATCGACACGCTGCAGGGGCTGCGGCTCTGGTCGGAGCGCCTGCACTATCATCTGCGCAATATGCGGGAGGAAGTGGGGGCCCTCTCGGCCTGGCTCTTGCCCGAGGCCTCGCCCCCGGCACTGCTCACCGGCGCCGATCCTGATTCGGAGCTGGGTCGCGCCTGGGCGGCGGCCCGGGCGGCGCTGCCGGTGACGCCCTCGCTGCGGGATGCGCCCGCCGCATGTCGCGAGGCGAGCGAGAAGCTGGAAGCGGTGCTGGCAAACTTGCCGGAGCCGGTCTCGGATTCGGACGGCAGCGACCCGGACACCGAGAGCGAGGTGACGGCGGTTCGCCGCTGGTGCCGGGATCTGCAGGAGGCCCTGGACCAGTCACGCCAGAGCATCGGGGGCTTGCTCATCGGTATCCGCTCGTTAGCGGATCAGGCAGGGCAGTTTGCGGATGATATGGATTTCGGGTTCCTTCTGGACCGCCGCCGCAAGGTCTTTCATCTGGGTTATCTGGTGGACGAAGGGATGCTCGATGGCAACCACTATGATCTCCTCGCTTCCGAGGCGCGCACAGCCAGCCTCCTCGCCATTGCCAAAGGCGAGGTGCCGCAAAGCCACTGGCTGCACCTGTCGCGTCCTTTCGCGGAGGTGGAGGGCACGCGCGCGCTGCTCTCCTGGAGCGGGAGCATGTTTGAGTTCCTCATGCCCGATCTCTTCACCCGCTCCTACGAGGGGTCGCTGCTCGACCAGACCAACCGCGCCGTCGTGCGACGGCAGATCGCCTGGGGCCGGGAGCACGGTATTCCCTGGGGTGTCTCCGAGTCGGGCTACTATCGCTTCGATGCGCAGATGAATTACCAATACCGTGCCTTTGGCGTGCCCGGCACAGGACGGAAACGTGGGCTGGGCGAGGATCTCGTGATCACGCCCTATGCCTCGATCCTGGCAGTGGCGCTTGTGCCTCAGGCGGTGTTGAAGAATATCGAGGCGTTGACGGCGTTGGGGATGATGGGACACTTCGGCTTCTACGAAGCGATCGACTACACGCGCGCTCGGCTGCCGCTGGGCCGGGAGTATGCCATCGTCAAGTCCTATATGGTTCATCACCACGGCATGATTATGATGGCGCTCGTCAATGTGCTGCGTGACGAGGTGCACATCAACCGTTTCCACGCCGACCCGCGCATTCGCGCCGCGTCGCTGCTCCTGCAGGAGCGCATTCCGAGTGTCGTCGATGTCGAGGACACACCCCCCGAGACGCCGGCTGCACAGGCCGAGATCGAAGGGCGCGTGGCCATCACCCCCTGGGAGGTAACCGACAGCACGCCGCTGCCCTCGGTGCACTATCTCTCTAATGGCGAGTATGGCGTCATGCTGACCCATCGTGGGGGCGGCTACAGCCAATGGCGCGATTGGGCGATCACCCGCTGGCGTGCAGATACCACGCGCGACAACTGGGGGAGTTGGATCTATATTCAGGACCTCGATTCAGGCGAGGTCTGGTCGCTCAGCGACCAGCCGCGGTCGGCGCCCGACAGCTGGGGGCGGGCACACTTTTACCCGCACCAGGTGCAGTTCGACCGTCACGTTGGGGATTTGGTATGCCGCCTGGACATCACCATCGCGCCCGATGATCCGCTGGAGATTCGGCGTGTCGTCTTGAC
>SLDA01000590.1 GCA_007125545.1 Thermoflexales bacterium | reverse complement strand
TGTCCTGTCCCGGCGGCGTCTCGGGTCGTTTGTCCTGTCCCGGCGGCGTCTCGGGTCGTTTGTCCTGTCCCGGCGGCGTCTCGGGTCGTACGTCCTGTCCCGGCGGCGTCTCGGGCCGCACGTCCTGTCCGGGACGCTCAACCGGAGGCAACCCACCACCTGTGGCGGCGAATAGCTCGTCACCCGCGGCAAGCACGCGTGTCACGGCGCCCAAGCGGGCGACAGCCCTCCCCGATGAAACCCGCAATCTTGTCCCACCGTCTTGATCCACCTCAAGCGCAAAGGCGGCCGCGGTAGCCACAGTCGTAAATGCAGGAGCGCGTACCTCGAGATCGTGGCCCAGCTCTCCGTCCCATGCCTCACTCTGCTCGGGTACGCTGTGCCGCGCCTCGCCGCGCGCCTGATAGAGTATGGGGCCGCTCGGCACGTCCGAAGACGCTTGTGGCAGTTCCACCAGCACGATCTCCGTTTCGGGCAGCATCTCGGTAACACTGCCATCGCTGAAGACCAACCGGGCCCATCCATCCAATAGCGTGTGGACGGCGTCCCCACGCTCCAACGACTGTCCACTAACCGCGGGCGTGCAGACGATGGCGCCTGCAGGGCAAACCTCTACCGCCCCCTGCGTCTCGGCCAGCATCGCGGCTACCGGCACGACCTGCCCCGGGATCCAGTCCAGGGGCGTCCGGACAAAGAGCGTGGTCAGAATAATGGCAACCACCACCATAGTAGCTACGGAAATCCGCAGGAACCGGGACCACCATGGGAACTTACGCCGGCCCATTTCCGCCCCCACCTTGGGAGCGGCACCATAGCGCCGCCGGCCCTCCGCGACCCCCGAGCGCATCTGCAACGCGGCAAGCATCCGTGCCTGCCCCTCTTTCACGGCTTCCGGTCGCGCCACCGGCCGTTCTGTCTGGCGCATCATAACAGCCGCCGCCAACAAGGGGCGCAGCTCATCGGCATGTTCGGGAAACCTGTCGAGACAGCTAGAGAACCGCCGTCCGCGCGCCAGCTCATCCAAACACGTATCCAAGATATCGGCCAGCTCAAATTCAGTTTTCATGTCGGTTTACACTTAACTTGATTAACGCAACAGGCGCGCTGGAGATACGGCTGACGCGCGATTTTCATGAAATTCCCTCGTCTGCGGGAATCAACAGCCGGGCCAGGGAGGCAAGCGCCCGGTGTTGGAGTGATTTCACGGCTCCCACCGTCTTGTTAAGAATCGCCGCCGTCTTCTCATTGTCATACTCCTCGAAAAACTTGAGGGCGATCACCTGGCGCTGGTCCTCGGTCAACTCAAGCATAGCCTCTGCTATACGTTGCTGTTCGAAGGAAAGATGGGCTTGCCGCACAGGATCGGCGCCGTCCGAGGGAATGTTCTCGTCGATGGGCGTCAACAACGAGCGCGCCTCACGCCGGTAGTAGTCGGTGAGCAGATTGCGGGCAATCGTGTAGAGCCAGGCCAGGAGGGGGCGTCCCGTGTCATAATAGCCGTGGATGTTCTCGACCAGTCGGACGAAGACCTCGCTCGTCAGGTCCTCCGCGGCCGACACATCATTGACGCGGAAGAAGACATAGCGATAAATACGGGGTTGGTAGCGGAGGTACAGTGTCGAGAATGCCCGTGCATCGCCTGCCTTTGCTGCCTGAATAAGTTTTCCGTCGTCTTCACTCATAGAGTTTATAGAGGAAACATAATGGCATCGGATAAGTCCAGTATACTCGGTAACTGGAATGTGCCAAGTGCCGGCGATGTCTCATCAAGCGCTGCCTTAAAGGTGGGCCCGGCTCTGTAGATCGCGCAAAGCACACGAAAACCTAGTTTCACGTGTGACGGGCGTGACAAAAACGTGGCAGCTTTTGTGGAAGGTACACGGATGGTCAGATACGTATGCCCGGATGACGATGGGGAAAGGGAGACGTTCGCTTTCTTGAGGTTGGGACTTTGACAGGCAAAGAGGCCGGGCGCAGAGGGTCGTGTTGCCCGGCCTCTTTGCCGTCAGTTGGTGCGATGTGTCCAAGTGTGCAACATTAGCCGAATCTGTTCATTAAGGTGTTCGTCCCCAAGCCAACCCACCACTTCATCGCGGGACGGCGCGGTGTCGGGCTGCTTGATCTGGGCGTAGCTCGCAATAAGCTCCAAGAACCGGCTCCTCCAGGGCTCGTCCAGCGCGTAGACTCGCTCGGTCACCCATGCTGCCTGTGATATCTCAACGGACCCCATGTAAGTTATCATCCCTTTGGCTCCCTCATCTGGCTTGTTCTAACTATACACAACTCTGACGCCTCGGGGGTTAACCTCCGGTTACGGGGTCGTTAATGATGTGGAAAGCCGCGCGTTGGATCGCCGTGTTTCGGGAGTTCGGCTGGGAGCGAGGCCTGGCTTTGTCAGACCTCACACGGTGGCTCCTCTGAGACCGACGCCACCAACTTCGCTGCGACCTCGACTTGCTCGTCGCTGCCCCACACCCCCAGCCACGCGGCCCCCTCCGCCCCGTGGATCCCGCCGGCGGCAAGCAGGTGCGCTTCGACGCCGGTCAGGAGGCGCAGCGCATCGATCTCGGTGAAGACCTCCGCGCCGACCAGGGTCATCATACGCACCCCCGTGCCGCCGGGCGCGTTGCAGCGCCGGACCACGACGTCAACATCGTCCAGGATCCGCTTCTCGAGGCCCACGGGCACGATCAGTCGCACGCGCCGCCCGATCACGGCGGGAAGCGCCTCGAAGATCGTGCCGCCCTGCGGATTCGCAATTTGCACGGCAGCCTGGCCCCGCCCGTCATAGGCGTTAGCCCCTTTCAGAATAACGTCACCGACCTTCATCTGCCCCGCGACATCGTCGATGGTCGCGCCGCGCTGCCATTGACCGTCCACAAGGATCACGTCGCCCGGGAACTCCGCCTTGAGCGGCTTCGCGCCGGGAGCAACGGTGAAGCCCCGCCGGAAACCGGCACGGGTGAATCCTTCGACTTGTCCGGTTGCGGCGAGTATCTCCTCGGCAACATATCCGTTGGTGGTGCCGGCTATGATGGCCAGCGTTCCCTGTCGCAGAGTGGCCTGGATTTCAGGATGCACGGACATTGCCTTGCCGATGAGCCGTTTACCCATCGCCGTGGTCACAACAAACTGTTTCATCATGGCGCCTCCTTATCTGGTGACTGTTTGGACCATTATACGCCGGATAGAACAGACGTCGACGCACGCACCTGGGGGCGGGTTCACCACGGAGACACAGAGAGCACAGAGAGAGAAGAGAGAACAGAGAACAGAGGACAGACTCAACCGCAGGTACGGCGTCTTAAAGCCTGGAGTCCCCAACTCAGGACACGCCTCGCTCCGCCCTCAGTGTACCTCCGTGCTCCTCCGTGTCTCAGTGGTGATGTAGAAGTTCACCACTGAGACACGGAGAGCACAGAGAAAGAACAGAGGACAGATGCGACTCGACCGCAGGACATTCCGGCGAACGCCCTGCGGTCGACTAAATTATGATTTGTATCTCCCACCCGCGGCCCGTACCGCAACCGCGAGAGGGCTACTTCACAGTATGGCAGCTATCAGAAGAATCAGAACAAGGGCGAGAAATACATAGAACAGCACCTTGGCAATAGATGCCACACCGGCTGCGACCCCGGTAAATCCCAACAGCCCGGCGATCACGGCAACCACAACCGCTATGATCAACCACGTTAGTATAGCCATCTCACGAACCTCCTTAATGTTTCGGGCATCCGCTTGCACCACGTACCGGCGCGTCCATCACCCGGCAGGTACGAGCAAGAGCCGAGACCAGGTCTGCCCGGTTGCGGCATCTACCCGCAGGACACCGTCCAGCCGTCGTCGGTACCCCCTCCCTACGATCCGAAAAGCGACCGCGGAAGGCTTGCTTTATAACAGCGTGAGCACCAACAGAATCAACACGACGACGATGAAGATCCAGAACAGTACTTTCGCGATGCTGGCAGCACCCCGTGCGATTCCCGTGAACCCCAGGAGTCCGGCGACCACCGCTACAACCACCGCTATGATCAACCACGTGAGCAGATCCATCTCTATCCCTCCTTAGACTAGATAAACTACGGATACTTTCTGACCTCTCTCGCGAACCGGTTCACTTTGAACTACGTGTTCCGGATCTGGGCCCTCTCCGGACGACAAACACTCTCCTGGAACAGAACTTGACCGCAACGCCATCCCCCAGAGCGTGTAAGCCGAAACAGCCTCATAAAATGTCCTGCAAGAAACGGCTGTCGTCCTACCACCCCAGAGGCGTGCTGCGGTCAAGTCGTCACCGGCATCCTCTCACTGCGGCGCTCACCGCGACGGCGAGTGCCCTGCTTCATAACAGGGTGAGCACGAAGAGAATCAACACGACGACGATGAAGATCCAGAACAGCACTTTCGCGATACTGGCAGCACCCCGGGCGATTCCCGTGAATCCCAGAAGGCCCGCGACCACTGCAACAACCACCGCTATGATCAACCACGTAAGCAGATCCATATCTAACCCTCCTTGTACTATGTGTACCTACATCCACTATACTCCTGTAGCGCTCCCACAGGCGCCGGACTGCGTTAGACCCGCGCTGGAGAAGAATAGCAAGAGTTGGCGATGTGTTGACCAGGGTAAACCTGAAGACGGTAACTCAAGCCCCGCATATCGACAGAACACGCATTGGGCGCGACCGCCCGATCCGTTCTACCCATGGTGATGCGGCTGGCTCCAGGGCGCTCCGCTACGCCGGCTCAGGCCTCCTCGCGTCTGTCACTTGGTTGTGCAGATAACGCCTACTCACGTCCTGAAAAGTGCCACACTTTGGAACCTACCCGTATCTCCTCGACTATCTCTCCGTTATACCAGTGAATAGCCTTGGCTTTTGCTGCAACGCGACATCACGTCAGCAGGCTATTCCATTAAACTGATTTGACAGCACGCCAGTGAGTGATACAATCGGATGAGCTCTGAAGTCTGCGAAATGCCGGAATGCATACATTATTGCCTTATCTACAGCTCCTCTGCGGTAGGGCGGCTAAGCCGTCTCGATAGTCGCACGTTTCGTTTTTGCGTTGAAGCTACCTGATATAGCGCGGCGTGAGATGGATCGTACGAAACGCAGATCTGCTGGGATCGCCGAACTTACACTACTGCTATGGCCCATAGTCTGGCGTGCCGGTGTTCTTTACGTTGACTGCTGCCAGGGAATGAGGTGTAGATGAACAAGCGCGTATGGGCTTCGTCTGAGCGTGGGCAAGAATTGGTGGAGTTCGCTCTGATACTCCCCTTGCTGCTGCTTTTTCTTTTCGGCATCATCGAGTTTGGCATCGCCGTCTACCGTTACAACGCCATCGCCAACATCGGTCGGGAGGTCGCGCGCTATGGCTCGATTAATCCCGACAGCGTACACCCGGATCCAGCCCCCATCAACACTCACATCAACGACGAGATCTTGCCTCGATGGGCGACGGCCGTTTCTATAGATGATTTGACCATCACACCCACGCTTACGCTTGGAGATTTCATCAACTCCACCGTCAACGTCACCGTCACCTACCAGCATCAATTCCTGACCGGTCCGATTATCGCTGTAGTAGGCAGCGGAGGCGAGCTGACGATGCGAACCGTGAGTACGATGCACTTGGAGAGGCCGGTAACATCACCCTAAGGTGATGCTCCGGCCAAAGACCGTCGGGCAGGCGCCGTTCGCAATAGAGCGCCCGCGCCGCCCCCGGTGCGCTGCGAGCGCCCTTTGTCCGACACAATTCTGCAGGGAGGAAGCTATCAATGGAACGTCTACGTGGGTTTATGTGGCTCATTGCGGGAGTGATTGTTGCTGCGCTGGCAGGAGGAGTGGCCTTTATCGCCCTCTCGCGGGCCACGGCTCAGGAAGCTCAGACCGCTCAGGTGGTGACACCGCGTAACAGCGTGGTCGTCGCCATGCGGACTGTGGATGCGCGCCGGCAATTGGCCCAGGCGGATCTTCAATTGCGTGAGATACCGGCCGAGACCGTACCTGAGGGCGCGATCCAGAACATAGAGAACGTTGTCGGAATGATTACGTTGGTCGATCTCTATGCCGGCGAGGTAGTCCTGGAGCAGCGGCTGCTCGATCCCAACGTGGAAACCCATGGTGGGCGCATGGCGCTGGTCCTGGCGGAGGATGAGGTGTTGATGGCCTTCCCCTCCGGGGATTTGATCAACAACTTGAACGTGCTCAAGGCCGGCGACCGGGTCGACTTCCACTTCACGTTTGCCCTGCCCGTGGACCGGGAGACGAGCCTGCTCCCCCTCGGGCAGCAGCAGCAACAGGGAGAGGACGAGGACGCCGAGAGCGCACCCACGGAAACAGTGACGTTTAGTCTGCTCCAGAATATCACGCTCGCAGGGCTGGTCCGGGCGCGAAACGACCAGGGCCAGGAGACCGGCTCGCCCCAGGGCTTGCTGCTCGCGGTGAGCCCCCAGGACGCCCTGGTGCTCAAATATATGAAGGACGTCGGGGCGACGGTGGATCTCGTGCTCCGCGCGCCCGGCGCCGAAGGCCAGTTCGCGGTTGAGCCCGTGGATCTGGATTACGTGATTGACGGCTACATAATGACGGGCCAGGTCCAGC
>SLDA01000613.1 GCA_007125545.1 Thermoflexales bacterium | reverse complement strand
GTTCGCCCACACTTCGTTCCTGTAGGGATGCCGGCAGGTGAGCGTCGACATACGGGACGGTACGCAGATCGGCGACGGGCAGTAGGCGTTCGAGAAGCGCGCACCTTCGGCGGCGAGACGATCGAGGGCAGGGGTTCGGACGACCGGGTCTCCGGCGCAGCCCATGACGTAGGGATTATGTTGGTCGGAATGGATGTAGAGCAAGCCGGTCTTCATATGTTCTCCTTCGGCAGGACATAGTTCCATAGTGCCGGCGCCGGCAGCACGAAGCGGGCATAGGGTCCGTCCCGGCCCGTGGCCGTGAGTGGCGTCTCGCCACGGCACTTGTCGGCTATGATGGCGGCCATCGCAGAGGTACGCAGCATCAGGGCGGCGTGCTCGACACGGGCGGCCGACGCGTTGTGCAGGTAGTATAGTCGAGGTTTGGCATAAGTCACTCCGGATGGATGATACACTACCGGTGGACCGGGGTTGGCACGCGTACCCCCTATCCTGTTTTAAAGTGCAAGGATCGTGCTATATTCGGTGTGAGACCTCCCAAGTGTAAGAGCGCGATGCTGCCCGACGAGGTTGTTTTAACCACACTCGAGAAGGAGAGGACCGCATGATGAAGAAGTTTCTGAATAAACCCGAGGCGTTCGTTGATGAGATGTTGCAAGGCATCCTGTCTGCACACCCGGACCAGCTGAAGCACGTTGCCGACGACCTGCGCTGCATCGTGCGGGCTGACGCACCAAAGCCCGGCAAGGTCGGTCTTGCGACCGGTGGTGGATCAGGCCACCTGCCGCTTTTTCTGGGCTATGTGGGGAAAGGGTTGCTCGACGGGTGCGCGGTGGGCGGCGTCTTTCAGAGTCCCGGGGCAGACCAGATGCTCGAGGTGACCAGAGCGATCGACGGTGGCAAGGGCGTCCTCTACATCTACGGCAACTACAGCGGCGACAGGATGAACTTCGACATGGCCACCGAAATGGCGGACATGGAGGAGATCCGGGTGGAGTCCTATGTCGCCGGCGAGGACGTTGCCAGCGCACCCAAAGGAGAAGAGCATAAGCGCCGAGGCGTTGCCGGCATCTTCTATGTTTACAAGTGTGCCGGAGCTAAGGCGGACGAGGGTGCCGACCTGGATGAGGTGAAGCGCATCGCAGAGAAGGCGGGCGCGAATGTGCGTACCATAGGTGTGGCGCTGTCTCCGGTGATCGTTCCAGAGGTTGGCCGGCCATCGTTTACGATCGGCGACGGCGAGATGGAGATTGGCATGGGAATCCACGGCGAACCGGGTATTCGCCGCGGCAGCCTGATGACAGCGGACGAAGTCGTCCAGGAAATGATGGATCAGATTCTGCCCGACCTTCCCTACGAGAGCGGCGACGAGGTCTCTGTCTTGATGAACGGTCTTGGTGCGACGCCCAAAGAAGAGCTCTACGTTGCGTACCGCAAGGTGGCGGAGATTCTCAGTGAGAAGGGCATCTCGGTGTTCAAGGTCTACGTAGGTGAATTTGCGACCTCGCTGGAGATGACGGGATTCTCGATTTCGGTGTTCAAGTTGGACGATGAACTAAAGGGATTGCTTGCGAAGCCGGCGTGTACGCCGTTCTTCGAGCAGGTAGAACTGTGAGTGGGAGGCGCCATGTTTGATGTTTCGCAGGCGAAGGCCGCGTTGCACGCCGTTCGTCTCACGATGGAGGAGAACCGCGACCGACTCATCGAGTTGGACAGCGCGGTCGGCGATGGAGACCTTGGTCTCACGATGTGTAAGGCGTTCGTTACTGCCGATCAGGAGCTGGCGGGATCCTCTGAGACCGATGTGGGAAAGTTCCTGATGCAGGCCGGTATGACGATGGCGAAGTCAGCGCCCTCCACTATGGGGACTCTGGTGGCTACAGGCTTTATGCGCGGGGGGAAGGCGCTCAAGGACAAGACCGCGTGTGCTCCGGCGGATATCGCCGCGTTCTTCAGAGCTTTTTCCGACGGCGTGATGGAGCGCGGCAAGGCCAAACCGGGCAACAAGACCCTTGTCGACGTGCTGGAACCGGTCGCGGTGGCGGCAGAGGAAGCGGCAAGCAGCGGGGATATGGACACCGTTGCGGCAGCGATCCGCGACGCGGCACGAAAGGGCGAGGAAGCCTCGAGGGGTATGATGTCAGAACACGGAAGGGCCGCGATCTACCGGGAGCAGACGATCGGCAAGCCCGATCCAGGTGCAGTTGCAGGGCGTTTGATGATAGAGGCCTTTGCTTCGGTGCTGAAGTAGCATGTTAACGCGCGCCGGTGACATCTACCGTTGGCTCACCGGATCGGTCCACACATAAGGAGGAAAGCCATGGTGTACCCTGAGATTGCTGAGACTGAGCGCGTCAGACTGCTGACACCCCCGACCGGCAAGACCGAGGTCGTGCTGGATACGGATACATTTAATGAGATCGATGACCAATTCGCCCTGACCCATGCCCTGTTGTCACCCGAGCAGATCGACCTGCTGGCGGTCTACGCAGCGCCGTTCCTGAATGAGCGGTCAGATAGCCCCGGCGACGGGATGGAAAAGAGCTATGCCGAGATCCAGCGAATCCTGAAGCTCTGCGGACGACCAGACGAGGGGTTCGCCTTCCGCGGGTCGCCGGAGTTCATCCCCGGCGCCGATCAACCGGTGGTCAGCCCCGCGGCTGAGGACCTCATTAAGAAGGCTATGCAGCCCCGAGACAAGCCGTTGTACGTGCTAACCATCGGGGCCCCGACCAATGTGTCGTCGGCCATTCTGATGGAGCCGGAGATCATCAGGAACATTGTGGTGGTGTGGCTGGGGGGCTCCGGCCTTGACTGGTTCAACGCCGACGGATTCAACCTTGATCAGGACATGATTGCCACCCGGGTACTGCTGGACTCGGGCGTGCCGCTAGTGCACCTGGCTATGTGGCCGGTCACTACCCATATC
The DNA here is from genome assembly GCA_007125545.1 of Thermoflexales bacterium. Lineage (GTDB taxonomy): Bacteria > Chloroflexota > Anaerolineae > B4-G1 > SLSP01 > PWVB01. The sequence continues at coordinate 3,705 of SLDA01000613.1, read as the reverse complement.
GCCACCACGGTGCCGGAAGTGGAACACAACCTGCGCGGCCGGAACGCCCTGGCAGACTATCTGGCGGATATCTTCAGGGACGCTGTAGGCGATCAGCCGGGCAAATCCCGGATCCTTTGGGATCTGTCCGCCACCTCCTACGTGATCAACCCCAAGTGGGTGCCCACCGCACTGGCACACAGCCCACTGCTCACCGACACCACGCCCAAGCGCTGGGCAACCGACCCCGGCCGGCATCTGATCCGGGATGCGAAGTTCTGCGACAGAGGCGCGATTTTCGGGGATCTATTCGCGAAGATCGGCGCTTTCCGGGAGGAATGAGATGTGATGAAGGCTGTACGATACCACGACTACGGTGGCCCGGAGGTGCTCCGTTACGAGGATGCCCCGATCCCGGAGCCGGGACCGCATGAGGTCCTCGTCCGCGTCCACGCGGCGGGGGTGAATCCCGCCGACCGGCAGATACGAGCCGGCCTGCGGTTCCGGCTGGAGAAACCCTTCGCGTTCATCCCCGGCTGTGAGGTGTCAGGCGTCGTGGAGCAGACCGGGTCCGAGGTAACGGGGTTTGCGATTGGCGACGACGTCTATGGCATGCTTGGCAAATTCGGGGGTGGATACGCGGAATATGTCGTTGAAGCCGGGGACAAGCTCGGTCGGAAGCCCACGTCTCTGGACCATGTGCACGCGGCCGCCCTGCCGGTCGCCGCGCTGACCGCCTGGAATGCCCTGTTCGAGGTCGGTGGCCTGGTCGCCGGGCAGACGGTGCTCATCCACGCAGCCGCCGGTGGGGTCGGGCACCTCGCCGTTCAGTTGGCGAAGTGGCGGGGTGCGCAGGTGATCGGCACGGCGTCAGCCAGAAACGAAGCGTTTCTGCGTGATCTCGGCGTCGATACGTTCATCAACTATCGGACCACCGCCTTTGAGTCGGTCGCACGGGACGTGGATGTGGTACTCGATGCGATCCCCAGGGAGGCCGACGATGCCACCGATGTGATCGCCCGGGAGACGATGGCGCGCTCCTGGGCGGTGCTCAGAGATGGCGGGATTCAGGTCTCGATCTGCGCCCAGCCGGTGCCCGATCCGGAGAGTGCCCGGCGGGGCCTGCGCGGCTCTTACGCGGGCGCCCAGCCCCGCAATGAGATCTTGAATCGGATTGCGGAGCTGGTCGACGAAGGAAAGCTGAGACCTGATGTAGGCACGATCCTGCCCCTGCGGGAAGCCCGGCGGGCGCACGAACTGATTCAGACCGGGCATACCCGGGGCAAGATTGTGCTCCAGGTGGTGGGGTGTGGCGACGTTAGGGGCTATTAGCACCTAGAATGCGTGCGCCGCACCCCGCCTGATCTGCTCTTTGACCTGCTCCAGCGAAGGCAGGGCCGCCTCTTCCAGTACTTTGGACACCGGCGGCGGCACGTCGACGCCGGTGACGTGGCCCACCGGACAGTCCAGGTAGTCAAAGAAGCGCATCTGGATCTCGTCGGCGATGCGCCCGCCCAGGGTCAGGCTGCGCGGACCCTGTTCGGCGACGAGCACGCTCCCCGTCCTGCGCACGGACTCGCCTATCGCCTGCCAGTCCATGCCCACATAGTCCAGGGTACGCAGGTCGATGACCTCGGCCTCGATCCCTTCCTCTGCCAGCGCCTCCGCGGCCTGCAGGCACTCGCGAACGCCGGTCAAATAGGTCAACACGGTGACGTCGGTGCCCGGGCGCACGACCTTGGCCTTGCCATAGGGACAACAGTAGTCGAGCGTATCCGCCGGCACCTGCCCCTTCTCGGCGTACAACATGCCGTGCTCGACGATCAGGACCGGATCGGAGAAGCGGATCGCCGTATTGAACAGGCCGACATAGTCAAAGGCATTGGACGGAGCGACGATCCGCCACCCACCAAAGAGCGCAAAGAAAGCGCTGGGGTCCATCGAGTGCTGCCCGCCATAGCCATAGCCCATGGCCACGCGCGTGCGCAGGATGAGGGGAAAACAGACCTGCCCTCCATACATATGGCGCAGCTTGCCGATCTGATTGAACAATTGGTCAGAGGCCATCAGCGCGAAGTCGGGAAACATGATCTCGACGACCGGTCGCAGACCGACAGCCGCCAGCCCGCCGCCCATGCCGACAAATCCCGTTTCTGAGATCGGCGTATTGAACAGCCGCTCGGGGTAGACCTCTTTGATGCCGCGCGTGGCGGCATAGGCTCCCCCGTTCAGGTTGGCGACCTCTTCCCCCAACACGACGACCCGCGCATCGCGTTCCATGCTGCGCAGCGTGACCGCTGCGATGGCCTGCACGTAGGTCATGTCTTTAAACGACGCGACATCCTCCGGTTCCAGGAATTGTGCTCCCTCAAACACATCGTCCGGGCAGCGCAGATCCTCCGCCACCGACCCCGCGGAGGGCCACTTCTCGACGGGGATGGATCTCCTGCCCCCTGTCTGGGCCGTGCACTGCTCTACGGCGCGGTCGACGGCTTCCTGCGTGACCTGCTGCAGCCGGTCATTGTCTTCCTCGGTGATCACACCCAGGCCGACCAATTTCCTGGGATACGCGGAGATCGGATCCTGGTCCTGCCACTCTTTTTCCTCGGTCTTGGACCTATAGCCAAAGGCGCTGCCGGATACGCCGCCCCCATGGTGATAGTAGCGGTAGGTCTTGGCCTCGATCAGGTAGGGAAACGGCTCGTGCCGCATTCTGTCCACGGCATCGCGCACGGCGACGTACATACCGACGGGGTCCATGCCGTCGACGATCAGGCTGTCAAACCCATAGCCTATGCTGCGTTGCGCCAGATCCTGGACATAAGAGGACTCGCTGGTGCACGTGCCGACGGCATAGAGGTTGTTCTCGACCAGGTAAAGCACGGGCACACGCCACAGCGCCGCCATATTGGCGACCTCGTGAAAACAGCCCTGGTTGATCGCCCCATCGCCAAAGAACGAAACGACGACCTGCCCGGTCTCCTGAATGCGCTGTGCCCAGGCGGCGCCGGTAGCAATGGGAATGCCGCCGCCGACGATGGCATTGCTGCCCAGGTTGCCGGACGTACCGTCATAGAGGTGCATCGAGCCCCCGCGGCCACCGCACCACCCATCCGCCAGGCCCATGATCTCGGCCAAGGTCCGGTCTATGGCCCGCTGCATATCGGGCGTTACGCCATCCTGCCCCGGCCGGTGGCCCTCTGGGGCATAGTAGGCGAGCGCCTTGGAGAGGAAATGGCCGTGCGCGCGGTGGGTTGAGGCGACCATATCCTGTTTGTCCAAGACAACGGCCACCGCCGCGGCGACCGCTTCCTGCCCGATACTGGCGTGTACCGGCCCGTGGATCAGATCCTCGTCCTTGAGCCTGAGCAGCTCGACCTCGAACGCCCGGATCATATACAGGTGAAAGAGCATGTCCCTCAAATCATCGTGGTCGATCACCCTGAGGTCGGTGTCCGAGACCTCCAGTTGGTGGCAAGTAGCAGGCGCGGCTAGTGCAGTCAGGTTGGGCATTGTCCGTCACTCCTTAACAATCTCTCGGATCTCACAGACCTCGTATTCGGCGCCACGAAAGTAGCCGACAAACACGTTGTGGCGGATCTCGACCGGTTCGCCGAGAAACTCAACACCGCGGTCGACCAAGTCCTTGTACGTCCCCCAGAAATCCTCGACGATAAAGCCGATGTGGGTCAGCCCATAGTCGCTCTGCTGGGCGTCTGGCCTGGG
>SLDA01000276.1 GCA_007125545.1 Thermoflexales bacterium | reverse complement strand
GGCCGCCCGTGTCGAGCACGCCGCCCTGATGCTGCGTACCTCTGCGACGGCCGCCACTATGGCCAACAAGCGCCGTGGCGAGACACAGTCGCTGCAACGGGCCGGGACGGACCCTATGCCCGCTTCGCGCTGCTGAAGCGGACACCATCGAAGTGTGTCCTGCCGAAGGAGAACGTATGAAGACAGGCTTGCTCTACATCCATTCCGACCAGCATAATCCCTACGTCATGGGCTGCGCCGGAGACTCGGTCATCCGAACTCCCGCCCTCGATCGCCTCGCTGCGGAAGGTGCGCTCTTCTCGAACGCATACTGCCCGTCGCCGATCTGCGTACCCTCTCGTATGTCGACGCTCACCTGCCGGCATCCCTACAGGAATGAAGTGTGGGCGAACGACCATATTCTAGACAGCGGGATTCCTACCCTCGCGCATTCGCTCGGCGCCGCAGGATACCGTCCGACGCTCATCGGGAGGATGCACGCCATCGGGCCCGATCAGCTCCACGGCTATGCGGCGCGGCCGATCGGCGACCACAGCCCGAACTACCCCGGCGGCAAAGGGCCGCGACGCGGTCTCCCTCAGGGGACTGCAGGGCCGCACAGGATCAGCCTTCTGGCGAGCGGCCCCGGGTGCAGCGGCTACCAGGTTCATGACGAGGACGTAACCGAGGCTGCCGTGCGTTTGATCGAAACCGAAGGTCGCAAGAGGGCCGCCGGCGGCTCTCCAGAGCCTCTTTGCCTCACCGTAGGTTACATGCTCCCCCACCCGCCGTACGTTGCCGGCAAGGAACTCTACGAGCGGTATCGCGACGTCGTCCCTTCGCCGGCGAAACCGCGCGCGCCGGTCGAACGTATCCACCCGCACCTGAAATGGCGTATGGAGAAAGGCGACCTGTTCGAAGCTTCTCCGGAAGAGGTCGCACGCGCGCGAGCCGCTTACTACGGACTGGTCGACGCCCTGGACGGTATGATCGGACGGCTGCTCGATGCGCTCGATGCCGCCGGGCTTTCCCAGGAAACCCTCGTGGTCTACTCCTCCGACCACGGCGACAGCATCGGAGAGCACGGGCTCTTCTGGAAACACACCTTCTACGAGGAATCGGTAAAAGTGCCCCTCGTTTTCCGCTGGCCCGGGCGAATTCCTGCGGGGCTGCGGTCCGATCGGGTCGTGAGCGCTCTCGATGGTACCGCCACGATTCTCGACGCGCTCGATGCGCCCGCCCTGCCGGGGTGCCAGGGCCGGAGTATGCTCAAACTCCTGACCGAAGGGGGCGCGCCATCCTGGGACGATCTGGCCTTCTCCGAGTACTGCGACGATCTCTTCGGTCCGCCGGGAGGCTGCTACCAGCGGATGATACGGCGGGATGCGTGGAAACTCATCTACTACCACGGCGATCCTCCCCAGCTCTTCAACCTGAAGGATGACCCGGACGAGCTCTGTGACCTTGCCGCCGATCCTTCATACGAGCCGATCCGTACAGAGCTCATCAAGGAGTTGCTTGCAGACTGGGACCCGGACCACGTAACGCGCAGGATGAGCGAGAAGCGCAAAGATGCGCAGCTGCTCGCTGCCTGGACGCGACGGATCGACCCCCCGGAAACCGCCCGTTGGGAGTTGCGTCCGGAGATGGAGTACCTCCTGTAGACCCTCGAACGGTCAGTTGAAGCATACCTTCATGCCACGGCGCTTTTTTCCAGCTCCGGCAGAACCGCCTGGGTCAGGAAGAAGGGCGTACGGAGATTGACATCGCTAGCACGTCGAACTGTTCGGCGGTCACCTTCTCGAATGGCATCTTCATCGTGGTGCCGGCATTCAACCTGTGCTCCTGACTGAGGTCAGAGTTCATTGGATTAATCATCTCATTGTGCTATACTGAGTATGCCCAGCCACTGGATGGGCCGTGATAAAAAGAGATAAGGGTGAATATCGTGAGCCTTAACAACACTTCTTCCAATAGAAGCGCTGTCATTGATCGTTACATCGAGAATCTGGACAGCCCCAATCCGAGGTTGCGGTCGCAAGCGGCGGAAGATCTCGGAAAGCTGATGGCACAAGACGCCGTACCGGAGTTGATTCAGCATCTACAGGGGGACGTTAATACCTACGTCCGAAGCGCGATAGCCGAAGCGCTGGGACGTATAGGTGACACCCGGGCCATCTTCCCCCTCATGGACGCACTGCGTGACTCGTGCTCCTTCGTACGGCGCGCCGCTGCGATTGCGTTGGGCCAGATGCAGGCCAAACAGGCGCAGGGCGCCTTGCTACGAGCATTGGACGACCCCAACTTCTACGTGCGGCGCGCTGCTATCAATGCCGTCGGCAAGTTGGATATCCCTGATATGGGCCCCATGCTCATTCCTCTGCTTGAAACGCCTGACCCACGGATTCGGCGCACGGTGACGATCGCCATCCGGCGTCTGCATACTCAAGCCGCGATCCCTAAACTGATCGAGGTGCTTGAGGGCTACTTGTTGGAGCCCAACCAGCGTGATCTTCCGGTCGTCAAGACTCTCGTTGTGGCATTGGGCGAACTCAACGCGCAGGAAGCGGTTCCCGCCCTCATCCGCATCATGCGCGGTTATGTAGGGGTGCGTTCGCTGACGGCAAAAGCCCTTGGTAAGATCGGGGATCCGCAGGCTGGCCCCGCGCTGCTGGAGGCTCTGAAAGATGAGAGGAGCAAAAACCTTCAGCTCGCTGCACTCAGAAGCCTTGCGCAACTCAAGTATCAGCAGGCGATTCCCACTGTACGGCAATTCCTTGATGGACCTGACCCCCGACTCCGACGTACGGCGGCCCTCACGCTCGGGCTGTTACAGGACAGGGGTGCTAAGGACAAACTCCTGATGCTGGCCAGGGAAGATGACAGTCCGCTTGTCCGTCCGGCGGCGGTGGAGGCGCTCGGTATGGTCGGGGATGCGCAGGTCATTGATAGCCTATTGCCTCTGGTCAACGACGGTAATGCCTATCTGCGTGCTGCGCTGGCCCACGCATTGGGTAATCTCGACGGCAGCACCCCACTTGTGCACGAGGCGCTGCTGCTGCTGCAAGAGGACAAGGTCCGCCACGTCGTCATCGCCGCCGAACGCGCGTTAGCCAACTGCACTCTTGGGGATGTGATGCATAGCACCAAACAGGTACAAGAACCGGACGCATGTCCTGAGCCGGAAAAGCGTCACGTCAGTTGGTTGCGTCGCTTTCTGGGGCGAGGCTGAGTCCGGACGCCGCAATTGGCTCTGTTTTTCGTCTGTCTCCAACACGCCCCTTCCGAGGGGCGTGTTTAGGTTGGCCCGCAATCGGTTATAATAGGAGCCGGTCAGAGCCAGTTTGTGGCTACCGGTGCGGCACGCGCACCGTTTTTGTTGGGTCTAACAAGGAGGAAGTCCATGGCGGTGACAGCGGTCGTGGGAGCGCAATGGGGCGATGAAGGTAAAGGGCGGATTGTCGATTACCTGGCGCAGCGCGCCGATATGGTGATTCGATTCCAGGGTGGCGATAACGCCGGACATACCGTGGTGAACGACTATGGGAAGTTTGCACTCCATTTGGTGCCCTCCGGCATCTTCAACCCCGCGACGCAGTGTATCATTGGGACCGGCGCAGTAGTCAACTTCGATGTTCTGAGCGCAGAACTGGCTGGACTGAGTGAAGCCGGTATCGATGTGGGCAATCTCATTGTGGACTGTCGTGCACACGTCATCTTGCCCTTCCACCGTCAATTGGATGGTGCGGAGGAGGCCTCCCGCGCAGAAGGCTGGGAGGTTGGGACGACGAAACGTGGCATCGGTCCCGTCTATGCCGACAAAGCGCATCGCCAGGGCATACGTACAGGTGATATCCTTGACCCCAAACGGCTTCGCATCTGTCTGCAAATGCTCTTGCCGGTGAAGAACCGTGAATTGGCTTACTATGGCCTTCCCGAGGTGACGGTCGATGAGCTTATGGCCCACTGTGCACGCTGGCGCAATGAGATGGGCGATCGAATTGTCGATGCTCTCCCATTGATCCGGAATGCCGTGCGAGAGGGGAAACAAGTTGTGCTGGAGGGCCAGTTGGGCGTGATGCGTGACCTGGATTGGGGGATCTACCCCTACACGACCTCATCGTCTCCCACCGCGGGTGGTGGCTGTGTTGGCGCGGGTGTGCCGCCGCGCGCCGTTGATCACGTGTTGGGCATCGTCAAAGCTTACTCCACCTCGGTCGGCGGTGGCCCTTTCCCAACCGAGCTTACCGGGGAAATAGGCGAGAAGCTGCGGGAAGTCGGTGAGGAGTATGGCGCCACCACCGGTCGCCCCCGTCGCTGCGGCTGGTTTGATGGTGTCGCGATCGGCTACGCGAGTTGGCTCAATGGTTTCACCTCAATCGCGGTCACGAAACTGGACATATTGGATGAGTTCGAGGAACTCCAGATCTGCACGGGGTATCGGCTGGGCGACAAGACACTCGACTACGTACCCGAGACGGCGATTCAGGAACAAGTCGAGCCGATATACGAAACCTGGCCTGGCTGGCTCTCAGATACGAGTCACGTGCGCACCTGGAACGACCTTCCTGACAAAGCCCAAGCCTACATCAACCGGATTGAGGAGCTTGCTGGTGCACCCGTGCGCTTCATCTCTGTAGGTCCTGAACGCGATCAGATCGTGGTCCTGTAGGTCAGCAAGGAGGCGGAGTATGTCTGGATTGACGTTCGGTTACGACACATATCTCTCACCCTTTACCTGGCGCTATGGTGGGTCGGCGATGCGCGAGCTGTGGTCCGAGGTGCACAAACGTCGACTGCTTCGACGTGTCTGGGTGGCACTCGCGACCGCGCAGCAGGCCGCGGGCTTGGTCACCGCCGAACAGGTGGCCGATCTTGTCGCTCACCAGCACGAGATCGATATCCCTCGCGCTGCCGAGATTGAAGCCGAGATTCATCACGATTTGATGGCAGAGGTCCGAACCTATGCTGAGCAGTGCTCGACCGGGGGCGGCATCATCCACCTCGGTGCGACCAGTATGGACATTTCGGATAACGTTGAGGTCCTGCGCATTCGCGAATCTCTGGACCTCATCTTGTCTTCTCTCACAGACCTACTCTTGACCTTGGCCGATCTGATCGAAGTACAGGCCGATAAGGTCTGTATGGCCTTCACCCACTTACAGCCCGCGGAGCCCACGACAGTCGGATACCGGCTGGCACAGTATGCCCAGGACCTTCTGATGGATTACGAGGAACTACGGCGCGTACGGCACGCTCTGCGGGGCAAGGGTATTAAGGGTGCAGTTGGGACGTCAGCGTCCTACGCAGCACTCCTGGAGGGCACGGGGATGACGCCTGCCGAGTTGGAGAGCCGCGTGATGGCCGAATTGGAACTGCCCGCGTTCCCGGTTGCTACGCAAGTGTACCCGCGTAAGCAGGACTGGCTGGTCCTCAACGGATTGGCCGGTTTGGCGGGCTCGCTCTACAAGTTCGCCTTCGACGTGCGGCTGCTTCAGTCGCCACCGATCGGAGAATGGAGTGAGCCCTTCGGGGATCGTCAGGTCGGCTCCTCTGCGATGCCCTTCAAGCGTAACCCGATAAAATCCGAAAATATCGATTCTTTGGCGCGCCTCGTTGTAACGATGCCGCGCGTAGCGTGGGATAACGCGGCGCACTCGCTGTTGGAGCGCACGCTGGATGACTCCGGCAACCGCCGCGAGCTGCTGCCCACCGCTTTCCTTGCCTCAGACGAACTCTTGCTCTCCGCAAAGAGCATCATTGAGGATCTGCGGATCTACGACGTCGCCATCGAACGCAATCTGGCCAAGTACGGAGATTTCGCTTCGACCGAGCGGGTGCTGATGGCGCTCGTCACCGCCGGTGCCGATCGGCAGCAGATGCACGAAGTCATCCGCGAGCACGCGATGGCGGCGTGGCAAGCGATTCAGACCGGCGTAGCGGAGAGTGGGCTGCCGGAGCGCTTGAGCCAGGATCCCCAGGTGCAGGCATATCTCTCGGACCGTCAGGTCTGCGCTCTCTTCGAAGTTCGCGAGCATATCGGAGATGCGCCCCAACGGGCACGGTCGCTGGTGCAGCATATCAGACGAGCCCTCATTCAGACAACCGGCTCTGGTGCTTTCTTGCCGAATGCGGATGTGGCATGACCGCTCACAGTCTGATCTTCGGGCTTTCGGCGGACCCTGTCCACACCGGACATGTGGAGATGGTGACCCAGAGCGTACGCGCGCTAACCGCTCGCGGATACGAGATCTCCCGGGTAATGCTGATCCCGGTCTATCGCCGCAATCCGGTCGGGAGAGATAAGTCTCGGCTTCCCGATACTTTCGCTCACCGCCTGGCGCTTTGCCGGCTGGCGGCGCAAGAGATCTCTCGGCGGTTGGGATCTGCACACGGTTACGTTCAGGCTAGTGCTATCGAGGCGGAATTGGCGCGTGGACGCTCAGCGCCTAACTACACGGTCAATACGCTCAAGGTGCTGAAGCTCCGAGCGGCGCCGGGCGAAGGATTGATCTTTCTCATCAGCAGTGAATTGGTTTCGGGCCAGGATCCCGAGCTTGCTCGCTGGCGTCGTCCCGACCAGCTTCTGAGACTCGCGCATCTTGCGATCTGTCCGCGCCCCGGCTATCCGCTGAATAGGCCTTTTGTCCAGGCCATCGAACGGAGAGGGTCTCGCGTCATCGTCCTCTCTGAAGTCGAGACATCCGACGTGGCTTCTACGGAGCTGCGCGCTCAGTTACAGGCCGGGGTCCGGCCTCTGGCTTTGG
>SLDA01000030.1 GCA_007125545.1 Thermoflexales bacterium | reverse complement strand
TCGCCACAGCCGCCAGCACCTGCTGGACCACGTGCTGCTCGTTGCGTAAAGGCACCTGCACGGTAACCCACGGCAGCGCTTCCTCCGGAACCACCGGTGCCGTCAAAGGCGGTGCCTTCCGGTGCCAAAGATAGAGTAGAATCAGCACCAATGCGTGCAGTGCATAGAGCGCCAGACCCAGCAGAATACCTATGTAGAGTAGACTCACCAGGTAGGGCGCCCAACCACCCAGAGCGCTCAGCCATCCGAGCAGATCTTCTTGCAGGAATACGTTTGGATCAGGGCAAAACATCAGCAAGGGTCTAGCCCGTACTAGGAACCTTTCGAGACTGTTTGTCCGACTTCGGGCCATCCACCCAGAACAATATGAAGCCGGCGAAGCGGAACGCAGCGCCAAGGAGCAAGGCGCCACTCAGCCCGATGACGGCAATCAATGAAGTGCTGATTAGTGGGCCGACGATCGCCAGGGAGTTTTCCAAAGTCTGATTGACCGCCACGAATGTGGGACTTTCGTTCACCGGAACTGTCTTCATTAATTCATCGAAGAAGACGAGGTTGACCCCGGCCTGAAAGATACTGCCTACACCTGCCAAGACGATCATCCATCCGACGCGCAGCGTCACTGCGGTGAGCGCGGGATAGAGCGCCATCGCAAAGGTCGTGGTCAACAGTACGAAGCGCGATCCCCGTGTTTCTCGAAAACGCGTCCAGAGGAAGTAGCCGACCAGCAAGATCGCCCTTTGAGCCATAGCGATCAAGCTAATCTCGGCATCGGTCGCACCCAATACGCGCACGTACCAAAGGGCGAACAGCGGCATAATGAGGTGTGAGCCCATAATATAGACCAGGCGCTTGCCCACGATGGATACGAACCGACGCTCCGCCAGAATGTGTCCGGTGAAGGAGCGCACGCGGACCAGCGGCGAGCCGGAAGGCGCATCGGAAGTCTTCGGCGGAGATTCGGGGACCCTGATGCGGCGTGAGAAGGTAAAGCTAATCGCAGCGCCTACGACGGCGAAGCCAACAAAGGACAACTCATAGTTCAGCGGAAACGGTAGACGATTCAGAATTTGGCCTACAACTAGCGTCATCACCGCGCCGGTTATGCCGATGATCGACCAGCGCCGGCTGAGCAGAGCATAGCGCCCCTCGGGGCCGGCAACAGCATTCATCAATACCGTGTAGGCTACACTGAGCAGCGAGGAAGGAATACTCAGCAGCAGCCACAGGGCAAGAATCGCGACAACCGCATATCCGCGCGGCAGCATTAGTGAGACTACGCCAATCAAGGCATAGCCCAGGATACGAAGAAGCCGCGCGCCGCTATACCACGGTACGACGCTCCGGCGAGTCTCCAGGAATCGCGCCATCACGAGGCCCAGAACCAGTCCCGAGACGCCGGGAATCGCGCTCAGCATACCAATCTGCTGATCTGAGGCACCCAGGCGCGCCAAGAAGACCGGCAGGAAAGGATCCATCGCCATGGCCAGACCGACGCCGAAGGCATCAAACTGGATATAGAGGTAGTTCTTGCGTTGCCTTTGGGTGAGTCCGGTAGGAGACGTGCGCAGACGGAGGGCCCGCCACGCTTGCCTCAGGTTGGGAAGCGGCATCAGCCATGCGTCCTTCCGAGGCTCCTAGCTCTCACAACTAGGCAACCTCCTGCTTGGGTAAACGGCACTTGCATGCAATCCCCTCCTCGACACCCACCGGCCAACAGCGATTGCCAGAGATACACGTCGCCCGCTCCTGCCCAGCCCTTAGCCGTGCGGGCAAGTCAGGTTCGCAGATTAAGGGCCGGCACAGCGAGATGAAATCGGCGTCTCCTGAAGCCAGCACATCCTCCATCACCGGCAGGGAGCGCAGTCCGCCCACGAGCATAATCGGGAGAGCGACTGCTCCGTCAGACGACACCTCGCGGGCCGCGCGCGCCCAGGCACGGAAATAGGCCTCGTCGTCTGGCCTACGGATGCGAGTAGGGCTGTTCAGATTGCGGGATCCGCCGATGCCACCGCTGACCTCCACGCCATCCAACTTCATATCAGAGCAGGCAGCGACCACGGCAAGCCCATCTTCAAGCGACAATCCCGGCTCAAGATCAGGGCTATCAGCCAGACCCAGCTTAATGAACACGGGATAGTCCTCCCCGACCTCTACGCGAACCGCGCGACACACCTCACGGAGAAACCGCATACGATTTTCAAGGCTGCCGCCCCACGCATCCGTTCGCCGGTTGACGTAGGGCGAGAGAAACTGGTTGATCAGATACCCGTGCGCCCCGTGGAGCTGCACCGCATCGAAGCCTGCCAGACGGGCGCGTCCAGCTGCTTGGGCAAAGGCGCGAATGGTCTCTCCAATCTCCTCCTCTGTCAGCGCGCGGGCCGGCTGTTGGAGAAACTCAACGTTGATGTCGGATGGAGCGACGGTCTGCGCCACGGTGTCGCGGCTACATTGCATGCCCCCGTGGTTGATCTGGACCGCGACCTTACCACCCACTTCGTGAACGCCGTCCACGAGAGCCGCCAGATCAGGAATCAGATCATCTTCGTGGATGCCCGTCATCTCAGGGTGGCACTTGCCACCGGCATCGACATACATGTGCCCCGTGATGATGAGCCCGACGCCTCCGCTCACCAGTTGTCTGTAGAGATCGAGCAACGCCGGTAGTGGACGACCGGCAGCGGTCGCCATCCGTTCAGCCGTCGCCGATCGCACGAAGCGGTTGGGCAACGATAGAGAGCCAAGCTCTGCAGGAGTAAAAAGAACCACAACACGTGCCTCTACCGGCCGTACTCCGCCGCCAGGTAGGCCACCAGAACTTCGATTTCCTGCTCGTTCAACCTGGCCCCGCGTAGAACCATGTTCTCGACATTCTCATGCCAACCGTCCGGGGTCTTCGTTGTGTTCGTCACCGTATCCAAACTGTGACATTGAATGCAGCGGTCCTCAAGCAGCGCCTGTCCACTCATGACCTGGGCTTCTGAGCCCGGATTGTCACCCGAAGCACCGCACGCCGCTAGAGCGCCGACAACAAATACGAGAATAAGAACAGCCGCCCATTTCCACACAGCTTGACTTCGCAATTGCATTAACTGCCTCCTTGTTTGATGAGTATAGTATTGTTGGTCCCAGATCGCATCAACCTACGATGAGCCGGCACCCCTTCCAGATAGCGACGACGGTCCGCAGGATCGCGGAGCTGATCGACCCGCGCCCGCAACAGGCGCCGTGCACTGCCCAGAATGTCCGGTGCTCGTGCGTCACCCACTGCCGTCAGTACATCATAACACGTAAGGTAGATAGCGAAAGGTTGGCGCGTTCCCTCGAGCTGCGGATTCTCGATCAGACGCTCCAGCAACGGTTCGATGTGCTCTAGCGCAGTTGTAGTCTCCGATCTGCACAGCAGAAGCTGAGCCAGACCAGCGACGGGCTCGACTGTCAGGTGTGCGGTGCGCAATTCGATGCGCAGTGCGAGCGCGTTACGATAGGCGGCTTCGGCGGCTGCGCTCTGTCCGGCGTATTGCAGGGCCCATCCGAGGGCCAAACTGGCCTCGCTCTTCCGCCACCTGGAGTGGAGGCTCTCTGAAACATCGAGTGCGCGTTGGGCGAAGCCGGACGCTTCAGCGAACCTCTCCAGACCGGCGTCCACCCAGCTTAGCTCGACCAGGCTGTCGGCAACACCATAGGCGTCGTTCTGGGCTTCATGGGCGTTCAAACCGGCCTTGAGATGACGTCGGCTCGATTCATAGTCGCCGAGCGCGCAGAGCACCGCGCCCATCTCAACTTGAGCCAACCGCTCGCCAAACGGATACCGCGAGGTGCGACTCAATTGCAGCGCTGACTCGGCCGACGTGCGCGCCCGAACGAGCGCACCCCGCTGACGATAGAGACGTGTGAGATCGACCAATGCGTGCACCTCATCTCGCGGATTGCGCACGAGCCGGCTGATGCCCAACACCCGTTCACAGTGCCGCTCGGACTCAGCATAGGCGCCGCTGCGGTGAGCGATGAGGGCAAGCTCCACCAGCAGAGGAGCTACGCGCCGCTGGTTTCCGAACAGCTCATAGATCGCGACCGCCGCCTCAAGCTCTGACCGAGCTAATTCGAAGTCGCTCTGGTGACGAGCCACAAAGGCCAAACCGGCGTGCGCCTGGGCCTCCGCCAACTTGAGATTAGCGGTGCCGGCTAGCGCCAACGCTCGACGAAAGTAACGGCTCGCTTCTTCATCAGCTCCGCGAGACTGCGCACCGTCGCCTGCCCGAATCAGGTGTGGAATCGCACGGCTTGCTTCGTCCGTCCGTTCCCAGTGATAAGCCAACGTGTCGGCATATGCCCATAGGTTGTGGGCAACGACGCGCTTGATGGCACCGGCAACCTCCCGATGTAAGCGACGGCGCTCGCGCTCCAGTAAACTGAGATACACCGCCTGCTGGGTCAAGTGATGCTTGAAGATGAAGGTCTGGGATTGCTTTGGCGTCAGCCAGGGCATCCCTTGTGGCGAGTCCACCGCCGCCAGGCCGTCAGCCAGGAGCCGGCTCTCGTCGGCACGAGGCCACGGGGCGCTGCCCTGCTCTCGGATCAGCGTTCCGGCCTGGAGAACCTCCAGATGCCGCTCCAGGTCCTCGGTATCGGGGACCAGGTACTCCAGAAGCGCGTATTGGAAGATTCGACCGATCACGCTGGCCAGTTGCAGGACGGACTTCGTATCAGGAGGCAGCCGGTCAATGCGGGTTTGAAGAATGCCCTGCAATGTATCCGGAATAGCAATCGCCGCTACCTCTTCGGTACCGCACCACTTCTGCGTCATTGGATCGTAGACGATTGCCCCAGTGTCCATCAAACCGCGTAGAATCTCCTCCAAGTAAAAGGGGTTTCCTTCTCCAATCTCCAACACTCGCGCCTGCAACGCATCAGGCAGCTCATTGATCCGGAGGAGACGCTGTAGCAGGATCGAGCTCTCCTTTACCGTCAAGGGGGACAGGGTCACGTCAAGATGCCGATATCCAGGAGCGTGGGCCAACGCCCGATCACACCACGCGCTCTCTCCGGGTCGAGATACACCAAGAATTGTGATTGGTAGTCGGGAGCTCAGCGCGAAAGCTTCTATCAAAAGCTGTAACGAGGTCGCATCGGCCCAATGCAAGTCCTCACAGACGAGGAGCACGGGAGCCTGGGCGCTCGCCAGTTCGAGGAGCTCTATGACGGCCCTGGGGATTTTACGTGCCGCGGCATCACGCTCCTCATCTTCTACCGCCCGGGACACGGTCGGGTAGGCCGAACCGGGGCCGAGTTCTGCCGGCACGACCTGGCTGTCCCAGTTTGAGTCATTGTCCTTACGGTAAGCCTCGATCTGAAAAGACATCAGCTGAATAAGTCCCTGCACCATCTCATCGGAGCCGTCCGGGAAACGCTCCTTGATGCGCCGGCTGACGTCCGTGAGAGCGGCGTTGGTTAGCGTCTCCATCGAGAGATCGAACAGGTTTCGCACGATGTCGGCCCATAGCCAATAGCCGCTATTGCCGGCATAGGAGACGCAGCGCCCTTCGATCCAGAGGAGATGTGGGGAGAGGGCGTCGGCAGTTGGGAGTTCACCGCCTGGTGGCTGGTAGGAATCGGGTGCAATAGACGGAAAGACGGGAGCGCCGGTGGAGGACGTGCCTGGAGGTGAGGAACTTAGGCCGCCAGGCCGGTTGATCTGGCGGTTCACCCATTGGTGGAGTTCGGCCACGAGCCGGGATTTGCCCAGACCCGCATCTCCAATGAGGGTGATAATACCGCCGGACCCAGCCTGAAGTCGCCGGATCGCATCCTGCAGCCTCAGCAGCTCCTGCTCACGCCCGATCAAGGGCGATGCCAGACCCGGCAGTCCGCGCGGGCGATCGGCTTGGGGCCGGTGCGCCAAAGGCCGATAGACCTGAACCGGTTTTTGAATGCCCTTAACGACAAGCGGGCCAAGTTCCATCCACTCAAACTGAGAGGCAACAAGCCGGTAGGTGTCCTGCGAAACCATCACAGTACCCGGCTCCGCGGCAGTTTCCATACGTGCCGCCAGTGCGATGGCGCGTCCCATCGCCGTCTCTTCGCTGTGATAATGCCGGCTGCCAACCTCTGTAACGATGACCTCGCCGGTGTTCACTCCGACGCGCAGACGCAACGGCGACCCGGCGCGATCTGCCAGTTCGCCAGCGCAAGCCGCAATGGCCTCCTGCATTGCCAGAGCGGCCAAGATCGCCCGTTCGGGGTCATCCTCATGTGAGCGGGAGGCTCCGAAAAAAGCCACAAGCCCATCACCACGGAACTGATTAACCTGTCCTCCATAGCGATAGATCTCGGCTTGGAGTAGCTGTAAGAGATGATCCATCAAAGTGACCCAGGCTTCGACACTGAGGCGCTCGGCGAGATCCGTGGAACCCTGTACGTCGGCAAGGATGACCGTCACCAGCTTGCGTTCGGCTGCCACGTGCGGATCCGGGGCACGGGGCTCTGGCTCGCGCAGACGTAGAAGCGCGGCCAGTTTCTCCCGCAATGCGGCTACTGAGACGTCCACTACCGCATCACCCAGGGTAGTCCGCTGCGCCTCCAGCGCGGCAATCGCCTTTTCCAGATCCAGACGTGCATCCATAGTTGAGCGTCACCTGACGAGATCGATACCCTATATTATACTAGCACCTATGAGCACGATCCAGAATCCAGAACCGCATCACGCCCAGATGGCTTCCACACCCGAAAGCCGCTGGACCGAACTGAAGCGCTTTGTGCTGAGGTACCTCGAAGCGTCGCTAT
>SLDA01000634.1 GCA_007125545.1 Thermoflexales bacterium | reverse complement strand
TGATAGTATGATGACAGTAATTCGGCCGCAGTCGAGAGGATAGGCGTTGCGGTGGCAATAAGGATGACCATCGAGATCTCAGTTTGAGGAGGGAGGTAGCCTTGCGCATCAATATGCATCCAGATCAGCTTGGTGGAGGATCAACTCGCAGCATTCAGGAGTTCGGTGTCATACCCGACAACTCGCCGGGAGCAAATGCCCTTGCCCTGCAAGAGGCCATCGACTGGGCGACAGTCCGTGGCGCGGCGCTGTTCGTCGAGCCTTCAGATGAACCCTATCCGGTGGAAGGCGGCGTAATCCTGCGGCGCAACGCCTCCCTGATCGGTGTCCATGGTCCGGTTGGTCGCGGCACGCGTCATCCCGAGAAGGCCCAGCCCGTCGGCAGCGTCTTTGCCATCACCGATCAGGAGCGGCCCTTTATCACGGTCGAGAATGCCACCCAGATTCGCGGCATCCAGTTCTGGTACCCGCAGCAGACGGCTGACGACCCTGACCGGATTATCGAGTACCCCTCTACCATTCAGGTCTCACATGAGAAGGGTGCACAGGGGGTGACGCTTTCGTGCCTGACATTCTACGGCGAGACTCTGGCGATGGATTTCGCCGCAAGCCGGGCCAAGATCTGCGAGCAAATTCTGATCGAGCACTGCTACGGCTATCCGCTTAGCGGCATCTTCATCCGCATTGACTACTGCTACGATATACCCCGCATTCTGCACTGCCACGTCAATCCGGCCAACCGGCGTTTTATCGACGGGGGTCACAAGCGCGGCGTGATCGACGCCGTTATGGCCCGCCAGACCTTCTGCTACATCATCGACCATACCGACAATGCCCAGCTTATGGACATCTTCACCTTCGGAACGTGGGGCGGCGTTCACCTCGGCCCGGCTACCTATGGGCAACTCACTAACTTCAACCTGGACTGTGTGGCCGTCGGCATCCTGAAGCAGGGGGACAACACCTTCAACCGTAACTGGCAGATCGCCCAGGGCTCGATCATCGCCAACGCCGGAGCGCCCCTGGTCGATATTCACCCGATCATCATCGAGGGGCGCGGGCATACCGCACTCAGCAACGTCGAAAGCTTCTCCGGCCCCAATGGCGCTTTGACCACCGTAAACCAGTCCCAGGACTTCCTGCTCGTGCGGGGGAGCGAGCGTCTGACCGTGAGCATGTTCGGCTGCCGGATGCGTAACTATGCCGCAGCTGAACCCCTAACGATCGAGAATCCCAACGCAATCATTCAAGCCGAAGCTTGCGTAGATCGCGATGAGAATCCCTTCCGGCATCGTCCGTAAGCACATCGTATCTCGTCACCTAGCACATAACCGGGTAACGGTAGCACAAGGAGAGCCGACTGTGGTCAACGGTTTGTTCGGAATAACCCAGGTGTCCAAGGCACAGACACGGTCCATCAATGTCGCTTGAGTTCAAGCCCGACTGGGAAGAAACAAAAGAGCGCTATCGGGCGTTCTGGGCCCACGAGTACTTTGGCCGTTGCGCCCTCGCGGTGACCGCTCCACGCGACGACGCGCCGGACGAGCCGCCACCAGCTCGCCCCACGACGCCCTATCAACGCTGGACTGATCTTGACTATGCCGCGGCGAGTAATAGCTGGGCTATGTGCCGCACCTTCTACGGCGGCGAGGCATTCCCCGTGTGGACCATAGGGTATCCGGGCCACACAGCCATCCCTGCCTTCCTCGGCTGCCGGACCGAGCTCGACTTCGAAACCGGATGGTGGCATCCCATTGTATTGGGCGAGGGACTGGAGGAGGTGCTTGAATTGCGCGTGGACCACGCCGGCGAGTGGTGGCGCTTCACACTGAAAGCGCTGGAGCGCGCCGTACGCGAATCGGCGGGGCGCTGTATTCCCAGCATCGGGGCGTTCGGTGGCTGTGGCGACACCCTCGCAGCGCTGCGCGGCACCGACCGCCTGCTGTATGACGTCATCGACCGCCCCGAAGAGGTGGTTGCTGCCGAGGCATACCTTATGGAAATGTGGTGCGAGGTCTACGAGGAGTTCTACTATATCGTCCGCGAAGTCTCGGAGGGATCAACGAGCTGGTTCGGCTTCTGGTCGCCGGGCAAAACCTATGCCGCGCAGAATGACTTTTCCTATATGATTTCGCCGAAAATGTTTCGCGAGCTCTTTCTGCCGACAATCGAACGGCAGACACAATACCTGGATCACACGGTCTATCACGTGGACGGAATCGGAGCGTTCGCGCACGTGTCGGAACTGTGCGAGTTGCCGCGCTTGCAGGCCATACAGATTCTCCCTGGTGCCGGTAAGCCGAGTCCGCTCCATTTCATGGAGACGCTGAAGATGGTCCAGAAGGCGGGGAAGAACCTACAGATCTCGCTCTCGCCCGAAGAGCTTGAGCCGGCACTGGCTCAACTGTCTGCACGCGGGCTGTTCGTGACGACGTTCTGTACCACCGAATCTGAGGCACGGGAGTTACTGAAGAACGCCGAACGTTGGTCGATAGCGGACCGCTGAGGGGGGCGAACGATCATCTGACGTCTCACTCACAGCCCGGGTACCGACGCGACGTGCGCCTGAAAAAACCATTGTTCATCACCTATATACGAGGAGGTAGCAGCATGAATTCGCTCAACTTGGCCACGATCCGTAACCGCACCACGCACCGCAGTGCTTCCTGGGATCTCTCGGGGCGCAATCAGGATGCCTGGACCATCCCGGCGCGCTCGAGCCGTGTCTTGGCCGACATCGAAGGTCCAGGTGTTATTACGCACATCTGGATGACCCAACGCTCGAATTACCGTAACGCGGTGCTCAAGATTACCTGGGATGATGCCACCGAGCCCAGTGTCCTCACGCCGCTCGGTGACTTTTTTGGGCTTGGGCACGCCATCGTTAACTCCTACCAGTCGCAGCTCTTCACTGCCTCGACCAACGGTAATAACCTGCTGGAGGGCGATCCGAACTCACCCACTCCCTGGGCAACGGGTTGCGCCCTGAACTGCTATGCGCCGATGCCGTTCCGCAAGCGGGCTGTCGTCGAACTGCTGAACGAGAGCGACGACGACCACGGCCAATACTTCTACATCGACTATGAGCGAATGGCGGAAGCGGAACTGAGCACTCTCGGCTACTTCCACGCTGAGTTCCGCCGCGCCTGCCCCTTCCTGGGCTGGGCGCCTGAGATCAGGGTCAATACTCCCCCGGCCAATATACCCAACCTCGAACGTGAGGCGTGGAACAACAACTATGTGATCCTGGAGACGCAGGGACGGGGTCACTACTTGGGCTGCAACCTGTCGGTTACCAATATCCAGGGCACCTGGTGGGGCGAGGGCGACGATATGATCTGGGTCGACGGCTACAAATGGCCGCCGGATCTACACGGTACGGGAAGCGAAGACTATCTCAACCAGGCGTGGGGAATGCAGGACAACGCATTCCTGCGCAATGGGTCCTCGATCTATGAGCGGAACACCGGCGGCTATCAGACTAGCTACGTGCACCACCTGGAGAATCCGGTGCGCTTCGAGCACGACATCAAGGTCACGATCGAGCATGGTCACGCCAACCACCTGGGAAATGAGATGGCGAGCGTTGCCTACTGGTACGCCGACAAGCCCGCGCCGGCTATCGAACTCCCCCCGGTAGAGAAGCGCCAGCGGGTGCCCAAGGTCGACGGAGAGTGGGTCATCCCTGGCACCTTGCGTTGGCCCGGTCAGCCCGTTGAGGTAGATGAAGAGACGGTGCGGAATGCCAAAGCGGCATGGGCAGAGTTTGAAGCCAAGGAGAACGGCTAGCATACCCCGCCTTCTTGCGGGATCCGGGCCGGACCGCAATCTGGAACAGACAGGAGAAGTCTATGAAACGAACGGATATTCAAATGCGCGATCCCTATGTCTTGCCGCTGCCGGCAGAGGGGCGTTACCTGCTATTTGGAACCACGGATAAGAACATCTGGTCCGGGCCTGGGATTGGCTTTGACTGCTATGAGAGCCGCGATCTGGAGAACTGGCAGGGTCCTATCCCGGCTTTCCGTCCCCCAGCCGGCTTCTGGTCCAACACCCAGTTCTGGGCGCCGGAATGCCATCCGTGGCAGGGACGCTATACGCTGTTTGCCAGCTTTGCGCGTGACGGACGTCAGCGGGGCACGCAGATTCTGGTTGCCGATCGACCCGAGGGGCCTTACGGGCTGCACAGCGACGGACCCGTGACACCACGGGAGTGGGAGTGCCTCGACGGAACCTTGCACGTAGATTCGGATGGCCGGCCCTGGATGGTCTTCTGCCATGAATGGGTGCAAGTGGAGGATGGCGAGATGTGCGCTATACCGCTAAGCCAGGATCTCAAGCGCGCCACTGGGGAACCGGCGCTCCTCTTCCGCGCCTCGGCCGCGGCGTGGTCGCGATCCTTTGAGGGCAACGGGCGACGGAACAATCGGGTGACCGACGGCCCCTTTCTGCACCGCCTCTCCAATGGACAGCTCCTGATGCTCTGGTCTACGACCGGCTACGAAGGTTACGCGATGGGGTACGCGGTTAGCGAGAGCGGCGACATCCTCGGTCCGTGGCACCAATCGCCGGAGCCGATCTACGGCAAAGATGGGGGGCACGGCATGCTGTTTCGGGATTTTGACGGCAGGCTCCTGATGACCTTGCACCATCCGAATGACTCTCCAAACGAGCGCCCCACGTGGTTGGAGGTCGTCGAGTCTGGCGGGGGGCTGGCGCTCAAGGACGGGGATGACCGGTGATCAGACTATGAGTCCAACCGCTGACTCCTGGCAACTGGCTTCAACGACGGCCCTGCCGAATGCCCAACCCAGCCGCCGGCTCACCTTCTTCAGCGAAGCGCTGCCGGAAAACGCTCGCAACATTCATCACGTCTATGCGCCGGTGACCAAGCAGGGAATCGTCCTGGAAGCCGATGGGCCCTGGGAGGAAGGCGGTTCGGTGGCCTCGTTCTGCAGTACCGTGATTCGTCTGGATGATGGGCGCTACCGTCTCTACTACACGATGCGGGATGCCGGGTCCATGCGCCTGGCGGTTGCCGAATCCACCGATGGTCTCGCCTGGCAGCGCCTGCCGCTTGGTCAGGAGCACCGGCAGGGCTACGACACTAATCGCATCGTTTTGACCGGGGTGCCTGGGGCTGAGGCGAGTGATGCTATCGCAGGCAACCTGGTTACCCCGGATGGTCGGACCATTGTTCTCGAGGGCGAAGCCGGGCGGCAGAATCAGGTGGGTCAGCCCCAGGTGCTCCGTCTGCCCGACGGTCGCTGGCGCATGCTCTATTGGCACCATCAGCACGGGTGGGGGCGCATTCCCTTCGTATATACCGCTGCCGATAGCGATGATGGCTTGCGCTGGCACGTATCGGACTACGATCGTCCGGCGCTCAATTCTCATTGGCTCGGCGACCAGTCGGGCTTGTCTGGTGAAGCACGCCTGATGGAAAAGGCGCGCCGTACCAACGACGCGAACTTCGTCTACTGGAATCCGCGGCTGCAGTGCTACGAACAGTTCTCGCAGTGGTTTCTCGATGCCAGCCCTGAACGTCGGGTGGCCGAGGACAACTGCCCGGATTTCAACCGCATGATCCAGCGCCGCGTCAGCATGGATGGCGTGACCTGGAGCGCGCCCGAGCTGGTGATCAAGGCAGACGCTCGCGATCCCTGGGATCAGCAGTTCTACCACCTCGCCGTGCAATACCATGAGGATTGGCTGATCGGTTCGCTCGGCCATTACCGGGTCGAGAACGCCCAGCAGACAATGGACCTCGAACTGGTATTCAGTCGCGATGGCCGGCGGTGGGAGCGCCCGCTCCGTGGCGGCTTTATCCCGCGCGAGCCGGGCGGGCGAGACGCGGAGGGTGTGTATCCTCCGAATGCCTGGATCGACCGGGGCGATGACTGGTTGTGCCTCTATACAGCTACTGCCCGAAAGCACAACCAGCATGCCCGATCCGATAGGCCGCCCAATTGCATTATGGCTGCAACCTGGTCGAAACACCGCTTCGTGGGCCTGCGCGCCGAGCGTGTGCCGGGCGGCTTTCTGACACCGGTGTTCTATCCGCAGGCACCCGAGATCCGTGTGGACGCTGCGGTACGCGGCTGGCTACGCGCCGAGCTCTGTGATGCTTGGGGTCGCAAGCACCAAGGCTATCATCTGGAGCACAGCCGTCGCGTCCAGGGTGATAGCACGGGACACATCCTTAGGTGGCGCGATCGGGACACAAGCGGGTTCCGGCACGACCCGGTACGCCTGCGCCTCGAGTTTGCGGATGCGGACGTTTACGGTGTGGTGTTTTAGCCGAGTTAGGAGGCGTGTATGGACCGCTACATAGCCATCGACAATGTGTGCGCCTGGCCAAACTTGACCAGGATGCCGGACGGTGAGATTACGGCTGTCATTTTCAACCAACCCTGTCACGGGCTGTGGGAGGGCGACGTGGAGTGCTGGGCCAGCGACGATGGAGGCCGCATCTGGCACCTGCGCGGCACGCCCGCCCCACATGAGCCCGGCACCAACCGCATGAACGTCGCTGCCGGGTTGGCTGCCAATGGCGATCTGGTGGTCATCGCATCGGGCTGGACGCACCGCCCGCGTAAGGGCGAGGGAAGTGCCGGCCATGATGCGCCCGCCCGTCCCCTCTTGCCCTGGGTCTGTCGCTCCGGCGATGGCGGTCGCACCTGGACGCGGACGGAGACGATGCCGGCGCCGAAAGCGCAATCGTCGCCCGGAGCGCAGTCGTCGCCCGGAGCGCAGTCGTCGCCCGATGACAAGGCAATCTCCATCATCCCGTTCGGCGA
>SLDA01000316.1 GCA_007125545.1 Thermoflexales bacterium | reverse complement strand
GACAAAGTGGGGCGGTCGGCACACTATGTGTGCCGACCGCCATTCAGGAGGAGTGTGACCGCGTTGCGACCCCAGTTTGGTGACCTGGGCATCAGCAAGCGAATGTCACGCTAGATCGGTAGCAAGCTCCGCGCAAACTTCAGCGACTTGATTTTGACCAGGACGCGCGCGGCGGTGGCAGCCGCCGAGGCAAGACGCCGGCGTCCCAGGATACCGAATACGCCAGCAAGGACCAGGAAAATCAAAATCCACTTAATCATAGATCCTCCTTAGTTCGCGTGAGCCAATTGGATGCTACGCTCTAGCTGTTTGTATCATAGCCGAAGACGGGGTTGGAGGCCGCCGTGCTGGGTAGGATTCGCGTTGCGTTAAGTTGGAAAAGTTGGCGTCGCCACCCTCAAGCTGTCCGGGGCCTCAAATTGATCGGGGCGAGAAACACATTCGTGTATCCCGCCCCGAACTGTAACCTGTTCCAGCCCCCCACCTTAGGTGGAAGCCGGCACCGGTTGCGAGACTGACGCAAACGTCAACTCACCCGCGCCTTCATCCAGATTCACTTCAACGGTGTCTCCAGGCTCAAAGCGACCCTGGAGCATGGCCAGGGACAGAGGATCCTGTAAGTGGCGCTGAATTGCGCGCTTGAGCGGGCGCGCGCCAAACACGGGATCGTACCCTTGATCTGCCAGATAATGCTTCGCGCTATCCGTAACCTCCAGGCCTATCTGCTGCTCTCCCAGCAGGTGCCGTAGATGGCGCAGCTGAATCTCCACGATCGCCGCCAGATCCTCGCGGCTCAAGCTGCGGAACAGAATCACCTCATCGATACGGTTCAAGAACTCGGGGCTGAAGGTACGATCCAGCTCCTGCATGACCTGAGGACGGGCAGTCTCTGCCCCCTGCTCCTTGATCCACCTGCTGCCCACATTACTCGTCATGATCACAATCGTATTGGTGAAATCTACAGTGCGCCCGTGCCCATCGGTCAGTCGCCCCTCGTCCAGCAACTGCAACAGCACATTGAACACCTCGCTGTGCGCCTTTTCGATCTCATCCAGTAACAGGACACTATAGGGCCGGCGACGCACGGCTTCGGTCAACTGCCCACCTTCATCATACCCGATATAGCCCGGGGGCGCCCCGATTAGCCGTGAGACGGTGTGGCGCTCCTGATATTCGCTCATATCGATCCGCACCATCGCTTCCTCGGTGTCAAAGAGGAACGCGGCCAGGGCTCGGGCCAGCTCAGTCTTGCCGACACCCGTCGGCCCTAGGAACATAAAAGTTCCAATGGGCCGGTGCGGATCCTGGAGCCCGGCACGCGCGCGCCGTACGGCATTCGAGACGGCGGACACAGCCTCCTCCTGCCCCACCACGCGCCGGTGCAACTCCTCCTCCATCCGCATCAACTTGGCTCGCTCGCCCTCCATCAGCCGCGACACCGGAATACCGGTCCAGCCCGAGACGACGCGCGCAATCTCTTCAGGACCAACCTCGTAGTTAAGAAGTGGATGTTCATCTTGCACCCGACGGAATTCGGCCTCGGCCTCGCGCAGCTCCTCCTCCAGCTCGTGAGCGCGCCCATAGCGTAAACGCGCCGCTTCGTTGAAGTCCTGCGTCCGCTCCGCTCGCTCGATATCCTGCTGCAGATTCTCGACATCCTTCTGTACCGCCTGGATGCGTTCGATCTGCTCTTTCTCCTGATTCCACTGAGCCGTCAGTGCCCTGCTTTCCTCGTGCAAATCAGCCAGATCCTGCTCCAGATCTTGAAGCCGCAAGCGGCTGGATTCATCCTTCTCCTTCTGCAGTGCAGTGCGCTCAATCTCCAACTGCATAATCCGCCGGTCAATTTCGTCCAACTGACCGGGTTTGGAGTCAATCTCCAACCGCAGCCGCGCCGCGGCCTCATCCACCAGATCGATCGCCTTATCGGGCATGTTCCGAGCGGTGATGTAGCGATCCGCCAGGGTCGCCGCTGTGATCAGCGCCGCATCTTGGATGCGCACGCCATGATGCGTATCGTAGCGTTCCTTGATGCCACGCAAGATGCTGATGGTATTCGGCACATCAGGCTCGTCCACGTAGACCGGCTGAAAGCGCCGTTCAAGAGCCGCGTCCTTCTCGATGTACTGCCGGTACTCGTCCAATGTGGTCGCGCCGATGGTGTGCAACTCACCGCGCGCCAGCATCGGCTTCAGAATGTTCCCGGCGTCCATCGCGCCCTCTGCACGGCCCGCGCCGACCACCGTATGCAGCTCGTCGATGAAGAGAAGCATCCGCCCCTCGGAGGCGGCAATCTCGTTAAGGACTGCCTTCAAACGCTCCTCGAACTCTCCCCGGTATTTGGCGCCGGCAATCAGCGAGCCCATATCGAGCTGAAAAATCTCCCTATCCTTGAGTCCCTCGGGCACATCTCCCTTGACAATGCGCTGTGCCAGACCTTCGGCGATCGCGGTCTTACCCACACCGGCTTCACCGACGAGCACCGGATTGTTCTTGCCACGCCGTGACAGGATCTGCATAACCCGACGAATCTCTTCATCACGACCGATTACCGGATCCAGCTTGTTCTGCTGCGCCAGTTGGGTCAAATTACGCCCATAGCGCTCCAGCACCTCGTACGTGCTCTCAGGCGTCTGCGACGTCACCCGCTGGGTGCCGCGGATGCCGGTTAGTGCACGCAGCACCGCCTCACGGTTGATGCCCTGTGCCGAGAGAAAGCGGGAGATCTCGCCTGCGCTGGTGTCGGCCATCGCGAGCAGCAAGTGCTCGGTGCTGACATATTCATCGCGCAGTCCCTGCGCCTCACGTTCCGCAGCCTGCAAGATTCGCCTGACAGCGGACGAGAGACTCACCTGAGCCGCAGAGCCGCGCGCCTGAGGTTTGCGGTCGATGATCCGCTCCAAGTCCGTTCGCAGCCGTTGTGGGTCGCCTCCCAATTCCAGGACGACGCGCGGCACAACACCATCGGATTGCCCCAGCAACGCCAACAGCAGATGCTCCGGATCAATCTGCGGATTGTCCTGCTCCGTCGCAAGCCGCTGCGCTCGAATCAGTGCTTGTTGTGTTTTCTCTGTATAGCGGTTTTCCTCCATAGACACTACCTCCTCCTAGTTATGATCTTTTTGGTCTTTATCTGGGAAATTATACCGCCCCAACCTTAAAGCTAGGTTAGCGCAACATCAGAATAGCGTAGGAGGAGATGCACATCAGGAGGTGCGGAAGAAGCTTTGTCCTGCCTGCCAGACGAGCCCAACAAACCCCAGCAAGGCAGCTATGAGCAAAGTTCGCTTGCGAGCGGGATGAAGCTCGATGTAGCGGGTGTATGGACTCATTGGGAGTGCCAAGTGCTCGAAAGCCCCCTCAATCCGACCTGACCCCTCGATTGGCGAAAAAAGGTTGTCCTGGCGATTGTCGGGCCAGTCCGTCATCTGCTGCTTCCAAGCCATATCGCCCAGCCGCATGGTCCGCTCCACGAGAGCGGGAGCCAGACGGTACATAAGCGCAAAAGCGCGCGACATCCCTACCCGGATAATGTTTTGGGGACGTTCCGCGGCTGAGAGAATCGCCTCGACGGTCGACTGAACTGTGTAGACGGGCGGCACAGGCTGGGGATGCACACCCAACTTCGATCGCGCGTGCTCGAAAAGCGGGGTATCTACCGAGGGTGGTTCAATCACCGTCACGCGCACAGGGCTCTTGTCGCGCGCCAATTCCAGACGCAGCGATCCGGCAAAGCCCTCGACGCCGTGCTTCGCGGCCACGTAGGCTGACTGAAGGGGAACAGGGAGCTCCGCCAACACCGATGTGATACAGATGAGGGTGCCCGACCCCTGACGCTTCATATGAGGGAGCGCTGCCTTGATACCATAAATCTGGCCCAGGAGCACCACATTGATAACCTGCTCGATCTCGTCAATCGTGAGGTCATCAACGGCGCCATAGAGAGCGGTGGCGGCACAGTTGACCCATGTGTCAATCCGCCCAAAGCGGGCCATCGCCCGTTCTGCCAGCTCCACCACCTGGGGCCATATCCCGACGTCTGTCACGACGACGAGAGCCTCACCGCCCTCGGCCTCGATCTCGCGAGCGAGGGTGCCCAGCGCCCCTTGATTTCGGGCCGCCAGGACAACCCGCGCTCCACGTCGTACAAACTCCAGCGCCGCCGCCCGTCCGATTCCGGAAGACGCTCCGGTGATGACGACAACCTGTCCTTCAATCGGTCTCGTCAAATGCAGCTCCCGGTTCCTATGCAGCTCTCAACCAACCAGATCCCTTGATCTCGTACTGATACTCATACCCGTTGGGTATAGGGCGTGACACGTAAAAATCGAGCTTGCGCTGGTCCTGGAGCTCGAGCACCAGAGCCGACCGCAGCAGCGGAATCACACCCGTTCCTACCGTCGTAAGCATCCCTGTGATTCGTTTGGGGCCTTGGATTTCCTGTGGAGGCTGTATCTTCTTCACCAGCGCAAATTCCTGGGTCACAGTAAGATCGTAAGCCACCTCAGCAACCCGATCATCCTCGAAGTAGACGGTGCCAATGCCTTCCAGCTTGTCAATAGGCCTGCGTTCGTTATTCTTTAGCCGATACATTCGAATCTCCTGATCGATGAACTAGAAAAGGGGGACGAAGGATTCGCCCGTTATTAGCTATATCCTAATGACTTCCGCTGCCGGGAAATGCCGTTGTGAAGTTGAAGCACGTTGCCATAGTTGGAGA
Organism: Thermoflexales bacterium; assembly: GCA_007125545.1. GTDB lineage: Bacteria > Chloroflexota > Anaerolineae > B4-G1 > SLSP01 > PWVB01. Next base: position 16,783 of record SLDA01000316.1, on the reverse strand, counting down.
GGTTGGCTTTGCGTTGGGACAGGGTCCGTTTCGCCCGATCCGCTCCTCTGTTGACCCACACGAACGCCGGGCTATAATCGTCCCATCATAGGTTGAGCCGATCCGGTGGACCAGACGCCTTGCAGTCACTGCAATCACACAGGAGAATCTAGATGGCAGGCAAACTCACGATAGTACCCGCTGAGACCGCCAAAGAGCGCAATGAGTTTGTGCGCTTTCCCTGGCAAGTGTACAAAGGCGACCCCTACTGGGTGCCCCCTCTGGTTCACGAGCGCGAGGAGTTCGTTGATCCCGATCGGCATCCGTTTCACCAACACGCCAAGGTGCGATACTTCACCGCGCGCCGGGACGGCAACATAGTGGGAACTATCGCCGCCATCATCAACCACCGTCATAACGACTATTGGAGCGACAAAGTGGGCTTCTTCGGCCTCTTTGAAACGCTGCAGGATGAGGAAGCGGCCCATGAACTCCTCCGCACCGCGGAAGCTGCGGTCCGTGACGAAGGGATGGACACCATTCAGGGACCGATGAACTTCTCGACGAATGAGGAGTGCGGCATGCTTATCGACGGCTGGAATGGGCCGCCGGTGATGATGATGACCTACAACCCCCGCTACTATGTCGACTACGTCGACTCCGCTGGTTATACCAAGGCACAGGACCTCTACGCCTATCTAGCCGATATACGCAACGTCGAGCCCGACGGCACCGGACTCAATCCGAAAATGCTCCGCGTTGCCGAGCGCGCTCAGCGCGGCGGAGATTTGACGGTGCGCTCTATCGACATGCGGCACTATCAGCGTGATGCCGGATATTTCAAAGAGGTCTACAATCAGGCTTGGTCCAAGAATTGGGGATTTGTCCCCCTGACCGATGCCGAACTCGAGCACGAAGTCAAGACCCTTAAACCCCTGATCGATCCCAAAGCTGTCTTCTTTATGTTCAAGGGTGACCGTCCCATAGGCACGGGCCTGCCGCTGCCGGACGTGAACCAAGCCCTTCACAAAGCCTACCCCCGTCCCAACGAGCCGGGATGGTGGGCGACGCTCCGAATGATCTATCATTGGAAGGTTCGCAAAGCGGTGACGACCATGCGTGCCTTCGCCGGGGGTGTGGTGGAGGAACATCGGGGACTGGGCCTCCACGCCTGGCTCATCGTGGAGACGATGCGGCGCGCGCGGCCCACCTACCGGGATATCGAGTTTTCCTGGGTGCTGGAGAGCAATATCCCGATGCGCCAGACAGCCGTTCATATGGGCGGTCAGATCTACCGCACCTATCGCATCTACGAGAAGAAACTGTAGCTCTTTGCTCGACAACACGCAATGAAAAGAGCGATCCTGACGGATCGCTCTTTCAACATCAGACTCCCGAATGAGTTGATCTCAGTACTTCCTCACTATCGGGCGATAGGAGTTGGGTTGGCGGGCGAGCATAACCTGCGATTCCTCGCGCCGATGGCGGACCTCGTCGAGATCCAGGCGAACCACGACGTACCCTTCCTCTGGTTCCTCCAGGGCAGCCAGCACCTCACCCGACGGAGCGAGTACGGCGCTCTGTCCGGCAAAACCGTAAGAGGGCTCCTCACCCACGCGGTTTGCCGCGGCAATGAAAGTATCATTCTCGTAGGCGCGGGCCACGAGCAAGGTGCGCCACATATCCATATCTTTGGTCTGCCAAGCAGCGGGCAACAGGATGATCTCGGCACCGCTCAACATCAGGCTGCGCGCCATCTCGGGAAACGCCAGATCCCAGCCGGTCATCACACCCAGGATGCCGACTTCGGTCTCGAACGGCTTGATCCGAAATCCAGGACGGAAGATAAGTCGTTCCTCAGCCGGTAGATGAATCTTGCGGTAATCGCCGGCAACCTCGCCATCGGGCGCGATCAAGACCGCACCGTTATAGAGGACGGTTTCCACATCTTCCTTGATGGCCATACCGATAAGGACGTAGACACCGAACTCGTTCGCGTGCTGCCCCAGAATATTCGTCACCGCGCCCGGCACCCGTTGAGCCATCTGCGCAAAACGAGCCCCCCCTTCGTAGCCGGTCACCGACAATTCCGGAAAAACTATGATGTCAACCGGCTGTTCGGTGGCGATCCGCGCGATGGTCTCGGACATCTTGCCTACATTGTCCTCCATCTTGGAAAGCTCGGGCTGCATCTGTACAACTGCCACGTTCAGTTCACGCATTTTTACTCCTTAAGATCAGTGCAGTGGATACTTCGTAGACCCGGTCTCGGGGTCGCTTATACTACAAGCCCCGGTGCAAAGGGGCATTGTCCCAATAGAGCGCACATCGACTCGACCTAATAGGATGACTTGGGGCGGCGCAAGTAGCTCAGCACAGAAAATAGCTCCGCCGGCAGAGCAGATTCCACCTTGACTTCCTGCTCCGTTTCCGGGTGCAACACCGTTATCACGCTCAAGTGGAGGAAGATCCGGTCTGCAAGCAAAGACTGCCTGCGAGATCCGTAGACCCGGTCGCCGACGATGGGGTGACCGTACCAGGCCAAATGGACGCGCAATTGGTGCATCTGGTATGTTTCCGGACGCACGTAAACGACCGTATAGTCACGCCCGTCCTCACGGTAATGCTGCTGGCTCCGCACAAACGTCCTTGCCGACCGGCCCTCATCAGAGATAACCCGGCGCTCCCGCATATGCTTTGCGTTGCCGATCCCCTGGTCGATGACGAACTCGCCACGCGCGTGACCCTCAACCAGCGCCGAATACCCTTCGGTCAGGTACTGTCGCTTCACACGGCGCCGAAGCTCCCGGTAGGTTGCTTCGTCCTTGGCTACGAGCACCAGGCCAGAAGCATCCCGATCTATTGTCGTAACAACGCCGGCACGGTTCACGCCCCCCACATGGGCCATATCGGGATACATGCCTGCCAGAATCCGGGGGAGCGTTGCCTCCTCTTGACGGCGGAGACGGCGCACCGCCAAACCGGCGGGTTTGTCCACCATCAGCATCACGGCGTCCTCATAGAGCACCGGCAGTGCCATGCCCAGCGGAAGATCGGGCTCATCACGCGAAATCAGCTCCGGGAGAAGAACAGTGACCTCGTCGCCAGGCTCCAGACGTTGACCAGGCTTGCGCGCCTCCACGCCGTTCACGTGCACCTTTCCGTTCTGCAGCAGCTCTCGAATTTGAGCACGCTCCAGATCATCCCAAGCACCGGCGAGAAGCTGGTCCAACCGGGTCGCTCGCTCGGCCTTCAGCGTATACGTTTTACTCGTCTGCACGTTTCGCCCGCCATTCAGCCAGAACTGTGTCTAGCAGCAGTAGTCCGACGCCCAAAACGATAGCGGAATCGGCAAGATTGAAGACCGGCCAGTTGTAGAAAGGCCAGAAATTGACATCCAGGAAATCGATCACGTATCCCCGCGCAATGCGGTCGATGATATTGCCCAGGGCTCCACCAGTCACCAGCCCCAGAGCACCATGAATCCAGTAATCCGTAGCCGGAACCGTTCTGCGGAAATGGAGGATGGCCCCGACCACCAGCAACGAGAGTATGCCGAAAACCGGCCCTAACTGCGGAAAAAGTCCGAACGCCACACCCGTGTTGCGCACAGAAGTCAGAGAAAAGACCGGCGCAAGCCAGTCGAAGAGGTCGATAGACTCATACAGAACGAGATTTCTCGAGACCCACGCCTTTGACAACTGGTCGGCGACAAGAACGATCGCCCCCGCCCCATAGTAGAGCAGCCGGCCGTATAGCGCCGCTGATCTGCCTGTCAGGACACTGGGCCGAGGCTCAGACTTGAGGGCACACCCCTCTTTCGCGATCTCTGCCAAGCGAAGCTACCGGCGATGCTCGAGACGCGTTTGGCAATCAAGACAGTAAGGCGTCTCCGGCATCGCCTCGAGACGTGCTAACTCGATACGTTCGCCACATGACTCACAGATACCGTAGGTTCCATCTTCGAACTTAGCTTCCGCAGTCTTGACTCTCTCAAAGGAGGTTTCCAGATGCCGCGCAAGCCCCCAGTCCAACTCCTGCTCGAAGACCTCGGTGCCCACGTCTGCCATGTGGTTGCCATAGCCGACGCTGTCCTCGCGAACTTCCCTCTGCATATCGTCTAGCTGCGTCCGCAACTCTACCTGCATCTCCTCTAGTTTGCGGCGCAGTTCTGCGTAAGTAACTGGCATTCCTTATCTCCACTTCGTATCTCAACTGTGGCTCGATTCTACTCAACTTAGCCCAAAAGACAAGAAACGATCCCCTATGATAGCGATCTTACATAAGCTGTTATATAATAGTACCTGCAGGCGGGCAACAATCGTGCCTGCTCAAGTGGGTGGGGCGGTGAACCTGGGACCAACCTGGTTGTTGGGTGGAGACGGCAATCGGGGTTAATGGAGCCGACATCGCGAGCATCGTCACGCTCATCAACACCACAAGACGCGTGGCTGGCCCGCAACCAATCGGGCCGACCTCAGAACTGATAGGTCGGTACGCCTCCACCGGGTCACGATGGCTGCTGGCGACCTGAGTCGCACAGACTGGCGACCTCAGTCGCACAGACACTGGATTGTGGTCAACGAGTTACTATGGGGGGATAATACTATGCAAATCAGGAGCACTTTGTTTAGGGTCGTTGCCTTAATGGCGCTATTCTTGACAATTTCCATCCATCCTGCTGGTCAGGTGCTTGCGCAGGACCCTGCGGTGCGCATTGTACCGGCAGCATCGACGATCGTGGCAGATCAGACGGTGGTACTCAGCGTGACCGTTGACGCCGTGACCAATCTCTATGCTGTGGAGTTCGTTCTGGAATTCGATCCCACCGTAGTCGAAGTGGTCGATGCCAATACAGCAGTCGCCGGTATCCAAATCACGCCTGGCGGCTTTCTCAGCCCAGACACCGTGGTGGTGAACGAGGCGAATAACGCGCTTGGCACCATCAACTTCGCGCTCTCGCAGAGTGCACCCAGCCCACCCGTGAGCGGCAGTGGTACGTTGGCCACGATCACGTTCAGGGGACTCGCAACGGGAACCTCGGAGGTTGGGTTTACAAGCGTAACCCTCACAGACAACGTGGGTGACCCGATCGCGGTGTCGCCTCAAAACGCGGAGATCACGGTGAGCCCCACGGCGCCGACACCTACGCCCGTACCTGCCACACCTACGCCCGTACCTGCAACGCCCACGCCCGTGCCAGCAACGCCCACACCCGTACCCGCCACCCCTACGCCGGTACCCGCGACGCCCACCCCGGCACCCGCGACGCCGACCCCGGTACCCGCTACCCCTACGCCGGTACCCGCGACGCCCACCCCGGCACCGATCACACCTACACCGGTTCCAGCAACGCCGGCACCCCTGCCGCCCGGAATCCTCGGGCATCATATTGTTCGACCAAGTGAAACGCTCTACTCCATTGGGCGGGCCTACGCAACGCAACCCCTGGCCATTGCCAGACACAACGGGATTGTCAATCCCAACCGGATCTTCGTGGGAAGCAGATTGGTCATCCCAGTTGCACCCTGGGTACCGGTGCCCGCGGGGCCCGTGGCAGTTCGGCAGTTCACGCCGGGCGATCCGGCGCCGCCACCTGCCCCCACTCCGGCTCCGACCGTCTGCCGCTTCTACCACACCGTTCGACGCGGAGATACGCTAACGGCTATCGCTATCCGCTACGGCACCAATATCTGGGCCATAGGCCGGGTGAACACCATCTTCAATCTGAACCTCATCTTCCCCGGTCAGGTACTCTGCATTCCCTGACACTGTCGGGTCGATACATAAAACGTGCCCCGGCAATCGGATATCACGCGATTGCCGGGGCCTTTTATCTCTGTCTCGCGCGCCGGGCATAGACAAAAAGGGTCACGCCGTGAAGCTCCTCGGTTTCCAGGCGGTCGTAGTTCTCATCAAGCCACGCCTTCACCAACTCGCGCTCATCCCAGAGCGCAGCTTCGGAATAGATTAACCACACCCGGTCATAGCCACTGACCAGGCCGCGCATTTCGCGGGCCACATAGGTACCGTCCACCCTGAAGCTACCGTCCGGCTCTCGCCAATTCGTAAAAGGCGCCTCGTGCCATGCACCCAGCCCGTCCTTGCTGTAAAAGTCGAATACATAATGGTTGTAAGGAATCTGAAAGAGCAGCAGATCACGCGCTTCACGCTGCGCCTCGACGGTGGCAACCGCCTCCGGAAACTGAGGCTTGATAGGATACGCAGTTTGTGCGACGATACCGTGGCCCTGAATCACCAGCAAAGGTAGCACCACGAGCAACACGGCTCGGCCAAGGCGGCAACGCAACCAGATAACGCCGATAGCGATGAGCAAATAGAATGCGGGAGCCGACCAAATCAGGTAGCGATCGGTGAAGATGGGTCCTCGCAGCGAGACCAACCAGAGAGCCAGCAAGGGTACTCCCAACCAAGCGAGAAGCTGTCCTGCTGTCCTGATGTAGCGCCGCGCGACCAATACCGTTAGCCCCAGACCGGCAAGCGCCCCGTAGAGTATGACGATCGCCAGCAACGGCCCGGGCCGCTCCCAACTGCCTTGCCAGATGCCGGAGCTCCAACGAGTGAGCAGCACTTCGACCATCTGCTGAAGGCTGTATCCGGGGTAGCCTGTTTCACGCGGGATCCGGATGAGCATCGTCTGCCAACGGAGCAAAGGCAGGTAGGGAAGCGTAAGACCGGAGAGCGTGACCAGCCCGGCAATCCAGGGGCGCCGTATGCGCGAGGGATGTAACAAGAACCAGAGCACTACCACCGGGACAAGCAGGGCCGCCAGAATGTGGCTGTAAAACGCCATCGTCACAGCGCCCCACACGGTCACCCAGAGCCCGGCCCTCGCCCGCGAAAGTGCGCGGTCGGCCCGCGAAAGTGCGCGGGCTAGGCAGTAGAGAGCGAGCAAGGCCAGCATCGGCACCCAGGTGTACATCTTGATCTCCTGGGCATACCAGACCAGGTAGGGCGAGCCCGCCATCAGAAGTGCCGTGGTCAGGCCGACCCAATGTGGCGCTTGCTCCCGATAGCCAGTCCAGAGGCGGGCCATAGGCCGGGATACCCGCACCGCGAGGGCATAGCCAAGCGTCACCCCGAGAATGCCCCAGAGCGTGGAGGAGAACCGCATCGCGAAGACCGAGTCTCCGGTCAGGCCCATCCAACCACGTAGCAGCGGCGAATACAGCGGCCCATTCCAGCCCGGGCGGGTGAAATTCGCGACGAGGTCGCTCAGGGGCTCGAAGGCAAAGCGCCATTGATCGACCTCGTCTCGCCACAAGCCTTGAGCTTGCAGACCACTGACACGCACGAAGAAAGCGATCCAGACCATCAACGTGCGGGCCAGGACAAGGTGCGGGGAGACCCCGCGCGGTCTCCGGTGATATTCAGACATTGGCAATGACTCCACAGCGACTTATGATACACTATACGCGAGAAGTGACGAGACGTACCACAGGAGGTAGTATGAACAGTCCAGATCTGCCCATACGCGCCGAGTTTGTCTACGACCCTGCTGCACTGGAACTGGGCTACACGGGCCAGACCCTCTATGTCAATGTAGAGACGGGCGCCGTGGAAGCAAGACCCGTCACCGAAGAGATGAAACGCACCTTTGTCGGCGGTCGGGGCTTCGACCTCTGGCTCCTCTGGCAAGCAGTCCACGATGCCACACGCTGGTCCGATCCCGAGAACGAGATTGTCATCTCCTCCGGTCCGTGTGGAGGCATTACACAGTATCCGGGCTCCGGCAAGTCCATCGCCGCGACGATTTCGCCCCTGACCGACATCGTGATTGATAGCAATGCGGGCGGTCACTTCGGCCCCTACCTGAAGTTTGCCGGCTGGGATGCACTCGAGCTACAGGGAAACGCCACAGAGGAGGTCATCGTCCTGATCAATGGCGCCTCAGGACGCGTCCAGCTTCTCGCCGCACCGCCGGACTGCCCGACCGATACCCATGCATTGGGCCACTGGCTCAACGCCCGCTTCGCCGAGTCCGAGAATGAGCGAGAACTCCTCTCTTTCGTGACGGCGGGCAAAGGCTCGGAACACAGCTATATGGGCTGCCTTAACTTCAGCCTTTACGACCGCAAGCGCCGTGACCTCCGCTATAAGCAGGCGGGACGCGGCGGTATCGGCACCGTCCTGCGGCACAAGCGTATCAAGGCCCTTGTCGTCCGCGCACGGCCCTTCAAGGGAGACAGCAACCAACCCGCCGACATAGATCAATTGAAAGCGACGGGTGCGGAGATGCACCGGGAGATTGCCCGCTGGGACCCCGTGCAGAATCGAATGCGCAGTCGCGGCACGGCCTACCTCGTCCAGACGATGGACGACTACGACCTGCTGCCCGTGATGAACTTCCAATACGGGCAACATCCCGACACGCCGCAGATCAATGGTGATGTCTGGGAGCAACGCTATACCCAGAACCTTCCGGATGGGTGCTGGTATGGATGCACCGTCGCGTGCGCCCACGCTGTGGATAACTATGAGGTCCGGACGGGGCCCTATGCGGGCACACAAGTCATCGTCGATGGCCCTGAATACGAGACCGTCGCCGGGGTTGGGAGCAACTGCGGCATCTTCGATCCCGATACAATCCTGGAGATTAACTTCTACTGCGACACATACGGAATTGATACGATCTCGTTCGGCACGTCTCTGGCTTTTGTGATGGAGTGCTATGAAGCCGGCATTCTCGACCGAACCATGACCGGAGGCCTGGACCTTACCTTTGGCAACTCCGCTGCCGCCCTCGACCTCCTGCACCAGATTGCGCAGGGTGAGGGATTCGGTCTACTTTTCGGCAAAGGCGTCCGGAAAATGAAGGCCCACTTCGCCGAGCATTTCGGCGCCGAGCCGGCGTTCCTTGAAGATATCGGTATGGAAGCCAAAGGACTCGAATACTCCGAGTACCTCACCAAGGAGTCACTCGCCCAGCAGGGCGGCTATGGGCTCACGAACAAAGGGGCGCAGCACGATGAAGCCTGGTTGATCTTTATGGACCAGATCAATAACCAAATTCCGAGCTTCGAGGACAAAGCCGAGGCCCTGCACTATTTCCCGATGTGGCGCACATGGTTTAGCCTCTGCGGCTTCTGCAAACTGCCGTGGAACGATGTTGTGGATCCGAAAAACGCCGAAGCCGAAGAGCCCGCAAAGATCCCGCACCACGTCGAGAACTACGTCGAGATCTTCAGCGGCGTGACGGGAAGGGAGGTGACGGCAGACGACCTTATCAGCATGTCCGAGTCCGTCTATAACTTCCAGCGTGTCTTCAACCTGCGGCTTGGTAAGGGGCGTCGGGAACACGACGCGATCCCCTACCGGTCTGCAGGTCCTGTGACGGAAGCGGAGTATCACTCGCGTCAAGCGCGGTACGACCGGCAGCTTAAGGAGTGGCTGGGTCTTGACCCCGAGGCGATGGGGGTCGACGAGAAGCTCGCGGCACATCGCGCTTACCGCATGGAGCAGTACGAGAAGCTCATCGACGCCGTCTACGCGCGGCGAGGTTGGTCAGCCGATGGGATTCCCTCCCCCGAGACGCTCCGCCGGCTGGGCATCGACTATCCTGAGGTGCTTGCCGTGGTAAAGGCGCAGTTGCCGGAATGAGCGTCCCACCCACCTCGCCGTCCTCGTATTCTGCGGTAGGATACAAAAGACGAGGGTGACGTGATTACGATCAACCAACGGGACGAGCTGCCGTGGCAAGCGGGCATGACCGTCCAGGAGATCCTGGACACGATGTCTTACACGTTTCCGCGCGTGATTGTCAGTATCGACGGCGTCGTGGTGCCCCACGACAAATATGCTGTGACGCCGGTTCCCGATGATGCGGACGTGCGGGTTATCCACCTGATGGCCGGGGGGTAAGGAGTGATGCGGTATGCTACCATGGGTTGAGACCGGGTTCGAGATTTTGATGCTCATAGCGCTGTTCATCGCCTGGGCGGCAACGGTCGTCCCGATCTTCCCGGCTACTGCCGTCATATGGGGCCTCACCCTGCTCTACGGCGTCGTGACCGGATTTGGAACCCGCGGATTGATCTTCTTCGCCTTCATCACGCTGCTGGCCATTGCTTCGTTCGTCACTGACGAGATTCTGGGCGTTGCCGGGGCGCGCAAAGGTGGCGCACGATGGATCTCGATTGTGATCGCTTCAATCGTGGGCTTCATCAGCAGCATCCTACTCACTCCTATCGCCGGCATCCTGTTGACCATCGTAGCCCTCTTCCTGGCTGAGAATTACTACAAGGGCGACGCCGAGAAGGCTTGGGAGGCCACGAAACAGATGCTCATCGGCTGGGGGTGGGCCATTGTCGCCCGGTTAGGTATCGGGCTGGTGCAGATCGTGCTGTGGGCCGCCTGGGCGTGGCTTTAGGCGGAGGGCAAATTCCACGATCAGCGCGGGTCGAAATGCCGGCCCCACCGTGCGATCAGTCTGACCACACGGGACAACCCGCGCTTCGACGCTAACAACCGGTCGACGTTGGGGGCGAGGTCAGGGCGCTGTGACTTGACATAGTCGACCGCCGTCTCGATAACGGCCTCTGCCAACGTCTCATCCAGCCCGACCGCACGCCCCAACTGCTTGCCAGGATCGCTCATAGGGTCCTCGCCTACCTGTGGTTACCCGCGGCGTTGACTACTCCTTGTCACGCTTGCCGAGAAGACCACCGAGACGGTCGCTGCCGGACCTGAGTGCGTCAGAGGCCGAGCCCGTCGCACCCTCGCTAGCCAGCACCGCGTCGATCTGCCCGGCGATGGGCGCCGGCAGCTTTTGCTTCAGAAAACCCACAACGGTATCGACCGCTTGGCGGGCCTGCGCTTCACTCAACCCCACCCTCTCCTGAACTAGTTTCACCAGTTGATCCATAGTGTAACCTCCTCGTTATTGGGAAGAGATGTTCGCTGTTATTATAAGCCCGCTTCGTAGCCCGCGCAACACGACCCGCGTTTTTCGTTCACATACCCTTGTCATCAAATTGGTTCGGGTATAATCATGCGATGGAACCAACTATGAACGAACCCAACTTGGAGGGTGGCAAACGCCATCGCTCGCCGCAGGTCCTGCGCTATGTGCTGGAGGCAGGCGCCGTACTGCTCATCGCGATACTCGGCTCAGCCGTGTTGGCCATGCACCTCACGCGGCCACCGATCTCCTATGGGCAGGAGCGCCCTGACCTGGGGTCCACCGTACAGGCGCGGGTGGAAGGGATCCTGGACCAGTCGGAGACGCGAGATGAGAACGGGCTCTACATGGTGTATCAGAAGCTCGAGCTCCGAATCCTGACGCAGGGCGTGTACGGTGGTGAGCTCATGACCATCGACTACCATGGTATGGGACCGACGCTCGACGGGGTGCGCTTCCGGCAAGGAGCGCGCGCGCTCGTGATGATCACCGATGTGCCGGGAAACGAGCTGATTGAGGCCCGCACGCTCTATCAGGTCGCCGACCACGTCCGCCTCTGGCCGTTGGGACTTGTCGCGTCCCTCTTTGTCGTCATCACGATAGGAATCGGACGCTGGCGGGGCGTGCGGGCGATCGTGGGCCTTGCCACAAGTGGATTGGTAATCGGCGGCTTCATCATGCCCCAGATCCTGGCCCATCGCGATCCGGTTCTGGTGACCATGATCGGTGCCGGCCTCCTCCTGGCGGTAACCCTTTATCTCATCCAGGGCTGGAACGTGATCGGCCATACGGCGCTGTTCAGTATGCTTGCCAGTTTGGGGGTTACGGCAGCGCTCGCGCTCTTCGCGACTCGGGTCACCTTCCTTACGGGCTTCGGCTCCGAGGAGACGCTGTTTCTGCAAGCGGTCGGCGTGGGCGTGCAGATGCGCGGTTTGCTGCTCGCCGGCATGATTCTCGGCGCCGCCGGCGTGCTGGATGACGTCATCATCGCACAGGCTGTCACGGTCTTCGAGCTCCGTGCCGCCGACCAGACGCTGCCTCCGTGGGAGCTCTATCGCAGGGGGATGCGAATTGGTGTGACGCACCTGGCCTCGATGATCAACACACTGGCGCTGGCCTATGCCAGCACCGCGCTCCCCCTACTGATCCTCTTCTATCTCTACCCGGAACCGGTGCATCTTACGATCAACCGGGAGCTGCTTTCAGAGGAAATCGTCCGGACACTGGTGGGCAGTATGGGCCTGATGCTCGCCGTTCCGCTGACCACAGTGCTCTCCGCGTGGGTCGCACCGCAATTCGACGAAATCCCGACAGTGCGGACCTCTTAACTCCCTATCCCGTCCGAGAGGTCGTGCACAGCGTCGCGTACCGCGCCAAGCACTCGTTCTACGCCCTGGTCCGTGATCCAGCAGTGGGTCACCACACGGAAGCTGCGCGGCCCGCGATTGGGCATCAGGATCCCGCGCTTATCAAGATAATCCGCCAGTGCGGCACCGTCGAATGGGCAATCCTCGGTCAGCGCGAAGTAGAAAATGTTCGTATGGACTGGTCTCACCGCGAAGCCGGGCAGGGCCGCGAAGCCCTCCGCCAGTTGCCGGGCGCGCGCATGATCCTCACCCAACCGCTCCGTCATCGTCTCCAGCGCTACCATTCCCGCCGCGGCAATGACTCCCACCTGGCGCATCCCTCCGCCCAGGACCTTACGTGCGCGACGAACCTCCTCAATGAAAGGCGCATCGCCGCAGATCATCGAGCCGACCGGCGCTGACAGGCCCTTGGAAAGACAGAAGGTCACAGAGTCCACTTCCTTGACCAGCGCCTTGACATCCACTTCCAGGGCCACTGCCGCGTTGAATATGCGGGCCCCATCGATATGCACCGTCAGCCCGCGCGTATGGGCCAACTCGCACACGGCCGAGATATAGTCGAGGGGGAGTGGTGATCCATCGCATGCGTTTTGGGTGTTCTCGAGGGAAACCACGCGGGTGCGTGGCTCATGCTGATCGTCTCCGCGAATCGCGCTCTCGATCTCTTCCAGGCGCAGCGTACCGTCGGGCTGGTTGGGAATCGTATAGGACATAATACCGCCCAGGGCAGCCAAGCCTCCCTGCTCGTGAAGAAACGTATGACTCCGGGTTCCCATAATGACCTCGTCTCCACGTCCGCAGTGTGCCAGCAGCGAGGCGAGATTGCCCATCGTGCCACTCGGAACAAAGATGCCGGCCTCCTTGCCCATACGACTTGCCGCCAGCGCTTGCAGGCGGTTCACCGTCGGGTCCTCGCCATAGACGTCATCCCCAACGGGCGCCGCAGCCATCGCAGCTCGCATCTCTGGCGTCGGTCTTGTGACGGTGTCACTTCGCAGGTCAATGATCTCCATCGATATAGCTCCCTTGTGCGCAGATTGCCAACCCGGCCATTATACGCGGAGTGTTCCCTATGGAAAACTCCGGGCGCTATGGCATTCTGAGGGCCTAGTCCCCGAAGCTCGTTCCCACCAATCGCGCGCTCTCGACCCAGGGATGATCCAGCGGCACCGTCTTTCGCTCGCCGGCGACCTCCTCGAGGGGTATCGGCACGTAATCATCGCCCCGTATGGCGACCATCACACCATAGTGCCCTTTCTCGATCAATCGGGCACACGCCGTGCCCAGACGCGTTGCCAGGAGCCGGTCGGTCGGCGAGGGCGCGCCGCCTCGTTGCAGATGACCTAACGAGGTCACCCGTGACTCAAGGCCGGTCAACGTCTCCAGGTTGCGTGCCAACCGCATGCTCACACTCTCGAAGGGGCTTTCTTCGTCATCATCCGACGCAGACTTCCCCTTCTTACCCTTAGCCTTCTCCGCTGCCATCGCACCCTCGGACATCGCGACGATACTGAACCGCTTTCCGATGTAACTACGATGCAGGACCGCATCCGCAACCTTATCGATATCATAGGGAATCTCGGGAATGAGGATAACGTCCGCCCCACCGGCGACACCGGAGCCCAGGGCCAACCATCCTGCGTTATGTCCCATAATCTCCACCACAATAACCCGGTGGTGGCTCTCGGCTGTGCTGTGAAGCCGGTCAATGGCCTCGGTCGCGATCGCCATCGCCGTGTCAAAACCGAAGGTGACGTCCGTGCCCCAGACATCGTTATCGATGGTCTTGGGCAGTGTGATGACGTTGAGCCCCTCCTTCTGCAGCCGCAGGGCATTCTTGGCCGTGCCGCCGCCGCCGAGGCAAACGAGACAATCAAGATGCTGCTTTTCGTAATTCTCCACGGCGAAGGGGCGCATGTCCACCGTACCGAGCTTGCCCGCCGGCATCTTGTGCGGCTTGTCACGGCTCGTTCCGAGTATCGTGCCGCCTACGGTGAGAATTCCGGAAAGGCGGGACGAATCCAGCCGGATGAACCGGTTTTCCACAAGACCGCGGAATCCATCGAGGTAGCCGATCACCTGGATGTCCAACGAGTTCGCCGCCTTCCCGACCCCGCGGATAGCGGCATTGAGACCGGGGCAATCGCCCCCCGCAGTCAATAAACCCACGATTTTCTTCACCATCGCTGTACCTCCCCCAAGACGCAACCCACAGCCCGCCCCCCGGGAAAGCCAGGCGGCAGACGATACCACAACGCCTAACTTCATTGTAGTTGATTCGCGATTGGAGTACAAAGAGAGAAAAAAGTTGAAACCCTCCTCCTCCTCTCTGCGTCTCTACCATAAAGCGAACCACCGCTGCAGAGATCTGACGCCCCCCCGCACCTCGATGGGGTTGGTTCCTTGAATCGGTCGCAGACTGCACCTACAATGAGGTAAAGACAGGTGAAAGGAGGCACTGCGCCGAGTTCCGCGCGCGAACAGACATGCAGCGTCCACATCGCCGAATTACCAAACAAACCCATTTTTTCCGCAATCACGCGCACCGCGAAATTACGAAACAAACCCATTTTTACCGCGACGACAGATGCGGCGGAATTACGAAACAAACGCATTTTCGCTACCCGGGGACCGATCGCCATTATCACGTGATGGAGGGCGCTGACCTCATGCGCAGCTATGGAGGGCTGCGTCAGATACCCGCGGCCGCCGTGCAGCTCTGTCGCTCGGAAGTGGTTCCCATGCCGCACTCCTGAGGCTTCCAGAGCTGACCATAGCAGACCCCAGACCAGGCTCCGGAGTGCCGGCCACCTCTTGACAGAGATGCGCCTCAACCGTACACTGCAGCCATAGCACCACCCTAGCGGCGAAGGAGTTTAGCACAAATGGCCATGACCCTGCGAGAGATGAACTTGCGCGTTTTCCAGCGAAAAGCGATCCCTCACGTCTTCTTCCAGCCCCGCTTCGAACCCTGGTTCGACTGGCACCGGCAGTTTGAGAGCCTGCCACCTCAGCTTGAGGCCCTCTCAGTGCGAGACGCCTACGACCTGATCGGCGCCTCCATGCGCACCGTCCACTACTATACGGGACAGCCGGATCCTGTCGTCACAACGTATGCCGGCGACGTACAGATCGACCGGCGGCAAGAAGGCGACCTGCTGAAAGAGCGATTCGACACGCCCCATGGATCTCTCTACCAGACCCAGAAGTTCACCATCGACAAGACCTGGCGGACCATCGAGTTCCTGGCCAAGAAACCGGAGGATCTGCCCGCGCTGCGCTGGCTACTGGAGCGCCGTTCCTTCGCGTTCAGTGCCGACAAGTTCAGGCAAGGTGCCACCTTCATAGGCGATCGGGGGGTGCCCCAGTTCTGGGTACCCAAGAGCCCCTATTTTGCCCTGGCCCAGCAGTTGATGCGCTACGAGGACTTTATCTACGCGCTAGCAGACCAGCCGCGCGAGGTCGAAGTGATCATGGACGTCATCGATGGCACCTATGATTCCCTCTATGAGCAACTGACCAGCTCGGGCCTCCTCGAAATCCTCAACTTCGGCGAGAACATCGCGATGGCTTACCTCTCGCCGCGCTACTTCGAAGACTACGTCATACCCTGGTACGAGAAGCGGGCCGGACAGCTTCGCAGCGCCGGCATCTTCACCCACATCCACATCGACGGCTACTTCCGCCCGCTGCTGCCCTATCTGGCCCACCTGCCCTTTGACGGTCTCGAAGCCCTCACGCCCGAGCCCCAGGGCGATGTCACGTTGGAGGAGATGGCGGAGGCTATGGGGGACAAAATCCTGCTTGACGGCATCCCCGCCGTCCTCTTCTTGAACCACCACCGGCGCGAGGAGCTCGAAGTATGTGTGGAGGCCGTCGTCAAGCTCTTCCATCCGCGGCTCATCCTGGGCATCTCCGACGAGTTACCCGAGGCCGGTGGGGACGAGAGTTTCGAACGATTGCGCTGGATCAGCGAATGGTGCCGGACACAGCCATAGAAAAGAAGGAGACCCTGCAATGATGACATCAAGAGAACGCGTGCGAAAAACACTGGAATTTCAGCCGACCGACCGGATACCCAAAGATCTGGCCGGGATGCGCTCGACGGGGATCAGCGCCTTCGCCTATCCAAAACTTGTGGCGGGCCTGGGCCTTCCTCCACGACGTCCGCGTGTGGAGGACACCGGGCAGATGCTGGGCATGCCCGACCTGGACGTCCTCGATGCCCTCGACTGTGACGTTGTCACAATTCGGGACGGCGTGACCAACGCCTTCGACCAACCGGGGGTCTGGCACGATTACGACTTCAATGGACGGCTGCCCGCTCAAGTCCGCTACCCGGGCGCCTTCGAGGCCCTGCCCGACGGTACCCTCCTCCAGGGAAACCGGCGCATGGTTGTGGACTCCTTTGTCTTCGACGATCCCCACGGTGGGCAGCCTCTCGATCTCTCCGCGAACCTGCCGAAGCCCGACTTGAAACGGCTCAGGGAAGAGCTACCGGACCGGGAGCTGCGCG
>SLDA01000227.1 GCA_007125545.1 Thermoflexales bacterium | reverse complement strand
CCCTTGCTCTGTGGCGGAGCTGTTTGTATAATGGGCCTGGCGTGAGGAGGCCTGTGGTCACGCTGCCCTCGCAAGAGCGCGTCCCTAACTGAGATGGAGGTGAGCTGTGAAGCGGAGTGTGGTTTTCGGGTTGGTACTGGCCTTATTGATAAGTGGGCTTGCGTGCGGTTTATTGCCCACCAGGGGGCGTTCCTCTGCCGGCGATATGGAGATCCGTGTCATTAACAATAGCCCTGACGCGATCTGTTACGTGTTGATCTCGCCCAGTGACGACGATTCCTGGGGCGACGATTGGCTGGGTAACACGGACGTCATCGAGCCGGGCGACAATCGCGTGTTCACGCTGGAGCACGACACAGTCGATCTGAAGGTGGAGACCTGCAACGAGGAGACGATGGCAACCCTCTGGGAGATCGATCGTGATACCACGGTTACGGTGGGAGAGCTCGGCGCAGTGGTCCGGCTAGTGCTCCTGAACGACTCCAGCGCCGACATCTGCTTCGTGCATATTTCCCCCCCATCGGCGGACGAGTGGGGTGAGGATTGGCTGGGGGCGGGAGAAGGCATTTACCCGGGCGGCAGGCGCATCTTCTATGTGAGGGCTGACTGGTATGATCTGCAGGCCAGTGACTGTGACGGCACCGTGCTCATTGAGGAGTTCGACGTGGATCTGTCGGACGATCTTGAATGGACAGTCGGAAACTAGAATCTGGAGGCGATTCGATGAGACCACAAGTGTTCGCACTGATTACGGCTATAGCTTGGGGCGTCGGCGGTTTCTTTGAGAAACGGGGTCTGCACATGGGTGATCTAACCCCACAAGTCGGCATCACGATCAGAACCGCAGTCGCGCTTGTCATTCTGGTGGCGGTGAGCTTTCCACAGTTGAAGACCATTCCGGAGGCCGGGACGACACCGCTGCTGTTGATGATCATAGGTGGTGGGATCGTTGCGGGATCTGTGGGTATGCTGTCCTTCTATGCGGCCTTGCGCGGCGCCGGCTCCCTGAGCCAGGTTATGCCCATTGCGTTCACCTCCCCTTTATTCAGCGTCATGACGGGACTCATCTTTCAGACTGAGAGGCTGCATTGGCAGACCGCCGTGGGTATGGCGCTAACCATTGCCGGGATCGCGGTATTGACGACGGCACCTCACCCTTAGGACTGACTGTGCGGTTGCATTCATGATGATAGCGCGGCTCATATAACACAGTCACCAATCGAGCTTAAGACCGAGGAGATAAGAGATGACAGTTAGTGAGGTGAAGCCCGGCATTTACTGGATCGGTGTCAACGATCGGACCACGGATCTCTTCGAGGGCCTTTGGCCCATCACGAGTGAAGGGGTCTCTTACAATGCGTACCTCGTCAAGGACGAGAAGAGCGCTCTGATCGATCTCGCCAAAGACTTCAAGACGACGGCGCTGCTCGATCAGATCGCGGAGATTCTGGACCCGGCTGCACTCGACTATATCGTGATCAACCATATGGAGCCTGATCATACCGGCGTTATTCGGGCGCTGCGCCTTATCGCTCCGGACGCGACTCTGCTTTGTACCAAACGGGCCGAAGAGATGCTGGCGAGTTACTATGGGATTACCGAGGGCGTTCGAGTTGTCAGTGAGGGCGATACTCTCGATCTGGGCACCCACCAACTCAAATTCGTGATGACACCTATGGTGCATTGGCCCGAGACAATGATGACGTATGAGGTCTCGGAACAGGTACTCTTTTCCTGCGACGCCTTTGGCGGCTATGGGGCGCTGCAGGGCGCGATCTTCGATGATCAGTACACCGACTTGGCATATTATGAGCGCGAAGCTTTGCGCTATTACGCCAACATTGTGGCGCTCTTCTCGCGCCCGGTGATCAGGGCTATCGACAAGCTAAAGGACGTGCCGGTAACTGTGATTGCGCCTTCTCACGGCCTGGTCTGGCGGCACAACCCTCAGCGAATCGTGGACTTGTACCGCGAGTGGGCAAACTATGCTTTGGAGGGGCCCGAACTGGGCGTCACCATGCTCTATGGCACCATGTATGGTAACACGGAAGAGGTGGCCGAGGCGGTGGCGAGCGGTGTGGCTCGCGCCGCTGTGCCCGTGGACATCTTCGATGTGCGTCACATTCACGCGAGTTACATCCTCCCGTCGCTCTATGCGCGGAGCGGTGTTCTGGTGGGGGCACCGACTTACGAGGGCGAACTCTTCCCGCCTATGGCTCACGTGCTGGACTTGGCTGCGCGCAAGCGGATCCGTGATCGCAAGGTCGGCTACTTCGGTAGCTTCGGCTGGAGTGGGGGGGCTCGAAAGGAGATCGCCGACTGGGCGGAGAAGCTTCACTGGGACATGATCGAGAACTGGGAGTTCCCCGGCGGACCCGACCGCGCCAAACTGACCGAGGCCGAGGAACTGGGGTACCGCTTCGCGATGGCATTGAAAGATAAGTCATCCGCCCGTTAACCGAGCGGCAGCTTCCCACAGAGACGGGGTCCCGCTCCGTCTCTGTGGGTATGCATCCACTGCCTAGTTGCTAGCTGGCTGCGAGAGAGGTCGGCTTGCCAATCGCCGCCAGGCTTCGCCGAGCGCCTCGACGATGTCTCCGGCAGCTGTGCCGGCGGTCCCGCGATCGCGGACCACGATCTCTGCTGCAAGTCCGTGTAAGTAGCCTCCCGCGACGGCTGCTTCAAAGGCACCTCGTCCCTGTGCCCGCAGGGCTACGATTGTCCCCGCCAGTACATCCCCGGTACCCGCGGAGCTCAATCCCGGGTTGGCGAAGGGCAGCAGCACCGGTTCGCGCCCGGGTGCCGCGACGACTGTAAACGCGCCTTTGAGTACAACGACTTGCTCCCAGGCTTCGGCCCACTCCGTCGCGATTGCCACGCGATCCGCCTGGATATCATGGGTCGATTTACCCGTCAGCCGTGACATCTCCCCCGGATGTGGCGTCAGAACGCAGCCAGAGGGCAAGCGCTTCGGCCAGTCGGGCATCTGTGCCAGTAGATTGAGCCCGTCGGCATCGATCACCATCGGGGGTAGGGGCTGCGCTTTTGCGGCCGCCGATTCGGTGCGCAGGAATCCCGTGCCCTTACGCCGGTCGCGGTTTTCTAGCAGCAGGTCCATAAACGCTTTGGATTCCGGCGTATTGCCCAGGCCAGGACCGATGAGCAACGCTGTGTATTCCCTCAGCCGTTCCCTCAGCACCTCCACTGCCGCTTCATTGACGACTCCCAAGGTGTGCGGCAGTAAGAGGTATGTAACCTCCGGTATCGCGGTGACGACGGCAGCGTGGAGTTCGCTCGGCAGGGCAAGGGTCACCAGACCGGTGCCGGCACGTACTGCCGCCCTCGATGCCAGAATCGCAGCCCCGGTGTAGTTGGCGGAGCCGGCTACGACCATCGCTTTGCCGAAGGTCCCCTTGTGGGCGTCTGGTGGGCGCGCCGGCAGCCAGCGCGCTGCCATCCTCGCGTCGGCCAGGCGTGGCCCATCGGGAATCCTGACGGCCTCCGGGATGCCGATATCGGCGATGACCAGGTCGCCTATCCGAGCCGCACCCGGGTGCGTGATCTGACCCCACTTGGGGAACGCGAAGGTGACCGTGAGGTGTGCGTGGAGTGCCCGGTCATCGACCTCACCTGTATCGAAGTCGAGGCCCGATGGTCCATCAACCGCGACGATCGTGGGATGGGGCGCATCGGGCGTTGGGATGTAGCGGATAGGTGTCAGGGGCGTGCGCGACCGGCTGGTCAGCGCGGCCTGGACGCTCTCCAAGATTGCCGCAATGGTGCCGCGGAGCGGGGGGCTGGCGCCTGTGCCCAGGAGGGCATCCACGATGACATCGGCACCTGCTACGAGCTCCGCAAGTTGTACCATCTCGTCGTCGTCAGCATCGAGGATGGTCACGCCTGCGCTGACGGCGCCGGCTAGGACGGGATCTTCGCCGGCGTCTCTCGCTCGTGTCAGATATGCCGTGACATGGGCACCACGTTGATGCAGCCGGCGGGCCGCAACCAGACCATCGCCACCGTTGTTGCCCGGCCCCACGAGAATCAGGACCTGCTTCTCGGCGACCGCCTGCCATTCATCTATGGCTTGCGCAACGGCCTCGCCGGCCAGCTCCATCATCTGAGCATAAGAATGACCTACGTCATCAGCGGCTGACTCAACCTTCTGCATCTCGGAGACGGACAAGATCTGCATAGGTGAAGCACCCCCTCTCGAATACTCAGTCGCGTGGCAGCACCCGGTGCTGCCACGCTCTTGTATGTATCGCTATTCCTGTTCCAGTAGCGCCGTCCACTTGCCGTGAATGCCTTCTTCCGTCACCCCGTAGTATGTGCGAAGCTCGTCCCCCGCGCGCTGTACCAGGTCCCACCGAACGCGATTGCGGTATTCGCGCTGTTTCCACACGCCGATCTCATCGACCCACCGAACTTGCTGCGGATCCACCGGATTGCTCTCGGCTTCCTCGATGGCATAACGCCATAGATGGCGTGCCGAGCGGCGTGTGACATTGTTCACCACATTGTTGTTGCGGAGGTCGCGCATGGTGTAGTACCGCGTATTGTTCCGCTCGCTGATCTCGGATATCTCGACACCGGTTCTGGGTGGTTCCAGTCCCGTCGAGATTTCCTCGACGTGGGCTTTTTCGCCCTGGCTCTGGGGTACGGCCACCGGCACTGGTGCGGGTGTGGGCTTATCGCTCATGCCCCGCTTGGTAAGCTCGACGATCTCATCACGAACTGCTACGGTCGTTTCCGATTCGCTGCGGATGTAGATCTCGCTCTCATCCATGGCATAAGGAGGGCGTGTGCCGCGTGGAACGATGATGCGCACGACCTTGATGCTCTGAGTCTCTTGCACGTCGATCGTGACCTCGAGCTCTGGCGTGATTCGCTCTTCGACCTCCTGTTTGAAGAGGTTGACGACCCGCTGCGGTGAGGCTCCGACTCCCGTCGGCTTCGCTTTCGGATCGGCGGGGACGCCGATATAGAGAGCCCCGCCATTCGTATTGGCAAACGCGCAGATGTCGGCGATGATCGTGTCTCGATAGCCACCTCGCTGACTATAACGCTCGTGGAACTCCTGAACGATGTTCGGACCTTCGTCGCGAGCCGCCTGAACGTAGTCCACGGGGACGGCTTGAGCGCGGTACGGTCGTGTGCGCGCGAAATCGTCGCCACGGAAAACCTCGCGCAGCGCTTCGAACGTCTTGCTGCTCAACAGGACTTCCGTGAGGCGGTCCCCGACGCCAAGATTGCGAGGCTTGTCGGCTTGACGGGTCAGCCGGTGCGAATCAGAGCCCTGAATACAGCGCATACGTCGCGGATATTCAGGCTTGGAGCCATCGAAAAACCGTGCGGTTGTCTTTCGAGATGTCTTTTCCAGGTCTGTGACCTCCAGCGCGTGGAGGTGTGGATCCTGGGTAAAGGCAATACGAGTTTGTCCGCCAAACTGAATCCCATGCAGTGCCACGCCATTGGAGGAGTTGGCGTGCGCCGCGATCACAATGCCACCAGCCTGGTCGATCAACTGATATGCTGTCAATACATCGACCGTGGCGCCGACATCGGTGGCGCCCTCATCGAGCCTGCTTGCCGGGATATTGAGCTTCAAAAGCAAGAACTCAAGGTCCCGCAGCGGAATGTCCGGGTCAAGTATCGCCAAAATGTGAAAACCAAATGTGGCGGTAAACTCGAACCCGCGCAATAAGAGGACTCGATCGAGGAGCCGCCGGTACTCCTGAAGTCGCTGGCGTTCAACCTGACTCAGTCGCCCCAAACGCTCCAGCAACTCCAGGTTGTCGATCTCCTCTTCCATAGTGCGATATCCGGCAACCGTGTTGTGGTCGGTGAAGGCCAGAATATCGACGCCTTTCCGCTCCGCCTCGCGCAGGACATCGAGATAACTCACGCTATCCTGCTGAAAATCTGCTGAAGCTGGTGTGTGAATGTGCAATTCCATCGTATACCACTGATCTTTAACCGGTTCTTTTTGTTTACGTCGTCGTCGGGCCATTCTACACTTGTTAAACCTCCCATATTCACCTATTTATGTGGTCTTATTTGCTTCGCGATGCAGCCCCGTACCCGTCAAGCGCAAACGAATGCTGTGGGCCCAAACCTGCATTGCATCAGCTCCTATCCGCCAACAGACGGATCCTATCCAATAGCTGTGTAGGCCGGAAGGGTTTCAAAATGAACCCATCTGCACCGGCCCTCAAACACGCGACCTCGCGATCCATTCCTGACGTGACTAATATCGGTATCTCCTTGAGCTCGGCTGTGCTCTTGAGCTCGATGAGCGTATCCATCACGTCGCCACCCGCGAGGTGGTAGTCCATAAGAATCATGTCCGGTTCTTCCTTAATGGCAGCGGGTATGATCTGTTCGGGCCGAGTCGCCGTCATCACCTGATCGCCCTCCAGCTCGATCAAGGTTCTCAGCAACCCGAGCATCACCATATCGTCATCCGCGACCAAGATCTTCATCGTTGCCATCCAGTTTACCAGACGAACTACCCTTGCCCGATTTCGCCATCCACAGCTGATTGATATGCCGGGAATAGGGGACAACCGGATTTCCGCAGTGCATGACTATTCAATTGTCGTGCAAGTTTATTTTACCACATTTCGATTCATTGAGTAAGAATCACACGTTGCCTATCACTCACGGTATGCCAAAGCGGCGGCCGATGGTCCAAATGATACATCGGAGTGCGGTTTGTTTGCCAGAGGTGTTAGGGTAGAATGGAGCTGTTTTCGAGTCGTATAGTGGTTCAATTTATCCCGTTCATTAAGTCTTCATGGAAAGGAATTGCAATGAAACCGTTCGTTGTCGTTACTGATAGTACAGCAAATCTGGCGCCAGGTCTGGCCGAGGAGCATGACATTCCTGTCATCCCTCT
>SLDA01000197.1 GCA_007125545.1 Thermoflexales bacterium | reverse complement strand
TCCTCTGGTGTCGCACGCGATGCCATAGCGGGCGACGCAACCAATGCCATAAGGAGCCAGGTGAGCGCGGCGGTGGCCGTCACATCGAAGCCGGATAGGTTGCCGGCGAGATTGCCGGCAACCGACGCCAGAGCGGCGATGACCAGGATGCGCTGCCTCCCGCCGGCACTTATTACGCGTTGCCAGCCCAGGATGAAAAATCGTGTAACAACGAGCAAAAAGCTCAGCGCACCAACGACGCCCGTTGTCACTATCCAATCCAGCACCACATTGTGGGCGCGATCCACGAAGACCTGACGGCCCTGATAGTAGACAAGTTGGGGAGGATATACGCGCGGAAATACGAGTTCCACGGCGTCGAGGCCATACCCCAGCAGAGGCCGCTGCCGCACAAGGCCCCACACCGAGATCCAGATCGTACGGCGGGCAAGTATGGAGCCGGTCTCGGCCCCAAGCAAGATGTAGCCGCCCACGACAAGGCCCGCGACCCCGATCGCGGCAGTTGTGGCAACCACTGCAGGGCGGAGCCGGAGCGGTAGACGCGGCCAGACCAAAAGCAGGCTGAAGAGTGTCAGAGCCATAGCTGCCGCGAGCCAAGCGCCACGCGTGAGTGTCCACGCGATCACGGC
Organism: Thermoflexales bacterium; assembly: GCA_007125545.1. GTDB lineage: Bacteria > Chloroflexota > Anaerolineae > B4-G1 > SLSP01 > PWVB01. The sequence goes on along the minus strand of SLDA01000197.1, from coordinate 52,256 downwards.
CACCTGCGCTCCTGCCAATAGGAGCAGGAGCCGGCGATGCCGGTACTGCGGCACGAGCCATGCCAGGCCTAGCGTTAGGGGCAACACCTGCGCCAGATAGGCGCCGACGAAGTTCGCCCGACCCAACGTCCCGTAGATGGGCGAGCGCGCATCACTGACCATTCCAAGGGGATCCTGTCCTATCGCCTGCAATAGGCTCAGCAGAACCATGGGAACAGCTGTGAGGACAATGGCGGCAACAAGGCGCAGACCTTGCAGTGGCGTGCGCAACCGATACGTCACGATCAGAAAGAGGAGCAGATAGCTAAGATAGGTGAGTAAGCCCTGCCCGCGCACGTAACTGCCGTCCAGACTCAGCGCAGGGTCAAAGGCAAAGACGGTAGAAAGCACTACCACAGCTGCGAGGATCCCGACCGGCACAAGCAACGGGTTCCGCTCAAGCGAAGAGAATCCAAGGCGTCCGTTGCGGAACAGGTCTATAAGCCAGGCAGCGGCAAGCAACCAAACCAGGGAGCGAAAGAGCAGGACCTTGGAGAGCTCGAAGGGCTGATCGGCCCACAAGTTTACCCAGAGGGGAATAAGCACGGCGATTAGCAGCCAGCCGCCCTCCAACAGGATATCCGATGAACGCACCGGGGGCAGTTGCTCTGCCCTGGCATCAACCATCCTTATGGTCCCCCTGGCTTTCCACTCTCATCAAAGACGGCTTATGGTGCGACCTAGCGCATCGCCTCCACCACACTCAGATCCTCAGGCAAATCCACGTCCGCCGCGAGGTCCGGCGTCTCAACTACCACGGGTTTGACGCCCGCCGCTGTTGCGGCATCCTGGTGACGCTGGAACGAATCCCTGCCAAAGCGATAGGGGATCAATGACGGAGGCGCAACCAACAGTGCGTTGGTGCCCTGGCGGTGGCGGTCGGGCGAAACGACCACACCGGGGCTTGTCGCCGCCGCGAGCAGCGCCTCAACGCTCTCCTCGCGGAGCAAAGGCAGATCGCCCGGTATGACAAGCACGCCTCCGGCGCCGGCATCACGGAGATGGGTCGTCGCCCAGGAGAGGGATGCATTCAGCCCCGGAGCACAAGGTTCGTGCAACACACGGGCACCGTACTCGATCGCGAGCGCCGACACGGCAACATCGGGTGTCACAACCGCGACTCCGCCCAGTTTCCTGACACGACCAAGCACCTGCAGCGTGTGATGAAGCATGGCACGCACCAACTTCACCCGATCAGGAGGCTTGAGGGCGAGGGCCAACCGCGTCTTCGATTCGGCCAATGGCTTGACCGGGATAAGAGCCCAGATCTCCACGGACTGTCTCCCTGGTGCTTTCTGCACCACAGCTAGTCGCGCCGGCGCGCACAGGCCGTGAAACGTGCAGTCCCATCGACCACGGAAGCAGCCAAGGTCAACACCACCCGTGCCAGCGCGACACGCTCCTCCAGCCCCGGCATCAACGTCTGAGCCACGAGGACCTCGACCCCCAAGTCGCGGACTGCAGGTGCCAGCGAAGCGTCGACCGAGTCCAGAACAAACGCGGAGAGAAGGTTCCCATAATGGGCTGCCACAGCTAATGCCGAAGCCCCGCCCTCCAACTCCTGCAGCATCTTGGCGGCGGGCCCCTTAACTGCCGCGCCACCAATGATGGGGCTGACAGCAACAACCGGCTTCGCCCGTACCGCATCCCGAACCCCGTGCAACGCGAGAATCGGGTCAACGCTTACGTAGGGGTTCGAGGGACAAACAACGACGGCATCCGCCCAGTCCAAGGCAGCCAAGACCTCGGGGGTGGGACCGGCATTGTCGCTATGCTCCCATCGAAAGCCCTGGACGATAGGGCGACACTTCTGGTGAACGAAGTATTCCTGAAAGGAAAGCTCTCCGCCGGGTGTCACCACCATCGTGCGGAACGGGTCATCAGTCATCGGCAGAAGCGCATGATGGACGCCGAGGGCTGTGGCGAGCTGATGCGTCACCTCGGTGAGCCGTATCCCAGCACGCAACTTCTCGGTCCGCAGCAGATGAATCGCCAGATCTCGATCGCCCAGGCGAAACCATGCAGGTCCGCCTAGCCGAGTCAGCGTTTCCAGGCAGTGAAAGGTCTCATCCGCGATCCCCCAGCCGGTCTCAGGGTTCGCCAACCCCGCCAAAGTATACATCACCGTATCGACGTCCGGAGAGATCGAGAGCCCCAGATGCTCGAAGTCATCACCGGTGTTCACGATGATGCGCAGCTGCGCGGGGGGCAAGAGATGGGCCAGTCCCTGGACCAATTTGGCACCCCCCACGCCACCCGCGAGCGCTACGATATGCAGGTCACCGACAACGGTAGACCCCGCTGCAGGCATCGAAGAGCCATGTCGTCCCATAAATGCCTACAGCTTCGAACCTCTCCGAGAGCCAATCTGAATCCGCTGCCAAGCCCCTACCACGGCCACCGTGATCAGAGCGGAACCGATAGCCTCGGGTAAGCCATTGATCAATGCGATGGGCGGCAGCAATGACCAAGGGAGCAGTCCCAGAACCCCAATCATTCCCAAAACCAGGATTGTATTGGTTAAGCTGCCGACAATGCCGGCGCCGACAAGCGCCGTCTCGGGTTTCTCCAGCATAGTCTGCCAGACGAAAAGCGCCAGGAGAATGTTCACCAGCGAAAACACGCCGAACGCCAGCCAGAAGCTGTACCCGACCAGCTCGATCAACGAGAGCGCGAAAAGTGGTCCGGCAAACACAGCGATCACCACTCCCCAACGGGGACGACGTTTCAGGAGCCCATACGCCAGCCAAGCGACGGGACCGATGAACAAGCGGGGCAGCACTGCTAACAGGGGATTGGTGAACCAGACATCGGCGGGTCCGGCGGGAGCGATGGCTGCCTGCAACATACTGAACGCGCCGAATATCAAGCCCACTGCCAGGCCAACCACCGGCCCTTCCAGTATCGCGCCGATGATCACGGGTACGTGCATAATCGTCAATGAGGCCCCTGTGAACCACGGGATAAAGCCCAAACGTGTCCAGCCAAGGAGTGCGGAAATGGCACCCAAGACCCCTGCAATCACGATTTTACGTGTTCGATCACTTGCCATAATATCTTCTCCAGTGCGAATACCTAAGATGAATGATAAGAGCCATCATCGTTGGATTATACCAAAACCTCGCATAACTGCAGCATCAAAGCCTAATCACATTGACCCCACACCATCCCCTCTTATACTCTTTAGCGTGAAACCTCTCATACGGGTCGATTCAGTTAGCTATACCTATAGTGGAACGCCTGGACAGGCGGGCGTAGACCGGCCACTTCCGGCACTGGCTCAACTCTCGCTGCAAATAGAGGAGGGCGAGTATGTGGCGGTCGTCGGCGCAAACGGTTCGGGCAAAACTACGCTGGCACGACATCTCAATGCCCTGCTCGTTCCTACCCAGGGCGCCGTCACCATTGGCGGACTTGATACGCGGAACCCGCGAAACCATCCGGAGATTCGCCGGATGGTGGGGATGGTCTTCCAGCGTCCCGAGGATCAAACCGTCGCTACCCTCGTTGAGCACGATGTGGCCTTCGGACTGGAGAATATGGGATTGCCGACCGCCGAGATCCGCACGCGGGTGGATGAAGTCCTGCACAGACTCGATCTCTGGGAGGAGCGCCGTCGCCCGCCACATATGCTCTCAGCGGGTCAAATGCAGCGCTTAGCGCTGGCGGGCGTGCTCGCGATGCGGCCCGCCTGCATCATCTTCGACGAGGTCACCGCTATGCTGGACCCTGTAGGGCGGCGGGCCGTGCGCGCTCTGCTTCGCGAGCTCCACGAACAGGGCTTGACGCTGATCCTCATCACGCATCTGATGGAGGAGGTATTGGATGCCGACCGCATCGTCGTCCTCCATAAGGGCCGGGTCGCGCTTGAGGGTCCACCCAATGAGATTTTCACGGACGCGGACCAAGTGCGCCCCTTTGGCCTTGATCTCCCGCCCGCTGCGCGCCTAGCTCGTCAGATTCTGGACACGATCCCAGTTTCAGACACCGCAGCTGCTGCGATCAATAAAGTGCTCAGCGTCTCCGACCTCGTTACAGCTCTCGACCGCCTACCTCGCCGGGTGATTGACTGTCCTCCCGATCAGGAGAGCATCGAGTCCTCTGAGGACGGCGTGGGCGCCTCCAGTCCGGCCCTGATCCAGGCCACCGGGCTAGGTCATACCTATATGGCGGGCACGCCCTTCGCCCACCTGGCCCTCCGTGATGCTACGATTGCCATACGCGACGAGCTTCCCCATGGGCTGATCGGAGCAACCGGCTCGGGCAAGTCCACGTTGCTGCAGCATCTGAATGGGCTCCTGCGACCGCAAGAAGGCAACGTTCGGGTCGGTAGCTACGATCTCAATGATCCGGACGTCGATCTTCGGCACGTTCGCCGATCGGTCGGTCTCGTCTTTCAGACGCCGGAGTCCCAGATCTTCGAGCAGTATGTCGGCGACGAGATTGCTTACGGGCCCCGCCTCGCCGGGCTCACAGGCGAAGCACTGCGCGAACGGGTCCGCTGGGCCATGGCCCTCGTCGGACTGGACTTTGAGGCCTTCAAGGACCGCTACACCTTTGCCCTGAGCGGCGGCGAGAAGCGCAAGGTAGCGCTCGCCGCTATACTTTCCCTGCAACCGCGGGCTCTCTTGCTCGACGAACCCACTGCGGGTCTCGATCCGGCTTCGCGGGTCGAGATCCTCGATCACCTTACCGCACTGCAGCATTCGGGAATGGTGCTGGCAATCTCATCACACCAGATGGAGGATGTCGCCCAACTTGTCAGCGAACTCACCGTTATGGTAGACGGGACCACCGTGGCCTCGGGCCCTATGAGGCAAATCTTCACACGCGGCGAGGAGTTGCTCTCCTGGGGACTGGAGCAACCCGTTGCCGCACAAGTAGCCACAGCCCTGCGGGAACGAGGATGGACGCTACCGGACAATCTGGTGGAGCCAGGCCAGTTGGTCGAGCATCTCGCACGCTGCTGTAGACAAGAGGAGTGCTAGCCTGTGGAGAGCTTCGAATTTCAGCGATACATTACCATCGGCCAGTACGTACCGACAAACTCGCCGGTCCATAAGCTCGACCCCCGGACCCGGCTCGTCGGCGTGACCCTGCTCCTCATAGCGACCACCGTGACACAGCAATGGGTGGGGCTGGTCCTCGCGCTTGCCGGCGCACTTGCCATCACTCTTCTAGCGCGCATCCCGCTCTCGTATACTCTCAAGGGGCTGCTTACCCCCCTCCCCTTCATCTTCATCCTCGCCGTGATTCAAACTCTCTTCGGCCCCGGCGCGGCCCCGGACCTGATCTGGGACTGGGGGCCTTTCAACGTCTCGCTGACCAGCCTGCTCAGCGGCCTTAGCCTGCTACTGCGCTTCCCGGCCCTGATCCTGCTGATTTCAGCCTTCTCGGCGGCCACCTCCACGACGGAGATCGTGCGCGGACTGGAAGCCCTGTTGCACCCGCTGGTCAAGCTTCGTCTTCCCGTCCAGGACTTCGTGCTGATGGTGCAAGTGGCTCTCCGTTTTCTGCCGCTCCTGGCCCTGGAGGCCGAGCGGATTACCAAAGCCCAGGCCTCTCGCGGTGCCGAATGGGGCACGGGACGGGGGGGGCCTCTACGCCGCGCCCGCCAGGTGCTGCCGGTCATCGTACCGCTCTTTCTTGTGAGCTTGCAACGAGCCGAGAATCTCGCTCTCGCGATGGAGGCTCGCGGCTATCGGAGTCAAGAGCCGCGAACCTCCCTCATCGAGCTGCGGTACCAGGGGGCAGATATGCTGGCGATGCTGCTAGCTCTCGCCTCCGCGGCCCTGATCCTGATGTTGTAGGCCCGATTCTGGTCCATCACGCGACCTACCCGGCTGGCACGTTACCCAAGCGCGATCCGGCGTGTAAGGATCGCGCTTGGTATGAGTTGGTTGCTACCCGCGTGACGGGCATCTGCTACAATAGCCTCAGATCCTGGCATTGATAGATGGGAGCGCAATATGAGCGATGTAGAATGGATCATCGGCAGCAGTGCATACCACGAACAACTCCATGAGGTCTATGGCATCCACATCCGCCTGGCGCAATACCCAATCCTGGCTCCCCGCATCCGGGAGTTGATGCGCCGGGCACTTTTCTCTGCCGGCATACTGACCCCAGCGGCGCTCGAAGCCGAGGTCCGGCAGAAAGCCATTGCCTCACAGGCACGCGAGGGGCTCGCCGACCCTTACGGACAGGAGTCGGCAGCAGTCTGGCACCACCGCATGTCGGTTATCCGCGATCAACTCACCGACTTCTACTTTGCTTACAACTTCCCGCCGGAGCGTCTTGATGAGGTCATTCACCAGGGGCTCTCGGAGTCAGCGACAATGGACCAACACCCGGGCGTGCTTGACTTCAACCCGGAGCTCGCTCCTATGGACCTGCTCTTCGCGCAGGGAGAGGCCTATGCCGCCCTGCCGTCATCGGAGTTGGCGTTTGTAGAACACCACCTCCGTGAGATCATCGTTGTCCTGATCAAAGGTATGCTGAGTGACCAACTGGAATATGTTGGCATTGCCAAGGAGATTCTGACTATCGAGGATCTACAAGAAGTGCGCCGCAACCTTATCGGTCACGGCAAAATCGGAGGCAAAGCCGCCGGATTGTTGCTGGCCCGCAAGATGCTGCACGCAGAAGGCGGGAATGACGAGGGCAACACGCTTATGACCGACGATGGGACAAGCATTCCGTGCTATGTGAAGATCCCCGACTCCTATTACATCGGAGCCGATGTCTTCTACGACTTTATGGCCATTAATGGATTTTCGCATTTTATGGACCAGAAGTACCGCCGAAGCGAGGAGATTATCGCGGACCACCCCCGCATTCGTGAGTTGTACCAAAAGGGGCGCTTCCCGGTGGATATCGTTCAAAGGCTCAGAGCCCTGCTCGATGACGTGGGGAACAGCCCGCTCATCGTGCGATCATCGAGCTTGCTCGAGGTCCACTTCGGTGCGGCACTCGCGGGCAAGTACGAAAGCGTTTTCTGTGCGAACCAGGGCACGCCCAGCGAGAATCTGGGAGACCTCCTGCAGGCAATCGGACGCGTCTACGCCAGCACGCTGAGCCCCGACGCACTACTCTACCGGCAGCAGATGGGCTTGGTAGACTACGACGAGCGCATGGCCGTGCTCATTCAGAAAGTGGAGGGTAAGCGCTACCGCAATTACCTCTTCCCGACGGTTGCGGGAGTGGGCTACAGCCGCAACCCAATTCGCTGGAATCCGAAGATTCGACGCGAGGACGGATTCCTACGCCTGGTCTCCGGCTTCGGTACCCGCGCAGTGGAGCGTGTCGCCAATGACTATCCGCGCCTGGTCGCGCTAAGCCACCCTAAGCTCCGACCCTTCATAGGCACTGAGCAGACGCGCAAACATGCCCAGCGCTATATCGATGTACTGGACCTCAACGATCATACAATCAAAACCTTGCCGGTCGCCGAGGTGCTGCAACACGACTACCCGGCTCTACGCTACCTCGCTTCTATGGATAAGGATGGTTACCTCGTCCCCATCTTCGCGCGCCTGAGTGGGAACGAACGGGGGAGCCTGCTGCTGACCTTCGACCGGCTCGTGGAGGACACGGCCTTTATTGACCTGATGAAAGCGATGCTGAGCCGACTGGAACGAGGGCACCGCTGGCCCGTCGACATCGAGTTCACCGTCGACATCGAACCGGGCCATCCACATGCTACATACACAATCCACCTGCTCCAATGCAGACCGATGGTCAGCCGGAAACAACAAGCAGCGGTGGATATTCCCGAGCCCATCCCACCGCAGGATCTGATCCTTCAGACGACGGAGATGGTCCCTCAGGGTGTTGTGTCAGACGTGCGGTACGTCGTCTACGTCGATGCTAAGAGCTACCATCGGGCACCGAACCATTCAGCTTCCGTGGGGAGCACGGTCAAGTTGGAGATCGCGCGTGTGATCGGGCGCCTAAACGAGAAGCTACGTAATGAGGTCTTCGTGCTGATCGGCCCGGGACGCTGGGGCAGCTCGGATGTCGATTTGGGCGTCAAGGTTACCTATGCCGATATTTTCAATGCACGTGTCCTCGTTGAGGTCGCCGCAGCGGAATCGGGCATGGGTGGGGAACCGTCCTATGGCACGCATTTCTTCCAGGACCTTGTGGAAGCCGGGATCTTCCCATTGCCGGTACCGTTGGGGCACCGTGGCGTAAGTCTCAACACTGACTTCCTGGATCGCGCTCCTAATCGGCTCTCAGCCCTCTTGCCCGCAGATGCAGAGTACAGTGAATATGTCAAGGTCATAGACGTTCCGGCAGTCACCGGGGGACGTCACATCGAGATCGTGATGAATGACGAGCAGCAACGCGCCGTGGCTTACCTCAAGCCCCTCAGGAAGAGCAGCGACCGGTAAGAAAGCAAAACGCGCAACGTTCCGCGAGCGTCCCACTGTCAAGTAGTCCGCAGGCAGAACGTCGCGCGTCATTTACGTCTTGCTGAACTCTCCAGCATCGAACCCGGTTCATTAGATGGTGAACCGGATCGCGCGATCAAGGACCTGTTTCTCGTCTAGACCCAACCACGCAGCTTGCAGGCCTCCGCGACGCGCCCCACCGCCACGGTATATGCAGCCATCCGGTTGTGAACGCCGTACTCTGTAGCAGCGACGGCGACGCAGTGGAATGCTGCCGTCATCATCTCATCCAGGAGATCGTTGACGCGCTTCTCACTCCAGTAGAACTTGTAAGCATTCTGAACTTGCTCGAAATAAGAGACCGTAACACCACCCGCATTGCACAAGAAGTCAGGGATGACGTAGGTACCCTTATCATAGAGGATTTCGTCGGCCGGCGGGGTGGTCGGCCCGTTGGCCAACTCGGCTATGATCTGCGCCTTGATTTTGTTCGCGTTCACAGCGGTGATCTGGTTCTCCAGGGCAGCAGGGATGAGAACGTCGACATCAAGCTCCAATAACTCGGTATTGGTGACCGTGTCAGCGGCCTCAAAGCCGACGACCGAGCCGGTCCGTAGCTTGTAGGCCACGAGCGCCTCAGCATCAAAGCCGGCAGGATTATAGATACCGCCCTGCGAATCAGATACAGCCACGATACGCATCCCCAACAGAGACGATCCCAACGTCGCCGCGTACTGCCCAGCATTGCCGAATCCTTGAACGGCAGCCGTCGCACCTTCGGTCTTCAAACCCTTTAAGGCAGCGGCCTCTCGGATGCAGAACATACCTCCACGCGCCGTGGCGTCACCGCGTCCGGCTGAGCCTCCTAGCGGCAACGGCTTTCCGGTGATCATACCCGGCACGGTGTAGCCTCGCATAAACGAAAACTCATCCATCATCCACGCCATAACCTGCGGCGTTGTGTAGACATCGGGCGCAGGGACGTCCATATCCTCGCCCAGTATACGGCCCACCTGGCGAATGTAGGCACGACTTAACCGCTCAAGCTCGCTTGGTGACATTGCTTTTGGATTGCAGATGACGCCGCCCTTTCCGCCCCCCAGCGGTAGGTCCAGAACGGCGGTCTTCCATGTCATCCAAGCAGCCAGCGCTCGCACTGTGTCAATCGTCTCGTGAGGGTGAAAACGTAGACCGCCCTTCGTCGGCCCGCGGGCATCGTTATACTGGACGCGGAAACCGTGGTAGATCTCAGTAGTCCCGTCGTCCATGCGGACGGGAAGCGTCACGTGAAGCTCACGGACGGGCCAGCGAAGGAACTCATGAATCGCGGGCTCCAATTGCATTAACTCCGCAGCCGTGTCGAGCTGGCTCTGTGCAATCTCAAAGGGGTTCAGTTCGTCGGTCATTGTGCTCCTCCTTGTGCGCCTCCTTGGCTTGGTCTCCGGTCACTGAGATCAAATGGGGCTCAACAGAAGATCATACATCAAGTTAGCAAGCGAGCAAACAACCGGCACAGTACGCTAGCCGGCCTTCTTCCGAGGCCGGTACTTGTCCCGGGAATCATTTGACCTACAATGAACGCGATCGGTCGGCGCAGCGAGCGTACACAGTGAGAGACTCTTTTTTTTAGGGAGACGAGACGAATCCATGACGGAAAAGCGACCCGATGTAGCTACGCGAGTGAGTTCAGAGAACAACGCATTGGCCGAGGTCGCTGCGTTTAGCGACCAGATCACGGCGAATGTGGAGCGTGTCATTGTAGGAAAACGCCAGCAGCTGGAGCTACTTATGGTCGCCATACTATGTCAGGGACACGTGCTGATCGAGGATGTACCGGGCACGGGGAAGACGATGCTCGCGCGCGCCACAGCAGTAAGTATGGGCCTAACCTTTAAACGGCTACAATGCACACCCGACCTGTTACCGAATGACATCACCGGCGTGGAGATCTACAACCAACAGACAAATGCGTTCGAGTTCCAGCCGGGGCCAGTGTTTGTCAATATCCTGCTGACCGACGAGATCAACCGCGCGACCCCCCGCACACAAGCAGCGCTCCTGGAAGCGATGCAGGAGGGTCAGGTGACGACAGGTGGCATAACGCGCAAGCTACCGGCTCCCTTCGTCGTGCTGGCAACGCAGAATCCTATTGAATACGAGGGGACCTTTCCACTTCCTGAAGCGCAGCTCGACCGCTTTCTAATGCGGATCTCGCTCGGTTATCCAGAGGCCGTGGATGAGATTGCGATCCTGCGCAACCAGCGTAAGCAGCATCCCATTGAAGCGATCGAGCAGGTGGTCGACGGCAATGAGCTCCTACGCCTACGCGACACGCTCACCGACGTGCACGTCGACGAGACAGTGGAGCGCTACATCCTCACCCTCGTACGCGCGACGCGTGAGCACAATGACATCGCGCTTGGCGCCAGTCCCAGGGGTTCGCTCGCCCTCTACAAGATGGGTCAAGCCCGGGCAGCGATTCACGGGCGAGACTACGTGCTTCCGGATGATATCAAGATCCTTGCTCCCCTCGCGCTCAGCCACCGGCTGATTCTCAAGCCTGAGAGCCAGCTCCGGGGGCGGAGCGCCCAAAACCTGGTAAGTGAGATACTGGAACGCGCGGCGCTGACCCTAGAAGAAGCGCCAAGGCGAGCTTAGCCGGTGGCAGCATGAAGACGCTATGCCCAATCTGATCCCCCTCCTGATCGGGCTCTTCCTTCTGGCGGCACTCTTGCGCATCGATACTTACTTCAGTCTCGTCTACCTTCTCGCAGCCGTTTACCTTCTCGGTCGTGCCTGGTCCCGCCAAAGTATGCGCCAGCTCCTCACCGAGCGGCGGCTGATCAATCGCGCCTTTCCCGGGGAGCAGATTCAGGTGGAATTACGAGTATCCAACGAGGGCTGGCTCCCCGTCCCGTGGGTCGAGATGCACGACTCGTTGCCCGTAGACCTGATTTCTCCTCCCTACTACCGGCGGGTCATCACCCTGATGCCACACCAGGAACAAACATTCGAGTACACACTGTCGTGTAATAAGCGGGGCTATTACGTCATCGGGCCTATGATCTGGAGAACGGGAGATTTGCTAGGATTCACGCCACAGGAAGCCGGTCACCAGCAGTCGGAATATATCATTGTGTATCCACGCGTTGTATCGCTCGAATCGCTGGGTTTGCCTACCCGCTCCCCATTAGCCCAACTACCGGCTCCAGCCCCTCTCTTTGAAGACCCAACGCGCGTCACAGGTGTCCGCGAGTACCAAGTCGGTGACTCGCCACGTCGCATTCATTGGACAGCCAGCGCCAGTGCGGGACAGTTGTTGGTAAAGCGGTACCAACCCGCCATCGCTCGCGAAACGATGATCTTCCTCGACCTGAATCAGGCGAGCTATTCCATCCAGCGTATGGTTGCGGCGTCAGAACTGGCCATCGTGACCGCAGCGTCCCTCGCCAATCATATCGTGCTCCGGGAGGGCCTTGCGGTCGGACTGACAACCCAGGGAATCGATCCGCTTCAGGAGGAGCAAATCAGGACACTCTGCCTTCCCCCACGCCGCGAGCGCGCTCACCTGATGGGTATCCTCGAGATACTTGCCAGGGTAGAGACCTACGGTCAGCGACCCGAGACAAAGTCTCCGTCGGAGAAGGTGTCTCCGACGGATAAACCTCGTCAACCGATGCCGGCGGAAGGCGAGGACCTCGACCTCATCGATCTGGTCCGACGCGACAGCACCCAGCTATCGTGGGGAGGGACCGCCATTTTGATCACGGGTCAGGAGACACCCGAGCTCTACGACGCGCTTCTCTATCTGCGTCAGCAGGGACTTGCCGTAGCCCTTATCCTGGTTATGCCCGCGCCCCCCGATCCGGAAGGCCGCGCGCACGCAGCAGCACTGGGCCTACGAGTCCATCACGTCTGGCGTGAGGAGGAGATCCGTTTGGTCTAGATGACCCATGGGGGTAAGCTATCAACAGGTCTGAGTCATTAATGGATATGAGCCATCGAACAGTATGAGTCCGCAGGAAGATAGATCCCGTTTTGGCGGATCCCGGGTCGTTGTACGGGAGACCGATGACTACCTCAACCGCAGAGGCGAAGAGGAGGAGGAAAAGGAACCGCCGAACAACTTAGTCTACACTCTGTTTCAGCCTGCCATCGTGACGGTCCTCATTGGCTGCATCACTTGGTCGGTCGCGCAGTTGAGCGCACCCCTGATCGTTTCCGAAGGGACTGATCCACTCGGCGTGGCCCTCTTCGTGTGGGCCGTTTCCATACTGATGACGTTTGTGGGATTCAAGACACAGCGCCGTTTTCACGGACCCTTCGCGAAGAACCGGATCTTCAGTGGCGGCGATGCCACGCGAGCACGCCTTATCGAACTGGCGTTGCTATTTTTCGGCGTCAAACTGCTCAACCACCTTGGCGACACTTTGCCGCAACTACTACAAGCGATTCAGAACTGGGCCAACTCCCCCCTGACCTTCTTCGATGCCCGCTCGCTAGTGGCCTATGGTATAGGCGTGGTGGGCTGGTTAGCTGCGGGGATGACGGCACGCGACATGGATGAACTCATCGACCCCATGGGAGTAGGAAGTGGAGAGACCGATCCACGCGAGCGGGTCGTGAACCGTTACTTCCTCGGGGGAGGGATTCTCATCATCTTCACAGCGTTGAACCGGGTGAACGTCGAAAGCTTCTTACAGATGACGCACGCCCGCATCAGCACGCCAGTGGGGAACGTGCTCCTCTACTTCTTCCTCGGGGTTCTGATGCTGGGACACTTGCAGTGGCTGCGGCTGACGACGCTCTGGAGTCGCCAAAAAGTGGGGATGCCCCCAAATCTGGCGCCCACATGGCTGCGTTTCACTCTGCTGTTTGTAGCCGTTGCCGCGTTGATCGCTTTCCTGCTGCCCACCGGTTACACCGTGGGCATTATGGACTTAGTCTCGATGGCCCTGATGCTGATCAGCTATCTCGCGACGCTGCTCTATTTGATCCTGCTCTGGCCATTCATTATGCTGCTCTCACTCTTTATGGGCAACTCAGAAGGCATGGCACCACCGCAGATGGAGGAATTTCCCTTCGCCCCCCCACCCGAGGCTGCGGGCGCGGAAGGAAGTCCGTGGTGGGCCGTGATACGTTCGGTGCTTTTCTGGGTCACACTGGTCATCGTCGTCATCGTGTTGATCCGCAGCTATATCCGAGACCGACCCGGATTTATGGACACCATCCGCCGCTTCGCGCCCTGGCAATGGCTCCACCAGGCCTGGCGCGGGATCCGTGACTGGTTGAGCACGATGGGAAGCAAACTTCCCGGCGCGCTGCCAGCGCTAGTACAACGGCTGAGAAGCGCAGCATCCAGAGGAAAAGGCAGGACACCGCGAACTGGAGGTCGGAGTCCGCGAGAGCAGATCATCTATCATTATCTGACAACCCTGGATCAGGCGCAGGAACGGGGCGTGGGGCGTCGCCCGACCGAGACCCCCTACGAGTACCGCGAGAAGCTGATGCTGAACTTGGTCGAGGAACAGGAGGCGCTGGACAGCCTGACCGAAGCCTTCGTCGCAGCGCGCTACAGCACCTATCGTTTCACATCAGAAGAGATCAAGGCTGCCGCAGCACATGCCGCTGCGCTGCGGCAGCGACTCAAGGCCGACAAGCGAGACCCAGAGTAGGGCAGAGCTACCGAGGAGCATCACCGTGCTCGGCTCACGCTCAGTCTGACACCGTCCAGGTCGTGTCTTCCCCGAGGTTCACCCCATATTCTTCCGCGAGGACGTAGTTGTCGCAGTCTGATACCTGAAGATCATAGCTGCCGGGCCGCAGGTACAGGATACGGGCGCTGCCAGATGAAAGTGACTCGATGTCGCCCAACAAATCCTGCCCCCAGGTATCTGCTGTCGTGGGTGAAACATAGAGGTAACAGATTTGCGCGCCGGTATCATTCTGAACGAGCAGTCGCACGGTTGCCCCGGTCGCTCCGACTTGCAGCTTCGAATCGCGATCAAGACGCCACCAGGTCGCCATCGTGGTCAGATCGCATCGCTGCGCGCGAACATCGTAGACCCCCTCCGTCAAGTCGAAGTGGAAAAACCCTCCCAAGGGGGCAATGGTGATGTTCTCCCCTAGCCAGTCCTCGCCCCAGTGGTCGCTGTCAGATGGCGAAACCTGAACGAAGCACACCTCGTCCGGAGAATCGTTCTGGAGCGTGATCGTGAAATCAGCGTCCACCGGAGCCTCTACCGCACCGATGGGTGTCGATGTTACCGGCGAGGTCGTCACCGACACATCCTCGGAAAATGGTGTCACAGCCACCGGAAGCTCCGCAAACAAGTCTTGGACCAGCGGCGCACCGACGAAGAAGCCGAAGCACGCCACGAAGAGACAGACAAGCAGACCGGCGCCGATGAAAAGCGGGACTAAGGCGCGGGACGAGCGACGAGCACGCGGAGACGAAGTCCGCGCCACCTGTGGCTGAACAGAAGGCGGCCCTGCAACAGGAGGAGGTCCTGCAACAGGAGGAGGTCCTGCAGCAGGAGGCGGCCCTGCAACAGGGGAAGGCCCTGCAACAGGGGAAGGCCCTGCAACAGGGGAAGGCCCTGCAAGGGGTGGGCTTGCCGGCGGCGCCAGTAGTGTTGGAGAACTCACCGCGGAAGGTGTGTAGGCGTCCGTGCTGGATGTAGGAAGCGGTCCGGAGACCAACTGTGCCAGCATCTCACGTGCCGATTGCCAACGGTCGCTGACGGACAGCGCCAACGCGCGCATAATCACCTGCTCGAACCGATCGCTCACGTGCGGCGCCACACGACGCAGCGGCACAAAAGCCTCCGGATTGGCCATCCGCTCTGTGGCGGTGGCAGGCGCCCGCCCTGTAAGGAGATGATAGAGTGTGGCGCCCAAACTATAAATATCGCTCGGCGGCCCAGTGTGGTCATGGCTAACGCCATACTGCTCAGGCGGCGCATACTCCGGCATCCCCATATCGCGCATCACAGCACGCGTTGAAGGGTCGTCCTCATTCCACAGCTTGACGAGCCCGAAGTCCACGAGGGTGACCGTGCCATTCGGCTGGACAATGATGTTTTGAGGCTTGATGTCTCGATGCACCACCCCCTCGGCGTGACAGTAGGCCAAGGCCTCAAGGATCTGTCGCGCCCACTCCGTTGTCCTCCTCTCGGACTGCGCGCCATCCTGGAGGATCACGTGAGCCAGGCTTCGCCCATCGATATAATCCATCACGAGATAGGCATTACCTTGCTCCTCGAAGTAGTCTGTAACACGCGCCAGGTTGGGATGAATCAACCGTGCCAGGACAGAGGCTTCCTGCTGAAACCGCCGGCGCAAGCCGGCGAGAGTTTCATCATCGAGGCCAGGCTGGGGTCGCAGCTCCTTGAGAGCGATAGGTACGTTGAGACGTAGATCCCAGGCCCGGTATACAGCTCCCATTCCGCCCTGTCCCAATAGCCGTACGATACGATAGCGCTCCTGCACCACATAACCGAATTCAAGCATCGCCGCTCCCCTCCCTCTACTCCGCCTGGGCTCTCTTGTAACTACGTATGATGTCTCAAAGATCAGCGCGATCCGTGCTAGACTCTTCAGAGCTCCGGTTAGACACGAACGAGCGAACCTACCCGCCGCCCGGCTTCGTCATCCGACGTCCCCACACGGCCTATGCAATCTGTACAATCACAACGGTGATGTTGTCATAACCGCCGGCTTCATTCGCCAGGCCTACGAGACGCCGGCACGCCTCATCG
Source organism: Thermoflexales bacterium (assembly GCA_007125545.1). GTDB lineage: Bacteria > Chloroflexota > Anaerolineae > B4-G1 > SLSP01 > PWVB01. The sequence continues at coordinate 36,061 of SLDA01000197.1, read as the reverse complement.
GGCGAAGCCGCTGTACGCCATACGTGCCACAGCACGTGGTCCTCGACCATATCGGTGAGCCCGTCCGAACAGAGCAGAAGCGCCTCACCCGGTTGCAGAATCACGTCATAGGTGTCGTAGGCGAGATCGGCCGTATCCCCGATAACGCGGTAGATGATGCTCTTCTGAGGATGATGGCGTGCTTCCTCACGGGTCAGTTGCCCAATGTCGATCAAGCGCTGCACCAGTGAGTGATCCGTGGTGATCTGCTCAATGCTTTGAGGTCCAAGCCGGTAGCCACGACTATCTCCCACGTTTAGGAGCGTAGCGGAGCTACCGACGACAAGCGCAGTCACCAGGGTAGAGCCCATATCGCTGGAGACGGCTTGACGTTCCCGGTATACAGCAAGATTGGCCGCCGCTGCGGCCTGCGAAATCCAGGGTTCGGGATCGGGCATATACCCTTCCGCAGAGGTTTGACGCAAACTGTCACCGAAATCGGCCAGAGCCTCGACTGTCAAGCGGCTTGCAACATCCCCGGCGGAGTTACCGCCAACTCCATCCGCGACCGCAACGAGACCAACCGTGAGGTTGACCGCCCCAAAGACGTCAGAGTAATCTTTGGCAAGCATGCTATCTTCATTCAGTTTGCGCACACGCCCCACGTTTGATCGAGCTCCCATCCTCAGGCGAACGGGCTCCTGATAAGCCAGCTCCCGGCGGTTCTGTGCGAGAAGGGTGGCGAAATCGGCTGCAGATGTTACCGTGTCGTGCGACAGTGCCTCACCGAGCGTTACCTTGACGGGGTCCGGCAACCGGTCCAACGCGCCGCTCTCCGTTTCACCTGTAGCCAGCTTCAGCAGACATGCCGCCAGAGCGCGCACATTCTGCCGAGAGATACGAAGGAGTTCGGGCTCGTTATCGGGCACCATTGGCCCAACGTTATCGAAGCAGAGCCAGCGGGCTTCAGACCCGTCAGCCACGATCATACTCGCGGCTTGCTCCGCCGCGGCGGGATCGCCGATCTCACCCGAAGCCAGCGCACCGGCCTGCAGGACAATTTGATGATGATGCAGGTACGCCAGGCCATGAGCGAGGGACTCTCCCCACCCCAGAAGGTGTTCGAGGGCCTGAGGGATATCGATCTCCGATGCCACGGTGTGGGAGATGGCGGGCTCGATCTGATAGTAGCGTGGGCCATCGGGCGCGGCAACCGAGAAAGCATCCAGCGGCATCACCACGGCCCGGTGCTCAAGCTTGCGAGCCAACAGCTGTGAGAGCGCTGCAAATCGTTCGGCCGAGATTTCACGTGCGATCAACGTCGGTTCCTCCGATGGACTGTTCGCCGGCATCTGTAAGTGAGCGGCTACCTCCGTATAAGACAAGATCCCGCCGCAGTCGGGACAGAGCGGCGAGAACTCAGCAGCACCGGCCTCTAGGTGTCGCCCCACCAAGCTGTAGCACCGCGGGCAGATACTCAAAGACGTCGTCGCCCGCACTTCGTAAGCACCGCTCTCAGTCTTCCGAAGAGGTGTATCTCGGGTAAACGGACCGAGAATTACATAGCGCCCCTCGTTCAACACTGTACCCGTCTTATGCACAACGGGGGACGCGGGTTCGCGTTTGGTTTCCGTTTTGGTTTCCGTTTGATGCTTTCGGGGACCGCGGCGAATCAGGAGATAGACAATGGCCGCTGTAAGCACGAAAAAGAGGACAGCAAGGGCCACCAGGGCCACGAGTTGCACGAAGTTTACATCATCGAGGAGCTGCATCGGAAGGCGATCCACTTCCGGGGCCGCCCTAGCGTTCCAGGCAAGCACCCCACCCACCACGACTGAGATTACCCCGAGAGAAGTCGAGATGTGGTCAGCTGACAGAGAGGGAAATATCCTCTGGAAGAGAGAGAGCAACATCGTGAAACCGGCTAACCCTGCCGGTAGGGCAATTAAAGACACAATCGCTGTGACAAGCCAAAGCCGTCTCCAAATAGGCCGCATGCTAACCCCTCGTAGCTAGAGTGACACAGAGCATCGGGAGAGCGCAACAGCCGTTCCGATCAGGGCTATTGCCAGTGTCCACACCTATCATATACACGTTGCCGAATGACGCAAGAAAAACGGCGAAGAGGTGTGACTTTGAGAGAGAACGTGATCGTGACGGAATTGGGGCAACGGCGGGTACGCGACCCACAGGATGGCAATAGGCGACCTACATTTATACTACCGTGGAACTCTAGCGACCATAGGGATTCTACACTCGCGGCCGAAGAACAAGAGGACTTGGAGAGGGGAGGCGAGTTTCAGGGGTGAATCAGTGTGCACTGGTACCAGGAAGTGCTGCTGCGGTGAACCGCAGCAGCACTTGAGTTGCAGCTAGGCCTCCGAGATCTCAATTGACTCGATCCGGTCGCCAGGGGTGCGCGCCGTCTGGGGATCGCGCAGACTAATCTTCTTGAGCACATCCAAACCCTCGGTAATCCTACCAAAGACGGTGTGCCGTCCATCAAGCCAGGGAGTGGGAGCAAAGGTAATGAAGAACTGGCTGCCATTGGTTCCAGGGCCTGCATTCGCCATAGAAAGCACACCCGGGCTGTCGTGCTTAAGCTCGGGATGGAACTCGTCAGCGAACCGGTAGCCAGGGCCACCCCGTCCGGTTCCGGTTGGGTCACCCGCCTGCGCCATAAAGTCTGCGATCACGCGGTGAAAGGTCGTATTGTCATAGAACCCTTCGCGTGCGAGGAAGACGAAATTGTTGACGGTCTTCGGCGCCTTGTCCGCAAAGAGCTCAACGACGAAATCACCTTTCTCGGTCTTGAAGGTCGCCGTGTAGTCCTTTTCCGGATCAATCTGCATATCGGGCGGCGCGGCGTACATACCATCTCGTGCTTGAGGATCTTCTTTCATGCTATCTCCTTTATACTCGTCTAAGCTTACTTCTCTTGAATCGTGACTGTCTTGATGATCCCATCTTCCATACCACCAGCCGTGCTGGGGTCGCGCCCTTCGAGTTCCTCAAGGAGTTCGAGTCCTTCGGTCACACGACCGATGACGCTGTACTGACCATCCAGCATCGGGAACTCGGTTAACGTGAAGAGAAACTGGCTGCTCACGTCATTCAGTCCCAAGTTCACGAGCGACAAGACACCGGGCACATCATGGCTCAACTCGGGGTGGAACTCAGCAGGGAGGTAATATCCAGGGCCACCCATCCCCATCCCGGTAGGGTCGCCGCCGAGCACAACTTGCTCCGGCACGACATAGAAGAAAGCCGTGTCGTCATAGAAGCCCTCGCGTGCCAGGAAGACGAAATTATTGACCAGGGTGGGAACCTTGTCCACAAACAACTCCACCACGAGCTTACCAGACATGAGCTCAAAGGTCGCTTCATAGTGTGTCGCGGGATCTACCACCATGGCAGGTCGTCCTTCGTACATCTGATCGCGGGCACCTGGATCTTGGGGCATGGGAACCTCCCCCAGCTCAATCGTAGCCACAGGGGGCTCTGGCGGAAGCAGTGAGTCTTCCCGCTCCTCGATGGTGACGGCGATCAAGCTGTCCCCGGGGGTCTCCAGGTCAGCGGGGTCCTGCGGGTTGCGCAGCCTGATCTGCTCCAACACGTCAAACCCATCGACGATCTGACCGAAGACTGTGTGTCCTCCGTTCAGCCAGGGCGCCGGCCCGAGGGTGATGAAGAACTGGCTCCCGTTGGTACCAGGTCCGGAATTTGCCATCGACAGCTTGCCGGCTCCATCGTGGCGCAAGTCGGGATGAAACTCGTCAGCGAAGACGTAACCGGGACCGCCGCTACCGGTGCCCGTGGGATCGCCTCCCTGGGCCATGAAGTCCTGCAACACGCGGTGAAAGGTCGTGTTGTCATAGAAGCCCTCACGGGCCAAGAAGACAAAGTTGTTAACTGTATTGGGAGCTCTATCAGCAAACAGCTCAATAACCATCTCCCCGTGGTCGGTATTGAAGGTAGCCACGTAGACCTTTTCGGGATCGATCACGACTGGTGGGGGAGAGGTGTACATGCCGTTCCGCGCCGCGGGATCCTCGGGCATATCTCCACTGACCGGCGCTACCCCTGCATCAAGGGGTTCTGTGGGCGCCGCGGCGGTTGGTTCGACTTCGGCCAGGGCGGGATCAAGCGGAAGATCCGCCGGCCCGCGGTTCCGCTGCAACCCCACGATCACCAGGAAGATGATGACGCTTAACAAGACAATGCCGCCCACGATCAGGCCCCAAGGTGGACGCGCACTTGCCTTTTGGGCCGAAGATTTCAAGGGAGGTCTCCCTCTATCGCCCAGAGGCTGCCTGCCGTCCCTGCCGGCTTTCGGTGAAGGCTTTCTTGATTGGTTGTGCTTCGTTTTGGACATATACCCTCCTTACTCTAAATGGTCCTGATTCTAACCGATTCCGCTCTTCATTCAAGGACCACGACGCATTCGATTGCAGACCGGGCCGCGACGCGGCAGATGGGCTCTCGGAAGCCCCAGGAGCAGGGCGATGGGGCCCAGCGCGAGCAACCACATAGCTACCTGCAGACCCACCCGCTCGGCGGTCCAGCCCAGCGCCCAAGGTAACAGCGCACCACCTAGGCTGAAGATGTTATAAACTGCAAGCACAGTCCCACTCCGTCCGGGTAGCGTACCGTAGAGACGTGCCTTAAGGATGGAGTACCACCCCGCGTTGAAGAGTCCCAACAAGGCCAGGATCATTAGCTTGATGACGAAACTGGGTATGAGCAGGAATGCCAGGAAGAGGAGCAGTTCCAAAAACGCGCTGATCCTAAGATATTGAAGTCCCTCAACATGTTCCAGCAGCCGGATTAGCAGGAAATCGCCGACCAGCCCCACGCCGGTCCAGACCGCAACCGCGACAGATGCTGCACCGACCGAAACCCCGACAACATCGACGAAGTAGAGCGCCAGATAGCCCAGCAATACATCCAACATCAGGTCGGAGAACTGCAGCAGGACTAGCCAGCGTAGAACCTCACTGCTTCTCAGGGCTGCGATGGCGCCACGTGCCGCTTCTGCAAAACCCGGCGGGTCAACCCCCTCCTCGACCCCATTCTCAAACGAGAGGCGTGCTGCGAGCATCACAACGAGCAGCGTGAGGCCCGCTGTCGCCACAAAGACAGTACGCCATCCGAAGTTCAGCGCAAGCAAGAGCCCGAGGGCGAGTGGACCCAAGACAACGCCGAATGAGCCGGCAAAACTCCAGCGGGCCATATTCTTCTCACGTCGGGCACCATCCGCATCCATCAAACTGGCCTGCGACAGGCTGACAAAAGCTCCCGACGAGGGGATGAACAGGATAAAGCTAGCCAACAGCCACAGATAGCTCCGGCTGATCCCGGTTAACAACAAGGCCAGTGCGAAGAGGACGCCGCCGCCCAGGATCAGGACGCGGCGCTTCCAGATATCGCCAAGAATCCCGAGAAATGGTTCCACGAGCCCTGAGGCCACGGTGGGTACGGCCAGCAGCACGCCGATCTGCGCATAGTTAAGGGCGAGATCGTCGCGGATAAGGGGCCAGGCAGCCTCGCGCGCACCAAAGATAAACTCATCGATGAACTCGATGATGAGCAAGGTCAGGATAAACCCTACGCCCGAGCCATCCATGCTACACCCTCCGCAGTGACATCACAAAGCGCGGGTCCGATGACCAGGTCCCGCGCTTGTCAGCAAAATCTCTACGTGATCTAATAGTGAAGCACAAACCCCGCGTGGAGCAAGAGCCGTACGCGAGAATGTCGACCGAGGTCTAGTACTCGGACTCGACCCACTCAAACTCGTAGTCGGCTACACGGACGGTATCGCCCTCACGCACGCCGGCCTTGCGCAGCGCAGACAACACGCCTTGGCTATCAAGGTAGTGATGCAAACGCAGCAGCGCCTCGTGATATTCGGTACGCGTACGCGCCACCGCGCGTTCGATCTTACCACAACGCACCCGCCAGGTGTCTTCCGCCTCACGTGTCACCGTGACCTGATCCTCGTCCACGTTCGGACGGACAACCACGGGGGTTGGACGCTCCAGCTCGGGTTCGGGCGTTTCCTGGACAAGCTGATAGGCCATTCCCATCAACTGGCGTGTGTTTTCGCGTGTCATCGCCGAAATCCCCAATACCCGATCGTAGCCGCGTGCCTGAAAGGCCGCCTCAAACTCGGGCATCATCTCGCGCACACCGGGAAGATCCAACTTATTGACGACCACGATCTGCGGCTTGTCGATGAGCCCGTGACCAAACTCGGCCAACTCGGCATTGATAGTATCGAAGTCCTCGATTGGATCGAGGGCGTGACCATCGACGAGATGGATCACGACACGCGTGCGCTCGATATGGCGCAGAAACTCGTGCCCGAGACCTTTACCCTGGCTTGCCCCCTCAATAAGGCCGGGTAGGTCGGCGATGACGAAGGTGCTGTCGGAACTAAGCGCCACCACGCCGAGATTGGGCTGGAGCGTCGTAAAGGGATAAGACGCGATCGCAGGTTTCGCCGCCGTCGTCACCGAAAGTAGTGTCGACTTACCGGCGTTCGGCATGCCAACCAAACCGACGTCAGCGAGCAGCTTGAGCTCGAGACGCAATAAGCGGTCCTCACCAGGATCACCACGCTCGGCAATGCGCGGGGCTTGGTTAGTCGGGGTTGCGAAGCGAATATTGCCCCGCCCACCCTGTCCTCCGCGTGCGACGACGGTTTCCTCATCCGGCTCCGTCAGGTCTGCCACAATAGCGCCCGTTTCGTCGTCGATGACTAGCGTGCCAGGAGGAACGGCGATCCGCAGATCTTCACCCGCTGCACCATACATATCTTTGACACCACCAGGCTGTCCATCCGGCGCCTTAAACTCCTTTTGATGTGCCAGATGATAGAGCGTGTTGAGATGTGGATTGACGAAAAACATTATATCTCCGCCCTTACCCCCATCCCCGCCTGAAGGCCCGCCAAAGGGTATGTACTTCTCCCGGCGAAATGCCACTGCACCCTTGCCACCGTGCCCGGCTACTACATGAAGTTTTACTTGATCATAGAACATAACCCACTTATCTTACACTCAGGGGCGCTAAAGTCAATGAGATGACGTCTGGAACGCGATGCTGCCCGCGAGAGCTCTCGCGGGCAGCATCACTACATCACGCTGGAAACCGGTTCACCCGGTCCCTGGAAAAAAGTATCGCGATTACCGGCGTCCGAGTACCCCGTGCAGGGTATCACATGCGGGACAGCCGCCACCGGGACGGATGATGGCGAACCCATCCTGGGGGTCGTAGCCAAAGCGCCCGAAGTCGATATTCCAGACGATGAGGACACGAACCATCCCGGTATTGATGCTCAAACGGACCGCCTCCGCCAGCCAAGCCGCCTGCTGTGCGTTGTTGGTCCCCCGCGCCCACGCGAACTGGTCGGAGAAGCCGGGCACACCTTCCTGAGAGGCATACCCCATCTCGGTGTAGACGATCTTGCGGGTGCCGCGGAAGATATTGTAGTAGAGCTCCGTCTGCGGTAGGAAGAACCAGGAATGGTGCGTATCACCTGGGTTCGCAGGGTGCCCAACGCGTGCTGAAGGCGAGGTTGCACCCGAGTTGTGGTGCGCACCGATGTAGTCCATACAGTTGGCAGCCCCTGCATTGTAAAGCCCTTGCATCCAGGGTCTGTCATCGCAGCCGTTCGGTCCGCAACCACCGAACCAACCGGTCGGTGCGGGCGCCGCGCTGATGACATCCGTGCGACTATTCGCGGCTTTGATAGCGGCATAGGACTTGCAGAGCAAGTTCGTGTAAGCCTGTGGGCTAATGTGGCCGATCGCCCACTCGCGGTCGATGTTGGGCTCATTCCAGACCTCAATCGCATCAGCGCCCTCTGCTGCCAACTGGCCCACCCAGGCGGCGAAGTTATCCTCAAAACCCGGCTGGGTCACCATACCGGGTCCACCGATGGCGCTCAGTTGGATCTTGAACCCCATAGCATGAGCTGTGGCGATGGCACTGGCGGCGCTTTGTCCGAAGTGAGTCTGTATTTTGACCCAGGTCATGCCAGAATGGCGCATCTGTTCGGCATATGGGATGCCAAGGTTGCGAATGTGTCCACCCAGCTCGAAGGCGCCGGACGCCACGGGGCGCGGCGCTGGAGGCGGTGCTGCCGCAGGGGTCTCCGGATCCGCAGCGACGGGCTCACCTACCTGAATCAGGACAAACACCCCACCGCCGGTGACTCCCGTCGTCCCCTTCCGAAGCTCCCACACGCTCCTGTAGCTGCCATCCTCCTCCGGCGCCTGCATATCAACGCTGATATCAACCGTATCCCCGGCCTTAATCGCACCGACCTCGACCTCGGTGACCTTGCCGAGTTCCGCACCACTGACAAAGGCCATCACCATCTCCTCAGGCCAGTCACCGGTGCCGCTGTTCCTCAAGCGCCATGTCTTGACGAACTCCTCACCCTTCTCAAAGCGAGTATTATCGGGCACGGTCACGTCGGCCACGAAAGCGGCCCTCAGATTTGCGGCGTCTGCTGTCTCACCCTCTTCGGCTTCTGTCTCGTCGGGTCCGCCGGGTTCTTCTATCGCCATCGTATCCGTCACAACGGGAGATGGCGCAGCGACCGTGATATCGAGCGAACCTCTGTCGAGTCCGGCAACGGTTGCCGCCAGGCGATAGGTGCCGGTAATTTCGGGGGCGGTCCACGCAAAGCTGGGCCGGCTCAGGTCCGTTTGGACCTCGGAGGTCTGACCTTGGGGATCGGTTACGGCCCAGAGAATGGTGGTCAGGTCCAGGATAGCAGATGCATCCTCTACACCGTCAAGCTCTCCATCCTGATAGGCCGACACCGCAGACATATGATCCCCGACATTGCGCGCATCGAATAGATCGCGCAGCACAACGCCACCCAGCAGGTAGCGATTGGCGACATTCATACGTGCACCCAACCACTGAGGCGTACCAAGCCAGTAATCCTGTCCGCCAGCGCTCACGCGGGTGGCCGCAGTAATGGGGTTAATCTCCATAGCTACCGCGCCGTTTAGGGCAAGCTCCACCCTGGTACCGGGCAGTACACTTTCGGTCAGCGTCCCGGTGACTTGTAGGTCACCAACAGATGCCAACACGCTATCAAGGCCAACCGCTTCCTCGCCGCTGTAACTCAGCGTGGAATAGATTAGCATCAACTTGTGGCGCTCGACCTGGCCGACCGCCCACTCCATCAACTGCTCCACCTCGCCGCCGGGCACATAGGCTGCCGGCAGAAGGGGCATTACGACCCGGAGCTGATCCGCCGCAGCGCCAAGACGAACCCAGTCATAGCCGCCAGTATCCCAAGTCCCGTCCCCGACAGGCTGCGGGGCATCGACGACCACACCAAGCCGAAGCCCGGCTGCCCTGAAGGCCGCGCCCAGCTCCGAGATGAACTGAGCATACGCTGCACGATCTTGCGGCTGCACCTGCCGGTAGTCAACAACCAGCCCCTCATATCCGCCTTGCTGCGTCAGGTTCACAAGATTCGTCGTGTGTGCTTGCCGGTCTGTATCCATCGATAGCATATCACTAACTAGTGCCCAGTTCGGTTCGCGACCGGGCAGCCAGTTACGGATCATTGGGATTAGTGTGGCATACGTGCCCTCACCGTCGGAGGATAGGGCACCCACCTGCCCCGTGGTCCCACCCATCGTGCCGATCAAGAGGCCGGGTATGCCGACTTCAGCTGCTATCCCATCCAGACCCTCAACCGGCCAAACCTCGGTTTCGGCAGCAACCCGGCGACCACTTGTCTGGCTCTGCAGCACTATTACGGATTCAGGGAGTGCGTCGACAGAGGACACGAGAGTTTCAGCCTCACGATCCAGCTGAGTGGGCAACCAACGCCACGCGCTACCATCCCATGCATAGAGATCCAACATCTCCCACGGTTCAGCTTCATTAGGAATCATCACCGTCATCACACCCGGCACCGGTCCGTCGGCCCTGATATCGAGGGTATAGTAAGGGCTTTTGGAAACGAGATAGTCCGGCATCGTCGTAACTGCGGCTTCGAGCGCCTCGGACACGCTGCCCACAACAAAATCGGCACGCGGAATCGATGCTAATTTAATGCGTACTCGCGCGCCATTGGTATCGGTGCGGGTAACGCGTAGCCCATCAGGATGTTCTACCGACGGTGTTTGGTTATCGAGTGTGGTATAGCCACCCCCGATTGCACCCAAGCGCTGACCCAGTGAAATGGGAGGCACGAAGAGTAAGATGATTAGCAGCACTCCGATCAGGGCGCCAACGATCCAGACCCGCCCCGACAAGAACGATCTTGCAGTAGCGAGCGCACTCGACCACACAGGCGGCTTCTGCTCGCTCTCTGCCTTCTCAGGACGAACTCGTTCCGGACTGACCGACTCGCGTCGCGGCTTCTCGAGATCGGCCAGGCTGACAACGGATGAAGAACCTGCCTGGGTAGAATCCGCGGACGTTGCCGCTGCGACTCTCGGCTCAAGCACATGGCCATCGTCCACACCGCGGTGATTGCCATTCCCAAACTCCTCATCTGCCACTTCCCCAACTCGGGAAGACTGTCCTGGCGCCGCTTCGGCACCCGGCGCAGCTACTACAGTGGTCGCCCCCCCGGAGCGCGATGCGGTGGCAACGCTCCCAGATGCCATATTGGGGACAGCAGATTCCGCGGAGGCCGGCACAGAGCTTGCAGGCTCTGTTGGCTCCTGGGACTTGGGTGCTCCAATCTCGACCGGCTCGGCAGGCATTACATCCGGTTCGGGTAGGGATTCCATGACTTCGTCAGGTTGATATTCGTCGCTCATTAGGACCTCCGAATCTAGTCTCTCACTGATAATCCAACCTGGAAGCGAGCAGTAACGCTCAGTACCAGCCGGACTCAGACTGCAGTTTTCCTGCGGACAGTGATCACGGGACCAGCAAGGAAAAGCTCTGCGCGCGAACAAGCGCGACCGAGACGCATTCTATCACAGGGTACGGACGACGCAAACGCGGCCAAATCACGCTGTTTAGACAGGGATGAAAACTTAAGCGGGGTTTCGGCTAGAGAGCAAACCTACAACAACCGAATCAGGCCTCATCCCATAGACGACCGGAGGGTAGTCGCATGTAAAGGACCGGCTCAGCAACGTCTGAAAGCTCGGCTGCTAGCAGCGCAGCGCGCGCCTCGTTCATAGCACGGTCGACGAAGCCGTGGTCCACGAGCCCCGCATAGAAGATGTGCGCCGCCCGTTGCGCGACACGAACAGGTACCCGGCCCTGCATCGCGACCACAGCAGGGACGCCAATCTCAACAAGCTTCGGCGCAAGCCCTCCCAAGCTCTTGTCACCCGTCCCAATCGCGCTATGGCAGGCCGACAGGTAGACCAACTGCGGCTGGACACCCTGATGCGCAAGCATGCGACAGAAGAGATGGTCGGCGATGGCACGCGTCGCACCCCGATCGTCCTCCATCAGCAGATCCACCCGAGCCTGGCGGGTGTTAAGTCGGGTATGCCCAATGAAGTGCAACCAGTTGTAGCCCCCGCGCAACATCGCGCGGCTCAACCGCTCCAGTGTCACCGGCGGTTTGAGAAAATCGAGCCTGATACGCCGTCCATCGATCCCGGCAAACGCCCGCGCCAGAATGTACTTCTCCAGGGCAACGTCAATCGGGGCGAGGTCGTAGCGCTGCAGGAGATCTCGGGGGTTGGCGACGACGCCCAAGACGCGAATAGGCCAGGTGCTCACCGAGCGCCCCCAGGGTTTGTCTACCGGGATGTAACGGGAGAAGGGTGTAGAGGCACCGGCAGTGAGCATCACTTCGTCTTCATGGAGCAACTCCCAGGGCAAGCGGCACAACTCAGACGCTGCATCATCAATGCGTAGCCGAATCCGGCGCACGGCATCACGAAATTCGGCCTGCCCGCGAGCCACGTGCCATCCCTTGCGAACAGCCGCATCACGAAAAAGCGCCTCAAAAAGCTCTCGGCCATCCCGCCCCAAATCCCCGCTGGGCTGCCACTCTACGATAGAGAGCGGCATATGTGACCCATCAAAGACCTGTAGCGGAAATCCGGCGCCGCGGCCTAACGTCAACTCCACCGAGTAATCTTGTGAACCCCGTCCAACCCGGATCTCCAGATCAAGGACCGGAGGAAGGCCGGAGGAGAGACTCATTCCCCAGTCCGAGCGGCGTACCTCTGCCGTGTCGGCCAACACGATGGGAGCCATCCCGGCATAGGGAGCGAAGGGCAAGATCTCGGGAATACTTTGGACTGCATCCCGGGCGATTCTTAGATAGAGCGTTTCGTCCTGGCGATGAGGCTCACCATTCCGATCCAGATACGTGATTTGAACAGCGAGAGGCACCTGGTCGCCATGAGCGAGGGGTTGTGCACTCACCCGGTGTGTGTGCTCCTGGCCTGCAGCCAGAGCCCCGAGTACCGGCATCTCTGCTATTTCAACACTTAAGGTCGATGGCGCGCCGGCTTCCCATGCAAACTGCTCCCCTGCCAGGCGGATGACCAGATTTCGGGCTATTCCGTAGCCTCTATTCCGGACCGTGAAAACCAACGTGGACCACGCACTCAAGGCCAGGCCATCATGCCGCACCTCGGCCACAATGTCGGGCAACCCCAGCAGCTCCGTATGGCGGTGACGCGCCTGTGCCGCTTCACCTACCGCCCCTGCCGTCTCAAAGAGCTCCGCCGCCGCCATCCAAGCCCGAGCTTGAGCGTCAACGATCTGCTCAGTAGGATGCTTAGCCGCATCGGCAGCAGCGTGCTCGGCGCAACGGATCCAAGATTCGGCCGCACGGCGGGCATCTCCTGCCGCAACCCACGCGGCAGCAGCCTTCTCCCATCGTCTCGCTAGCTCGTGCTCGTATGCGGGAACAGGATAAGCAAACGAAGTCACGCTACCTGTGCAATCCACCACAACGGCGTAGGGCCCATTTCGATCGCCACCGGCCAAGGCCGGCGCCGTCTTGATCTCCTGGGGCAGCGCGACTCTCCAAGCCACCGTACCTGTATGATGAGCTAGACCGTGGAGGTGCCGGTCGTGACCGGCAATGCACAGCCAATCTCCTGCAAGTACCGGCGATGCCGTCACATAAACACCGGTCTGAAAGGTCCACACTCGGCGGCCGGTAGCTAGATCGAGCGCGACAACGCTATCGCGCGCACCAACATACACACGTTGCCCATCCGAGACCGGCACAGTCAACTGCTTGCTCCGTGGACCGACCCGGGCTTCCCAGACAAGGGCACCAGTCTCACGGGAGAGAGCCACGACCGTACCCGAACTCAGGGTTGCTATGACAAGCTCGGAGACGAGAAGTGGCGTCTGGTTGAACTGTACCCCCGCAAGTACACCTTCGACATCATAACGCCAGCGGAGATCACCCTGGCAGTCGATCGCCAATAGTGTCGGTGCTCGGCAGGGAATATAAGCACCCTCACGGTCGCAAGCCGGCGCTACCAGCGCCACATCGACCGGCAGTTCCACCGCCGCGAGTTCGTGTCCCGTTCCGAGGTCGAACAATAGCACATCGCGACGACTCCCGGTGACGACGACCAGTCCTCCACCTGCGGCGGGTGCCGAGATTTGATGAGCATCCAACTCGCTGTACCAGATGAGCTGCCCAGCCGGGCTCACCGCCACCAGCGCACTATCGGACGACGCCTGTTCCCGGTCAAGAGACGCAGGGAGATCTCCTCCAAGACTTGGCAGGCTGAGAAGAGCTTGAGTCTCAGAAGCGCGCGTTAGACCGGCAACCACAGCGTCTTCAAAGCGATGCTCCCAAAGAACGGTGCCCTGAGCCAGGTCAAAGGCCCGCAGGGCCGCACCGCGGCTACGCCGACCCGACTCCTGGCTAGCCACCAGGCAAGTCTGGCCCAAAATCACCGGGGCAGCCATCGGTTGTCCAGGCATGTCAAACGACCACGCTCTCTCGGGCTCGGGTAACCCGCCCTGGGGCGAGTATGGGACTGCAAGTTCCGGCCACTGCTTCGCGAAGAGCCGATTATCCCGTTCGATCGCATCAGAGAGCGGTGTTGCCGCGTGACCACCAGGGGATGCGGAGGGGCTGGGACCCACCGGCTTGCTATCATAAGCAGCCAGCTCAGTCAGCAGATCTGATCGCACGCCGCGAATGTAAGTGACGAGTTCGGGGATGCGACGGCGCTGCTCAAGATGGTCAAGCATGCCGTGCACCAAATTGGGCTTGATCGGTCCGCCGCCGAAGTCACCCACAGTAACACTCTCGGCATCGATACCAAGATCGAAACAGATGGTCCGCAATTCGCTGATGCTGAAGCGCTGCACCAGTATGCGACGAAGCTCGGCCAGGTAGGTGCGTTCGGTCGGTCTTCCAATCATCGTGGTCTCATAGTACGCCTTGAATCAACAAGTGCGACAACGCGGAATCAGGGACGATTCACCGGTCTATGGTTCGAGTATACGTGAGTTGCAGGTTTGCGCAACTCACCGGATCAGTGATTTTGCACACGATTCAGCGTAGGAAATCGCCAATTTCATCCTTGATTTGACCGAAAAAGATACTAGAATGGAGCCCTATGCGAAAAAGATCAGGATGGACGACATAGTGGTACACCGAACTACCAGTTCGCCCGACTATCAGGGCGCCCAACGTTATGCACTCGAACGCTTGGAGAGAGATCTCACCCCCTCGCTTTGCTACCACTCACTTTGGCACACCAGAGACGAAGTCGCACTGCGTGCAAGGTGGCTGGCCGAATACGAGGGCTTGTCACCAGAGGTACAGCAACTGATCTGCTCCGCAGCTTGTTTCCACGACATTGGATTTATGCTTGACTCCAGTGACCACGAGACAGTTAGCGCGCGGATCGCAGCAGAGATTCTGCCGGAATACGGTTTCAACCCGGCTCACATCAGCCTAGTGCAGGGGATGATCCTGGCGACCAGAGTGCCCCAGAGACCTCGCAATCACCTGGAGGAGATACTGGCGGATGCTGATCTGGACGTATTGGGTCGCAATGACTTCTTCTCGCGCAATCTAGCCCTGCGTGTCGAGATGTCCAAAGCGGGAGTCACCACATCGGATGCAGTATGGTATTCGAAGCAACTCGAGTTTATGCATCAGCACCGCTACTTCACCAAGACAGCTCACCGCCAACGGTATCCGATGAAGCAACACAATATACATCAATTGCGAAAGATCATAAGCGACTGCTGTCCACAAGCCGATGAGAGTGCGACTGCTGCCATCGGTCCCCGGTTTGCTCGATTGTAGAGCATAAATCCAGCACTAACCGCACGCCGAGGGGATCTGAGGTCATCCTCCTGATAGGAGTGGTGTTAACTTTCAGGCGGTGAACTGATGCTGCTAAGCGCTCACCGATGATAACCCTGGAGCATCATCGGGGGGGAGCGGCAACTGAATGTAGAAAGTACTGCCATGGTTGAGTGCGCTCTCTACCCCCACCTGCCCACCGTGGCGTTCGACGATCGATTTAACCAAAGCTAGGCCAAGACCCGTCCCCTGGATGCTGCCTGTCTCACGTCGTTTGATGCGATAGAACTTTTCGAAGAGCCGCATCTGGTCTGAAGGGGCAATGCCGATGCCGGTGTCGGAAATCCGAACCGTCGCTGTATCTTCGGTGATTTCCAGACTGACGACGACCTCTCCTCCCGAGGGTGTGTACTTCACGGCATTATCCACAAGGTTGCTGATCGACTGGCGCAACAGCGTCCGATCACCCATCACCAACGGCGAACCTTCAGAAGGCTGCATCCGCAGATCTACACCCTTGGTCATGGCCCGAGCACGCATCGCTTCGACTGCCTCAACCATAATCAAGCCCAACCGGCAGGACTCCCGGCGAATGCCCACTCCTGCCTCGACTCGCCGCAAGTCGAGTAGATCACCCACCAGGCCATTCATCTGCTCGATGCCGTCGAGGATGCGCTGCATGTAGTCTCTTTGCCTGTCATTGAGATCGCCGACCATTGACAGCATCGTCGTATAGCCGCGAATAAAGGTCAGCGGAGCCCTGAGATCATGAGATACGGTAGCAACGAACTCGGACTTCATCTCATTCAGCTCTTTGAAATGAGTGACGTCACGCAATACAACAACAACCCCTACCATCAACCCTTCATCACTTGTAATCGGAGCCATGCTCGCGTAGAACGTACGACCATCGTCAAAAGGCACCTCCACCGGTGCAAGCGACTCCGGATCTTCTTTGCCCGTCATTGAGGATCGCAGACTCTTGGGCAGAGCCAGTTGATACCGCCGCATGCGCCGCGCCGTCGTCGTCTGAGTCCGCAGCGACTGTGCAAGCGGTTCCGGAAGCTTGAGGTTGGTAACGGGCTGTCCCACGACGTTTCGATCGATGTTGAACAGCCGCTGGGCAGCGGGATTCGTTAGAAGCAAGTGACCATCGCCGTCTACGACCAGAATTGCATCACGCGTACTGGCGAGAATGGCAGCGAGCCGCTGACGACCACCTTCCGCGGTCTGAAAGAGGCGTGCATTTTCGATCAGGACGGCAGCCTGGCTCGCCAACGTCGTGAGGAAGTTGACGCGGGCATCATCGAATGCATTCAGGTGCTCGGCGCCAACCCAGAATATCGCAACTGTGTGGCCCTGAGACCGAACCGGAATGGCTGCCACACTGCGAAGCGCCGTCTCTCGATGCAGATTATGGTAGGCACGCCCCAAATCAGGATAAACCAAAGGCTCGTGGCGCCGCGCCACCGCTGAGGTGAGCGCCCGGTCCAGATGCACCAGATCCCCGGTGGCCTGGCCAGCCGTGAAGAGCTGCAGCTGCTTCCCATCCTCCCGCAGCGTTATAAAACGGGCTACGACGCCCGACGTTTCGATCAACGCCCCTTCCAAAATCGGTCCTATACCCTTCTCCAGATTGAGGGTAGCGGATACCTTGCCGGAGATGTCCAATAACAACGATAAGTCGTTGAGCCGCTCTTGCAACCGGACGCGCATCTGCTCCAGGGCATCGCCAAGCTGAGAGACTTCATCATCACCTGCGATCGCGATCTGCCCTTGCAGATCGCCGTGCGCGATTCGGTTGGCTGCCTGCGCCAAAGTGTTAAGAGGTTGGGTGATGCGGGTGGCTAGAAACGGAATGAGTACCAGCAATGCTAACCCGAACGTGATCTGCACGAGCACCATCGACTGTGCTGTATGACTCGCCGTTGCCAGGACATCCAAATAAGGAAGCTCCAGGACCACCCAGAGAGGTAGAGACTCGACCTTGCGGATGTATTGCAGGACCCGCTCACCTTCAGGTGTGAAGGCATCGTAAGCCCCTTCGCGACCCACAACACCGAATAACTGTCCGTCGGTTTCGCCAAAGGCTCGCCGGGATTGGCCCAGATTCTCTTGGGGATCCATAACGACCAATCCGGACGCATCTACGACAAAGCCTCTATAGCTGTCAGCCCAAGCGCCCGCCGGTGCCGAGCCGGATGCCTGTAATGCAGATAGAGATGGCCCAAGATCCAGTTGTCCCTGGAAACTAGCCCGACCCACCAGATACCATCCCAACGTCGAATCTTGGGACGGATCGCCGGGCTTTACCGGGGCCACAAGGCTATAGCCCTTGGCCGTGGGAGATCCTCCGATCGGGAGAACGGAAACACCCGTCTCTCGCGAACCCGTGCCCAATATCTCAATCGCTCGCAAGGCCTCCAGCTCATCTATGGTGAGGCCGGCTATTTCGTCTTGCGTGGGAACTCCTGCGAGCATCGCGAAATCGCCTGACGAGGCGCGGACCAGCAGCATCTGGCGGAAATAGGGCGTCACGCGCAATGTGATGCCCAGTGCATCCAACTGTTGTTCAAGATCAGGACTCATAAGCCGTGGCTCTTCCGCGAAAGCCTCTATAAGCGAGCGTCCCGTCAGATGAAACTTGAGAATGCCGTCATTGGCTACGGCAGCACTCCGCGCCATCTGATCCACCGCCTGTTCGCGCGCGAGTGCGACACTTCGGCTCGTCACAGCGAGCACCGAGAAGAATACGCTGAGGATGACCAGCGGTACGACAAACGCCATAAACTGAACGGACAGTGATCGGCTGTAGACGGAGGATTCCTCTCCTCTCACGGGCAATCGCCACGCGGGCTTAATCAACAACGCTAACTGCGCGGCGCTACCGATGACAAGGCCTCCGAGGAGCCAGACAGGCAGTTCGTTGCGCCAGAGGATGACAACGTAGTCAATCAGCAGCAGGCTGTTAGCTGGAGGCGCAGCCAACAACCGGCTGAGTGAGAGCTGCAGCACCGTAGCCAACGACGCAAGCAGGGAGGCGATCACCGGTTGCCTGATAATCCTGAAGACATCCCCCCGGAAGCGCTGATGAAGTAGGGTGCCGGCGAGATATCCCCAGCTGGCCAGCGCCAGTCCGTCGGTCAGCAGAAGCGGCGTATAGCGTGCCCAGGCGATACTACCTACCAAGCCCGCGATCAAACCGGGCGCAGGACCATAGATGTAGGCGATTACCCCGATCAGCGCCAATCCGGGGATCGAGAGCGCGGAGACCAGCGGCAATACGCTGATCGGTCCAGGGGGTACTACGAGATCACCGCCCGAACTCACCGCCAGCAGCCGGTAGAGGGGCATAATCGCGGTGAGCAGAACGAGGAAGGGGGCCACAGAGGCGGGCGTGAGCTTGCGGAAGCCCTTGCGCGCTTGCCACAAAATCCAGCCCATCCAGAGCAAATAGCCCAGCAGTAGCAAGAGGCTGGGAATCGCCTGTGGAAGCTCGAGGCTCAGGACTCCCGGTTTCCGAATTAGGTCGATGTGCATATGGGCTTACTCCTCAGCGGAGCCCCAAGGCTGGGATCCAGCCTTGGGGGAGGCTGTTCTTTCTATCATAATCATTCTGGAGTGATTAGCAAGTGCAATACCACGTGCCAAGCGTCACCAAACACGAGACCTTTGACAGAACGGAATGTTCAGGTAGAATATTTTAGACATCAATTGACGATATTGAAGACTACACTGCGAGCGAGGTTGAGCCTATGTCCGAAAAACAGGCGCGTGAATGTGCAGAGCAAGCTTGCCCTACCTGCGGCACGTGCTGCGGGGAATGTGAATGCCTGCCCGAAGATGTACGCGTCTTTCAAAATCCGAACCTATTTCAGCGACTCCTAGAAGATATCGAGACCGTTTTCAGCAAAGACCCAGCAGCGCGGAGCACGATCGAAGTGCTGACCAGCTATCCCGGGCTACACGCTATCTGGATACACCGCCTGACTCACTTCTTGTGGCTGCACAAGATACGCTTCCCGGCCCGCTTTATCTCCCATATTGGGCGCTGGCTGACCGGCATAGAGATTCATCCGGGCGCCGTGATTGGACGCCGGTTCTTCATCGACCACGGTATGGGCGTGGTCATCGGGGAAACAGCTGAGATCGGAAACGATGTGCTGATGTACAAGGGCGCGGTGTTGGGCGGTGTTTCCCTCGAGCAGACGAAACGTCATCCGACACTCAGGCATGGTGTGGTCGTCGGATCAAACGCAGTCATACTGGGTCCGATTGAAATCGGGCCGCACAGTAAGGTAGGCTCGGGAGCGGTAGTCGTGAAGCCAGTACCCGCGTCAGCGACCGTTGTCGGTGTGCCCGCCAAAGTGGTTCGGATTAACGGCATTGCATGCCCGCGCAAGCCGGATCTGCGCCACGAGGAGTTGCCCGACATCGTGACCGACCGGCTTCGGCAGTTGAACGCGCGTATTGAAGCACTGGAAGCGCAACTCCGAAACCTGGAGACGCGTGCCGAAGAAGCCGTTAGAGTCTACGATGACCAGAATGATTTTGCAGCGGATCGAGTGGTTGAAGAAGAGGTAGAGAGATGGCGCTGAAACCCGAGACCTTTCAGGGAGCCGTGGCGGATAGCGTCCTGGACCTCATCGGGCGGACGCCGGTGGTACGCCTGTCTAGGGTGGTAACAGCGGGTATGAGTATCGTCTGGGCCAAGCTAGAGCGACAAAATCCGGGCGGGTGCGTCAAGGAACGCATTGGGCTCTCTATGATCGAAGCTGCCGAGCGACAAGGGATACTCAAGCCCGGCGGACTGATTGTTGAACCAACCAGCGGCAACACGGGCATTGGCCTGGCGATGGTCGCAGCGTACAAAGGCTATAGCCTGATCCTAGTTATGCCCGATTCCGTCAGCGTCGAGCGCCGTCAGATACTCCACGCCTATGGCGCGAACCTGGTCCTGACGCCAGGCGAGGGTGGAATGAAAGCCGCGATTGCTCAAGCCGAAGAGATAGCTCGGGAAGAAGCCGGTGCTTTTATGCCGAATCAGTTTGAGAACGCCGCGAACCCCGAGGTTCACTACCAGACTACAGCGCGAGAAGTCCTCGCGCAAGTACCCGACCTTGACGCATTCGTAGCCGGGGTAGGCACAGGCGGCACGATAACCGGTGTCGGACGGCGCCTGCGGGAGGAAGCACCCCACGTCAAGATCTTTGCCGTCGAACCGGCAACGTCGCCTGTCCTTTCCGGCGGAGAGCCTGGGTCCCATCGCATTCAGGGTATGGGACCGGGATTCCTGCCCCCGGTACTGGATATGAGCGTCGTCGATGAGGTGCTTCAGGTCACCAGCGACGATGCTTGGGAGATGACAAGGCGGCTGGCTCGACAAGAGGGACTTCTCGTCGGGATGTCATCGGGCGCAGCTGCTCTTGCCGCATTGCAGGTCGCCGAGCGCTTGGGGGCCGAGAAGCAGATTCTTGTGGTATTGCCGGATACCGGGGAGCGGTATCTCAGTACGCCCCTCTTCGAAGTCTGAACAAGCTTATCAGCTAGTCACCGGCTTCTCTGCGGCAGACGAGAGGATTTTGCATCTCCAGGAACGCCCTGCCAATGCCCGGTCGGGCACCCCGTGTCCATTGCGCGAGCAGGAGTTCGTTGGTCCCCGACCGGTGCAGCAGACCGTCGGGGAGCCAGAAACGACGCTGCAGGTCCTTGGGATAGCGAAGTCGCGCAACCAAGAGACCATTGAGGTAAGCATAGCAGCGCGCCGGCGCCTCGTCCAGATACAGAAATAAAGGCCCAACCTGATCTGAAGGAATCTTCAGATCGAACAGTGCTCGATGCCACGTTATAGCATACCCTTCAGCACCATCCAGCAATTCCCACTTTGCGTAGCCGTGAAATCCTTGAACTCGCGCCTCGCCTGTCAGTCCTTCACGGATCCGCCAACTCTGGACCTCTCCACCTTGCACGTCGCAACGGAGCAGGCCATGCGGAGCTATCGCCTCATTCCAGGGGGCGGAGCGTCCCTCATTTTCCACCAGGATCACCAGCTTATTGTCGCTGCGTAGATGGCGTACCGGCAAGGGTAGCGTTTGTGGACGAGGCTCACGATAATCGGGCGGGGGGTTAAGGGCGGCGATATGGGCTCCGTTGAGGAAGACATCGCACGCGTGCCTACAAGCTACGGTTACCGCTGCAGGCGCTCCTGTAATCCTAGCGCGGTACCAGACAAATCCATGGTCAAGGCCATGGGGGGCCATATCAAGTGGCGAACCGGGTTGCACCGTACGCCAATCTCGATCGTCATACTCCGGTAGAACCTCCGGCGCACCTGGGCGAGACTCCCACGTCAGCGGGGGCAGCTTGACCGGATCCGGTCCGGCCCACGTAAAAGGCGCCAACCACGTATGTGGGTCGCTTCCCCGCCAAGGACCCCAGCGATACCCAAAACCCCGCGCGGACGCCAGAAATCGGAAGCCTCCATCTTCACGAGGCAGCACAAAATCAGGTCCAATGACAACCCCGCGCGCCGGTTCCTCTGGTGCCGCATGCCAAGATGCGGGATAAAACGGCGTCTTGCGCCAGGCATCATCCAGAGGCCAGACGCGCCCGGAGAGGCGCGGTTCCAGAGCGAGTAGCTGTAAGGTCCCTGTCGGTCCATCAAGGACAAGTGAAGCCACGCGAGCAGCGTCGAAATGGATGCTCAGTCCACTCTCGCCGGACTCAAGGAATATCGGGCCGCGCCGGCTGCGAGATCGGAAAGCGGTGGGGAGGTAGACGTCTCCCCCAACCTCATTGCGGAAAATCAGCAATTCCCGCCCCGCGACCAGGGTATGGAGCACGGGCTCGAGCGTCGTAGCCAATAACCGGCCCTCATACAAGCGCCACGCATAGGGAAGCAGGGCTATGGAGCCGCGAGGGGCAGGAATATCCTCCAGGAGAGAGACCTCCTCGCTAACTCTCCCCTCTTGATCATCGACAGCGAGAAGCTGGGCAAATGGATCTCCGTCCGCGACTCCTCCGACCCACACTACCGCGCCCGCCGCGTTGCTGAGCGCAGCGTGCAGCGAAGAGGGAGGAAGCATGCGGAAACCCGGGTCCGGTTCGCCGTCGGCCAGCACATTACCCAGGCTCTCGACCGTCAGCGCCGTCCGGCGGGTTTCGTAGTAGCTGTCGGACAAAGTGCCGCTCCCGGAGATAGGCGCGCCATAGCCAGAAAGAGCGCTTCCGCCAGGAGAGGACCAGCGTCCCCAGCGAACGCCCGTGTGAGCGGGTGAGAGAACGACAGAGGTAGATCCTGCTGCCACGACTCCCGCCATACGAAGTCGCGGATCAGTATCTCCACCGATCCGGCTAATCGACGGCGCACGACCCGCAACCGAACTGGGCGGAAGGGCGAGGTCAAGCAGAGCGAGACCTGCGTAGGCGGTTTGTGGTCTCGTAGGCAGATCCTCTCCTTCTGCCGGTAGGTTGAAGAAGGGCGCCCCATTGTCTGCATCGCTATCCAGATCCGCAGCCTGAAGATAGGCGAGCTGTGGCATAGCACACGGAGCTTCAAACCCCGCCTGCCGTATCAGGTCCAGCAACGGTCTCAGATATCGGTGCAGCCATCCTGCATCGTCGCCGGCTGCCGGTCCCTCGAACTTGCAATAACCCGGGTCTATCGCCAGCATCAAGAGGTTCGGCCTGGCGAGCAAGAGAGGGAAGAGATGCTCCCACCAAGCGGCGACCTGACGAAGGAAGGCCGTAGCGGGTCGCGGCGGCACACCACTGGTGCAAGCAGGCACCAAGCCCGGCGTACGTAAAATCCAGGCCGGCACACCGCCGGCATCAAGGTCCACCCCTATCCAGGGACCGAGATGTGGAATCAGCCAAAGTCCGGCTCGTTCGATCTCATCAAAGAGCCGGCCCAGGTTGCGCGGGCCGGTAAAATCATAAAAACCGGGCGCTGGGCTGTGATAACCCCAGGGAAGCGGGACGAATGCGGCATTCAAGCCGGCCATCCGCATCCGTGCCAGCGCAGGCGCCCAGAGATCCGGATGAGGTAGGCGAAAATAGTGGATGGCCCCTGCCTGGATCAAGGCCGGATGCCCGTCAATCGTGAGCCGATCAGACGCAAAGGCAATAGAGGTCGGGCCGGCAGGTTTGATCACCACCGTCACACAATCCGGGGCCCATCCCCCATGCTACGCGCAATTTGAGCTGCCACCGAGGCATTCTGAACGAGAAGACTTTCATTGGCGCGACGGGTCCGATGTTGGCTCAGTGTGACCATGCGGTCGAGAATGAAGGGCGTCAGCGCCTTACCCACTATCCCCGTTGCCGTCGCTTCCGCGATCGCCTGCTCGACCAGCGGTTCGACCACCGCCGGAGGTACCTCGTCCTCAGCGGGAACAGGTACGGCGACCAACAGCGCTTGCGGCAGCCCCAAAGACCGTTGATTACGGAAAATGTGGACCACCTCTTCCGGAGTGTCCACCCGGACATCCACCGGAAGGCCAGAAGAACGGCTGTAGAAGGCGGGGAACTCGTCTGTCTGCCATCCAACCACAGGGACACCCCACGTCTCCAGATATTCCAGCGTGCGCGGCAGATCCAGGATCGACTTAGCTCCCGCGCACACGACCACAATCGGCGTTGACGCCAACACCGGCAAATCCGCCGAGACATCTTCGGGATGGCCACGATGTACCCCGCCGATGCCTCCCGTGGCAAACACGCCGATGCGGGCCTGGTGGGCGAGCAGGGCCGTTGCAGCCACGGTCGTCCCGCCGTGCGCGCGCTGCAGCCCGGCCCACGCCAGGTCGCGGACACTCACCTTCACGGCAGCATCGTCCGCAGCGAGCGCTTCAATCTGCTCGTCGTTCAGACCGACAAGGGGCCTACCCTGCCACATGCCGATCACTGCAGGCAGGGCTCCGCCCTTGAGGATAGCATCCGCCATACGCCGTGTGATGACTCGATTTGCGGGGTAGGCAAAGCCGTGCGTAATGAGCGCCGACTCCAGGGCAACCAAAGGTAAGCCCTGTGCTTGCGCCGCCTGGACCGTCTGCCCCAAGGACACAGTCATAGCATTGACCTTGCAGGTAACGCCATCATGAGAGCAACAGCCGCTTTGCCAGGGCTACATAGACCTCGGCTGCAGCGTAGATCTGTTTAACGTCCACATGCTCATCAACACAGTGCAGTACTGCCGGGTCGCCCGGTCCAAACCCGATAGTCGGGACACCGGCCACACCAGCCGTGTAAGCACCCTCGGTAGCAAAAGGCCATTGCGTGACACCCGGACGCAAACCCGTCTCGCGCGCTGCACGGAGCAGTGCTTGCACAAGGGAGTGCCGTTCATCCAGCGCCCATGGCAACGAAACCCGACGCGCGTTCAGTAGCTGCCCAGTGTGCGTGCGGACAGTTTGCTCAACCACCCGCACCTCAGCCCGCACGCCCTCTCGTGCAATCACACGCTGAACCTCCAATACGGCCATGGCCTCAGTCTCTCCTGCCGTTAAGCGCCGGTCGATAAATAGCTCGCAACGGTCGGGGACTGCGTTTCGGCTGGCCGCACGAGAACTAATTTCCGTGACTGCGAGGACGCCCGGTCCAAGGAAGGGATCTTCCGGCAGTTGGCCGGCCAAGAGTTCCAGCCCAAAGACGAGCCGAGCCGCCGTGTAAATCGCGTTGTGGCCCAACTCCGGAGCAGAGGAGTGCGCACCCTGCCCCTCGACCGTCAAGAGCATCTCAACGTGGCCACGTTGCGCGCGTACCACCTGGAGGTTAGAGGGTTCGGCGATCACGACCCAATCCGGATGCATCCCGGCATCCTCGAAGAGCGCCCGCGTACCGGTACCCTCAGAGGGTTCCTCCAATCCGACGCAGGCGACAACAACGGAACCGGAGAGTCCTGCACGATGGCGCGTCATTGCAGCAGCACCGTACACTGTGGCGGCGAGCCCACCCTTCATGTCACACGCGCCTATGCCATAGAGACGCCCATCCCGCACTACCGCTTCCAGTGGATCCGTGGCCCACGCTTTAGGCTCGGTGACTTCTACGGTATCCATGTGACTATTGAACATCAAGATAGGCGCGTCACCTGTGCCGATCCGGCCTATCACATTGCCGGCTCGATCCATCCAGACCTCATCATAGCCAAGCCGCCGCATCTCCTCCATGATCAACGCCGCCACGGCACCTTCCTGTCCGGAGATGCTCGGCGTCCTGACCAGGGCCTGAAGAAACGCGAGCAACGACTGGCGTTCCGCCTCCGTCAACTCCCACCGCACCATATCTACTCCTAGTAAGCGCCATCCCACGCGAGAATCTTCGGTACCGTTCGTAAGAGTACGACTACATCCAACCAAGGAGACCAGTGTTCGATGTAATATAGGTCCAGCAGGACCATCTCGTCAAAGGTAAGCTCACTGCGTCCGCTAACTTGCCAAAGGCCGGTCATGCCTGGGGGCACGCTCAAGCGCTTGCGATGCCAGGGACGGTACTGCTCCACCTCTGCAGCCAGCGGTGGCCGAGGGCCTACGAGACTCATCTCTCCTCGCAGGACATTGATGAGTTGGGGAAGCTCATCCAGACTGGTCCGGCGGAGAAAGTGACCGACACGGGTAACTCGAGGATCATTGCGAATCTTGAACAAAGGTCCGTCAGCTTCGTTGTAACCGCGGAGCCCCTCTAGCTCCGATTCCGCACCGACGCGCATCGTTCGGAATTTGTAGATACGGAAAAGACGGTTGCCCTGCCCAACGCGCTCCTGGCTGAATAGAATGGGACCAGGCGAATCCAACTTTATCAGGACCGCGATCAATGCCCAAAGAGGCCAAGCCAGAAAAACGCCGGCTGCAACCCCGACCATATCAATGATACGCTTGATGGTCAGCTCCAAGGGGCCAAAGGCAATCTCTTGAATCTCAATCAGAGGTAAGCCACCCAAATCTCCCACCTCAACCCGGCTCAAGCTCATCTGAAACAGATCGGGCACCAACCGGGCTTTGACCTGCCGGCGCGCGCAAGCACGCAACACGCTCAGAATACGCCGATGGTAGTTCCACGGGAGGGTGATAATGACTTCATCGACACCCTCGTCATCGATGACGCTGGAGAGATTGTCGATGGAGCCCAACCCGCAGAAGCGTCCAATGTTGCCATAACCCTTGTCCGGATTATCATCGACATATCCCACCACCTCATAGCCCAAGTCACGGCGCGCTACTATCGTGCGCATCACCCGCCGCCCCACCTCCCCGGCGCCGACAATCACGATCCGTTTGAGCCCTATACCGCGCCGGCGCAACTGCGTCTGCACCATTTGAGCCACAAACCGATCCAGTGAGATTAGCCCAATCATGAATATCGCACCTTCTAACAACAGCAGCCGTGAGTAGACCAGGGGGCGTACCAGGAAAGACCACGCCAACGCCAGGATGAGTGTGATGGCGACGGCGTTCACGACCTGGAACACGTGCTCCAGCCACACACGACCACGCCAGTTGTGATATGACTTGGTGACCCACAGGACGAGAGGCACGCTAATCGAGAAAATCGCATTAAAGGGTAGGTAGGCGACGAACGGAGCATCAAAGACAACGTCAAGAAACCACTGGAGCCGATAACGCAGCACATAGGCCAATCCCATCGCCAAGTTGACCATGACGATATCTAGGACGATCACCCACCAGGGGGCGCTATCTCGATGATTTGCTCTCACGTCAGCCTACCTCGTTTCGATGATCGGATCATCAGGATTTGGCTCAAGAGCGGGCGGACGACGGAACGTCGTGCGAGACCGGGCCAGTGCAAGATGGTACACATCCGCCGTCTGACGTGCCGCTTTCTCCCAGGTGAATCCTGCCACGTGACGCAAGCCAGCTTCCTGCAGCGCGTCGCGTGCAGAAGCATCATTAAGTACGTTATTCAAGGCGTCGGCAAGTGCAACCTCATCGTCGGGCGAGACGAGCATCACGCCCGGACCGCCAGCTTCTGGGAGTGAGGTCGTGGTCGATGTGACAGTGGGGATACCGCAAGCCAATGCTTCCAGAACCGGCATCCCAAATCCTTCATAGACGGAAACATAGGCAAATGCATGGGCCGCATTGTACCAGAAAGCCTGCTCTTCAGCCGGAACATAGCCGGCAAAGTGCACGCGTGCGCCCAGCCCCAACCGTTCAACCTCGGCAAAGACCGATTCGTAGAACCACCCCTTTGCTCCAGCCAGCACGAGATGGAGATCGGGGTCACGGAGCCGGGAAAAGGCCCGCACCAACCGGATCAGATTCTTGCGCGGCTCAAGCGTCCCAAGATAGAGAATGAAACGATCGGGCAACCCACGCTCCTGCCGGAAACGCGTTACCTGCTCAGCCGGCAGCCGGCGGAAGCGGGGCGCCACACCGGGATATACGGTAAAGATCCGCGACTCCGGAATCCCCAGCAGACGATGCACCTCCTGCGCGGTGTGTTTCGAAAGGGCGATGACAGCGGCAGCGCGACGACATGCCACGCCTGTCAAAGTCCGCAGATAGAGCCGATTCCCACGGCGAAAGAACTGCGGATAGCGCAGGAAGCTGAGATCGGGTACGGTAACGACCACAGGACAGTTGGCCGCCAGAGGACTGATGAAAGCAGGAGCATGCACGAGGTCGGCGGTCATCTGTCGCAGTCGCACAGGCAAAACGGTCTGCTCCCACAGCACCCGCTGCCACGCACGCCCCGTAGGGAGTCGCGACTTCGTCTCAGCGGTTATGGTCGGCTGCTCCGGAGTCCCGAGGCCGACAGGTAATTCAAGCGGTCCGGCATCCTTGCCCAGCAAGACGCGAAGACGCAGGCCGTAATCAGCGCCGCTAAGCTCACGCAGCAAGCTCTCGATATAAACGGAAATACCGGCGCTTCGGTACGAAGCGTCGCGAGCAAGCAAGTGAGCATTGAACACCACCAGAGGACTGTGTGCGTCCATATGGCTGTCCATTATAGCCAGCTTCTGATACCTGACAAAAGACTCGGTCGGTTGGCAGTCCCAGAGGCGCAAGAGCAAACAGCACGCTACTGGACCGCGGCTTGTGACTTGCCAGCCACGCGGAGTTGGCTAGAATCATGGCAGGTAAGGGAAGGGGTTAACCTATGAGCACATCAGATGACGTGACAAGCGAGCAGAAAGCTGTGTCAATGACCGTACACGGACGTGTGCAGGGTGTTGGCTTCCGGTATTTCACGCGGACCCAGGCCCAGCGGCTGGGCGTTTATGGCTGGGTGCGTAATCGCGCCGACGGCGCTGTGGATATCTGGGCAGAGGGTAAGGAGAATCGGCTCCGCTCTTTCATCGAAAAGGTTCGTCAGGGTCCCGGCCATGGCGAAGTAGAACGCGTAGAGCTCGACTGGACTGAACCTACCGGCAAAGATCGTACTTTCCGCATTCGACACTGATCGACATGATCTATGTATAGAAAGACCGAAAGTCTGGCCTGGCTTGTCCTCCTGCTCGCATTCTCGGCCTGCATCGTGCTCGCGACAGGCATCCCCCTGGCAGCTAACTGGTACCTGCAGAACAGCACACGCCCGCTTGTTATTGTGCTGGAGAGCCGTGAGGGCACCATTACCTATCAAGCGACCGACAACAGCACGCGGACGGTGATCGATAGGGGAAGGCCGGTGCAGATTAGTGCCCGAGGCAAGGTCAGGCTAGCAGAGGACGGTGATGCTCTCCTACTTTTCTACCATCCAGATGATACGGAGATTCCAATCGGTACTGTTCAGCTTTACGGCAATACAAGCCTCTCCATCAGCAATGCTCGCTCTCCACGCTTCGCGATAAGCGAAGCCCCCTATCGCGTACAATTGGACGTGGCCGATGCGGTCAACATGCGCCCAACAGTAACAGGTAATGGACGTGATGTGGAGTTCCAGGTGCTCACTCCCCAGGGTCCCATTAATCTGGAAGAAGGCTCATTCAAACTAGTCGTCGAGCCGTCCCAAACGGAGCTCAAGGTCAGTTTGGGACGCGCCACGATTTCGGATCCCTCTAGCGGACAAGCCTTCGTCTTGGTGCCTTTGCAGCGGACCAGCCTCACAACAGGCGGGCTGGGAGAGATCTACGTCGGCGAGCGCAACATACTGCAGAATCGTAACGGAAACTTCCGTCAAGATATCGGACGTACGTCAGAAGCCGCGGGGTACTGGATGACGTATAGCGACCACTTTGACCCGGCTGAGAACGGCGGTAGCGTCTTGCAAGTTCCACTGCTAGACGGAAGCCGCATCGTAGAGTTTGAGCGCGCGGGCCAAAGTCATGCTGAGACGGGCATCAGGCAAGAGGTCAATCTGGATCTGCGGGGCGTTGATTCGCTGCAAGTGCGGGCTTTTATCCGTATTGGTACCCAAACGCTGCCGGTTTGCGGCTCAGTGGGGACAGAGTGTCCGATTATGATTCGCATTGAATTTGTGGACCAGGTGACTGGTGGCATCCGGGAGTGGCTCCAGGGTTTTTACACACGCGAGGGTACGGATATCCCCTACTGCCAGACGTGCGAATGGAAAGCACGCCACATCAAAGTGCCGACGGATACCTGGTATGATTACGAGTCGGAGAACCTCCTCCCCTTGTTGCGCGAACGAGGGATCGATCCAGCGGCGGTGCGCGAAGTGAAGATTTACGCCTCGGGTTGGACCTATAGCTCCGCTATTCATGAGATCGCGATTCTCGTAGGCGAGTAAGCGGACGAAGAGGACTATACAGAACTGGAGCCTACCATGGATAGAGAACCAAATCGTCGAAATCCACAAGAGCCCTATCCAGTTGGAAAACTGCCCCAGGCAGACTTAATCGAGCTATTGGGGCGTGCTCTTCCAAACGGCGATCCCAGCGTTATCTTCGGACCGGGCCTTGGACGCGACGCAGCGGTCATCGACTTCGGCGAGCGCTATCTCGTTGCCAAGACCGATCCTATCACCTTTGCAACCGACAATATCGGCTGGTATGTGATGAACATCAATGCGAACGATGTCGCCTGTCTGGGCGCGACTCCGCGCTGGTTCATCATCACCCTTCTGCTGCCCGAGGGTCAAACAAACCGGCTAGATGTCGAGACCGTGTTCAACCAACTCCGCGAAGCCGGACAACAGCTGGGTGTCAGCGTTGTGGGAGGACACACCGAGATCACACATGCTATCGACCGGCCCATCGCCGTGGGCGCGATGCTCGGTGACGTTGCTCCGGACAAGCTGGTGCGTTCTGACGGCGGGCAGCCAGGCGATCATCTGATCCTGACCAAAGGCATCGCCGTAGAGGGATCTGCGATCATTGCACGCGAGCTAGGCGAAAGACTGGCCGGCCATTTCGCGCCAGCGATGCTCGACCGGGTAGCGGATTTTCTGCATAGGCCAGGCATCAGTGTCGTCAAAGAGGCCAGGATCGCAACCTCCTCGGGTCGGGTACACGCTATGCACGACCCGACGGAGGGTGGCGTGGCTACCGGCATCCACGAGCTGACCGAAGCAGCGGGGCTGGGTGCCGTGATCGAGGCTGCGGCGCTACCATACTATCCTGAAACGCGGGCGTTGTGCGAGTTCCTCGACTTGGACCCGTTGGGCCTTATCGCATCCGGATCGCTGCTCATTGCGTCGCCGCCGGGAGATGCCGTGGACATTCTGGCGGCGCTTCAAGCCGCCGGCATTCCCGCGGTCAAGATTGGTGCCCTCCGCGAGCAGCCGGGTGTGCTGTTACAGGACACCAAGGGTACTCGCGCTCTGCCTAAGTTTACCCGGGACGAGATCGCGCGGCTTTTCGAGCGAACGTCGTGAAACCGGGGGGGGGCGGTGGGCATCCCGGACGGCAGACGCGTTTGACCCTGTCCGTCTATCATCAAGCGAGTGATCAGCTTGTCGCCACGCCAATCCCGCAAAGCTCAAGACTTGAACCTTGACGAGATCCCACCAGACCGGGAGGATGGGAGCCGTTCGTGGGTGCACCACGCCCTGGTGATCACCGGTCGGCTAGGCCGTGTCTCCCCCGTCTTTCTTACACCGCTCTGGATTGTGCTTGCGCTGGTTGCGGCGTGGCCCTGGGCAGAGCTGCGTCTCGCCTCGGGCCTTGTATTTGGGCTTTTTCTGACCTCAGACGTGCTGATGCTGTCCCTTCTGCCGGTTACCAAGCGCTCTTGGGGGCCAGTGACACCGCCACTTATGGGGCTCACACTCATCCGCTGTGCCAGCTTCTGGACGACCGGGATGCTCACTTCTGGGCCAGGTTCTCTCGGAGCGGTCACTCTGCTCAATCTCGGCATCTCCGCACTTGCCATCTACGCCACCTGGATCGAGCCTTTCCGCATACAGCTCACCGAGCAGGAATATGGCGTGTCCAATTGGGCAGGCAGCGAGCGGGTCCGCGTATTGCATCTATCAGATATTCACTTTGAGCGTGCTTCGCTCCGCGAGGCGCGACTCCTGGACTTGGTTGAGGCACATCCGGCGGATATGCTGGTGCTGACCGGCGACTATATGAGCCTGTCCTCAGTTTACGATCCTGAAGCGCAACAGGGTGTACGCGACCTATTGGCCCAACTAGCCCCGCTGTTCCCTGCCGGCGTCTACGCCATCGGGGGAAGTCCTGTCGTGGACCGGGAGAATATCGTTCCGGCGATCTTTGCAGATCTGCCGATCCGGTGGCTAGACGACGAGACCACCGTTGTTCGTGTTGGCAAGCACGAGCTCTGGTTAGCCGGAGTACACTGCACCTACCGGATCGAGCGGGATGTGAACACAGTGAAAGCGCTAGTGGCGGCGGCGCCTCCTGGCTTGCCGCGGATGTTACTCTACCATACACCAGACCTTATGCCGTTCTTGGGAGGGCTCTGCCTAGACCTGTACCTCTGCGGGCACACACATGGCGGTCAGATCCGGATGCCCTTTTTCGGAGCAGTCGCGACAAGCTCACGGTGGGGCAAGCGATATGAGCAGGGACGATATCTCGAAGACGGCATCCTACTCTACATCTCCCGAGGACTGGGACTCGAGGGATTGGGCGCGCCGCGCGCTCGGTTTCTCGCGCCGCCTGAGGCGATCTTGTGGCATCTAAAGCCCCTTTCCTGACGGCTCTGGTTGACGAAAGTGCCGTATACGGTAAGATAAGGATTAGTGAAGGCCTGAGTAGGTCGGGGGATCGCGGCTTGGCGGGGTAACCCGTGCAAGGCGAGGAAAGTCCGGACTCCACAGGGTACGGTGCCGGGTAATTCCCGGGCGAGGTGACTCGCGGATAGGGCCACAGAAACAGACCGCGTCGCCACTCCCTTCCCTGCACAGCAGGGCTATGGTCAGGACGACGTAAGGGTGAAAAGGTGGTGTAAGAGACCACCGGCGTGCCGGGTAACCGGTGCGGCCAGGTAACCCCCACCGGGAGCAAGGCCAAGCAGAGGGGAAAGCTATACGCTGGGGCGCGGCCCGTGCCCTCTTCCTCGATGTCTGCGAATGATGTCGTCACAGTGTGACGTCATCGGACTCAGAGGGGGAAGCAACCTTCGGGTAGGCTGCTGGAGAGAGCGGGTGACTGCTCTCCTAGATAGATGATCACCGGGCCACTGGGTGAATGACCCCGGTCAGGAACCCGCAGTGGTCAACAGAATCCGGCTTACAGACCGACTCAGGCCCATCGCCTTTACCTTGTTTATCCCCTGAATTGTGGTATGATTCGCCAGTATGCATGAGACGGGCTTTCTGCCCCTGACATAGGATCAGGGGTAAACCCATGGAGAGGAGGCAAAACCGTCTTGGAAACACGAAACTACGAACTGATGTTTATTGCTAGTCCTGAACTAAGCGAGGAAGGGCTTGAGGCCCTAGTCGAGCGTGTTCAGCGGTATTTGGAAGGTATAAGCGCCGAGGTACTCAGCTTTAAGAGTTGGGGAATGCGGCGGTTGGCCTACATAATCAAGGGACAGCGTGAAGGTCGTTACTACTTAGTACACTTCGCAGCAGACCCCGAGGCGATCAACGATCTGGATCAAAATCTTCGCATCGTTGAAGAGATCCTTCGGCACTTGATCACCCGTACGGAAGGTCCTATCCCCACGGGGGCTGAACCGGTCGAGTTGCCGACGCTCCCCACAAGACGCGACGACTATGATGATGACGAAGATGACGATCTTGACGATGACGACGAGGATGATGAAGAATAGCCGCCATTTGCAGAGTCGATCATTCACCTAGGGGTCTAGTCTATGACACGCGGTCTCAACAAAGTAATGATCATCGGGCATCTGGGGCGCGATCCCGAGATGCGATTCACCTCTACTGGCCGTCCGGTGGCTGCCTTCAGCGTCGCTACCACCCGAGGGTGGACTAACATCGAGGGCGAACGGCAGGAAGAGACCGAGTGGTTTCATGTAGTTACGTGGGGTGGGCTGGCCGAACTCTGTAAGAAGCGCCTTCACAAGGGCTCGCAGGTCTATGTAGAGGGACGATTGCAGACGCGTTCGTGGGACGGACCAGACGGCGAGCATTACTACCGAACTGAATTGGTTGCCCAGGAGTTGATTTTCCTCGACAGCAGGGACAGTGCGGAGAGTCTGGACTATGATGATGAACTCGATGCCGTTGAGGCATTCTAGTACGATAGAAAAAGAGATAGTTTAAGGAGAGCATAAGCGTGAGCGATTATAGACGCCGACGCCGGCGTTTTCCCAGCCGTCGCAAAGTTTGCCAATTCTGCACTGAAGATGCAGCCGATATCGACTACAAGAACCTTTCTCTCTTGCAACGTAGTATTAGTGACCGGGGCAAGATACGCCCACGTCGCCAGACCGGTACCTGCGCCAAGCATCAGCGCAGACTGGCTGTCGCAATCAAGCGAGCGCGACACATCGCCCTTCTGCCCTTCGTGGCAGAGCTCGATCGTTAGGTTACCGTTACCAGTCATCGGGCATAGGGATCCCTATGCCCGATGCTTAGTTATATACAGGAAACCAAGTAAGTATGGCAAAGCAAAAACGCTCCGAGAAGCAGTTAACGCGTCGCCAGGTTGCACGCCGAGAAAAGGAATTTCGTGCACAGCGCCTCATCACCATAATTGCGGGCAGCTTGGGCGTCGTGATCTTGGCCATCCTGATCTACGGTGTCGTCACCGAGGTCTTCATCAAGGCACGACGACCTGTCGCCAAGGTCGGTGACACGGTTATCACCACACAGGATTATCGGGCACGCCAAAGCTATGAACGGTGGATGACCGAGATGCAGATTTTTCAGTACCAGAGTTACCTGTCCCAGTTGGCAGCCCAACAGACGGCGGGACTATTACCTGACTCTGACGATCCTGAAGCCGATCCAGGGCTCGCCTCCCTTATTCAACAACTTCAACTGCAGCTAGGCAGTCTCGAACGCCAACTCTCTCCGGACCTGGCACCAGTCTTCGGCGGGCAAGTTCTCGACCGTATGATCGAAGAGACGTTGGTACGTGAGGAAGCCGCGGAACGCGGCCTCACCATATCGGATGAGCGGATGGAGGAGGAAATTCAGCTCCTTCTCGGCTACGATCCCAATCCCACAAATCCCCTGACCGACACGGACACCCTCACAGACCCTGTCGCGCCCTTGGCACCGGTGGAGGACTTCAACGACATCTACCGGCAGTTCAGGACCAATGTGCTGCAGCCTTCCCGCTTTGCCGAGCAGGATTTCCGCGACATGGTACGAGCCAGCATACTCCGCCAGCAACTGCGCAATGAAATGGCAGAGGGTATACCACTGGAACAGGAACAGGTAGAAATTGTCCTGTTCAGTCTCGAAACCGAAGAAGCCGCCGAGGCTGCGCGAATTCGCTTGGTCGAGGACAATGAGGATCCGGAGGAACTTGGGGAGGAATTCCTTATGGACGAAGATCCGTCCACCGCGGCCTACTCCCTTCCCTGGCTTCCAGCGGGTTACCTATCATCGCAAGTAGGCATCGACGTCGAGAAAGCCGCGTTCAATACGTCAGTGGGTAGGGCGTCGACGGTAGTTCGAGGCCAGGATGGCCGATACTACGTGGTCTATGTAAGTGGACGCGAGGTACGAGAGTTGAGCCAGGATTTCGTTGCTCAGGCTGGAGATGAAGCTTACGAGAATTGGCTGGAGAGGGCCAAGGCCGAGCATGCCGAATATCTGGATTGGCAAGCAGCGCTCGTAACCCGATAGCGTATTTGCCTACCCATATATACACCGAAAACAGTAACCGGGCCCTTTCCAGGGCCCGGTTTTTTGTTCTTCATACTAACCCGTGAAGGCAGCGCTAGACGCTCCGTCGCGCGTCGATGATGTTCGGTATCTGCTCAATCTTGGACAAAATGCGCGCCAGCGTTCTCAAGTCAGGAATCTCAAGCGTCATAAAGACCGGAATGATATTGTAACGATCACGCTTACCGGTACTGACTGCTGTCATATTGATCTTCCGCTCGGCCACCACCCCAGAGATATCGTGAAGCAAGCCTGAACGATCGTAAGCCATAATCGTAACTTGTACAGCGAAGGTACGCTCTTCTTCACCCCAGGCCACCTCAATCAGCCGGTCCTGATCGGACTGCGGCATATTCAGAACATTTGGACAGTCACGCTTGTGGATTGTCACGCCGCGTCCACGTGTGATATACCCAATGATCTCCTCGCCGGGTAGCGGATGGCAGCACTGCGCGAGGTGCGTAAGCACACCCCCGGTCCCACGGATGTTAATGCCGGTCGTCTCAATCTCAGGAGCCGGCGGTACAGCATCCTCCTCCGGCCATTCATCACGCTCATCCTCCTCGCGTTCGCGAATGCGCTGCTCCAAACGGTTGACGACAGCCTCACTACTGATGTCTCCCATAC
>SLDA01000137.1 GCA_007125545.1 Thermoflexales bacterium | reverse complement strand
CGATGTCGAGTTGCAGGGGAGCGGAGTTACCGCGTCCGGGCTGGACGGCGGCGACCGCGACCGCTTTGGCCGTCGGCGAGCTGCCGTGACGGGCAAAGCCCGGGTCGGGTTCGGAGCTGTGTGAGATGGCGGCACCGGCGTGGCGCCCGTTGGGCGTCGCGGGCAGTTGGCTGCCAAGCTTGACGATGTCGCCGTGCGAGAAGAGGCCGGGCAGCACCCGCACGTGGTTCGGCGTGGGGGTGTCATACTGCTCGACGTAGGCCCGCGAGATACGCTGCGCCCAGAAGTCGGCCCGCGAACCGCCGGAACCGAAGCGGTCGATGTTCTGCAGCATCAGCCGCACCGCCTCATCGCCCTCGTAGTCGCGGTCGAGCACGTCCTTGAGCTCCTCCCAGGTGAGCCGTCCCTCCTCGATCACGCGCTGCTCGACGGCAGCGAAGGAGTCGGCTACCGTCGCCAACCCCACGCCATCCACAGTCAGGTTGTAGAGATCGACCCCGCCCTCGGATGCGTCGAGCCCGCGCTCGATCGTACCGTGGCAGAAGAGATCGAGCACGATCTCGATCATATTGCGCGCGTGATATTTCATATGCCAGTCGAAGCCCTGCTTCATCGTGTCGCAGGAGATCGCCAGGTGATGCACATACCGTTCCCAGAGCGCCTCGATGGTGCGCGTTTCCGGGTCGGCCGCCAACATCTCATCAAACGCGATGAGGAAGGGCTGGATCAGACACTGGCGCGTGATGTCCTGAAGCGGGTACTCGATGCCGGGCAGCGCCGTCCAGTTGCAGCCGACCTTGGCCCGCATCCGCGCCAGTTGGAGCGGCACGCCGGTCTTGATAAAGCCCTCGTTGAGCCCCGTGGAACAGGAAAAACTCACCCCGGTGCCGTCCTGGAGATGGTAGTCCAGCGCGCGGTGCAACAGCTCCGGATCCATATTGTCGTGGACGCGCAGCGCCAGGTTGTACGGAATCGCGAGCCGGTGCGCCGCCTCCAGGATCAAGAAGGAGAGCGGGCTGGTGAGGTCTTTCCCATCCGGCGCCTCGCCCCCTATTTGCGAGTAGTGGGTATCGTTGAAGAGCAGGCCGGCAATGCACCAGACGACCAGCTCATCGTAGGCCTCACGCTCCTCGTCGGAGAGCCCGACGATCTCGTCCTCGTAGTAGGGACGGAGCAGCTCGTCGAGCTGGCCCAGCGCGCCACCGGCGTGCCACATGCGGTCGACCGACTGGAACCAGGCCAGGAACTGGCAGGCTTCGCGCAAGGTGCGCGGTGGGTTGTCGACCAGCCAGGTGTTCATATCCGCGATTTCGAGCAGATTCTGGCGCGTCGCCGGGTCCTCAGCCTCCTCCGCCATCTCTTGTGCCCTGATGACGTGGCGCCGGATCCAGTCCTGGATGCCCAGGACCAGGTTCTCCTCGGCGTCGTAGAAGCTGGTGTCGAGGGGGCGATTGAAGGCACGGTAGGTGCGAATCTTGTCGAGCAGCCCGCCCCAGCCCAACTCAAACCCGATGACCATATCGGGCCCGAGGTGGTT
Source organism: Thermoflexales bacterium (assembly GCA_007125545.1). GTDB lineage: Bacteria > Chloroflexota > Anaerolineae > B4-G1 > SLSP01 > PWVB01. The sequence continues at coordinate 5,374 of SLDA01000137.1, read as the reverse complement.
CATCGCGCCTATCCCGTTCCACTGCAGGTGATAGGCCTCGTGCAGCTCGCTGAGATGATGGGGCCGGTCCTCGGGGCGCCAGCCGCCCACGGGCACCATCGCGGCCCACGCACCGGCGAGCGCGCTCTGCGGGTGGATGAAGACGGGATGGACGTCGAGCCACGCCCGGAAGTTCTCGCCGATGCAGCGGGCGCCGTAGCAACGGCCGTTGGGGTGATTGGACTTCAGCTCGAAAGGGATCGGTTCGGGCCAGAAGATCATCCCATGGTCGTCGACATTGTGGAAGCCGTCCCGCGCCGTCTTGGCGTGGGTGTGCTCCAGCTTGGTCTTGGTCAGAGCCGCGATATGATTCTGATACGATATCGGTCGTGTGTTCACAGTAGACACTCCCCCACAGTAAGCAGCCAGGAATTTGATTGAATCTGAAAGCTCAGCCCTTGAGCGCGAAACCCTGCACGCCCTCCACGAAGTAGTCCTGCAGCCAGAGGAAGAGCAGGATTGTGGGAAGGCTGGCGACAACTGCCAGCGCGAAGGCGAAGGGATAGTCGGTCATCGCCGTGCCCGGAGGCCACCCCTTGAGCGCCGCGCCCGACAGTAACGCGCGCTGCACGCCCAATGCCAGCGTGTGAATCCTTGGATTGCCCACGCTGACGATCAGAGGCCACTGATAGTCATTCCACATCGCCACCGATTGGAAGAGGACCATCACGGTCAGCACCGGCTTGAGCATGGGCAGGTAGACATGCCGCATGATCTGGAGGGTGTTGGCGCCGTCGATACGGGCCGCCTCCTCGAAGTCCTCGGGAATGCTGTAGAAAGTCTGCCGCATCAGGAAGATGTAGTAGACGTTGACCAGACCCGGAATCAGCAGAGCCGGCCACTTATTGACAAAGCCGCTACCCCCGACCCCCGCCCAGTTATTGCCGCCCGCGCCGGGGAAGCGCGCCAACATAATGTAGGTGGGAATCCAGAACACGATACCCGGAAGCATCATCGAACTGAGCAGATAGGTAAAGACGGCTTCGCGTCCGCGGAAGCGCAGACGCGCGAAGGCGTAGCCACCGAACACCGCTACGATGCCCGGTACCGTAATGTACCAGGCGATGCGAATCAGCGTATTCTGAATCCACGTGAAGATCGGAAAATTCGCCGTCACCATCACGGTGTAGTTTTCCAGGTACAGGGTGCGCGGTATCGGCAGGAGCGGGCTTGAGAGGAAATCCTGCATATTGGTCAAGCTGCCCATTACGGCATAGAGCAGCGGATAGGACATAAGAGCGCTGCCGCCTATCAGCAGCGCGTAGATCACTGCACGACCCAGGGTTAATGGTTTCTTCTTTTTCGTCTGCATCACTCGCCCCTAGTCCTTGGCCACTTGGCCGCGGCTCATAATCCGCATATTGGTGATGCTGAACCCCAGCAGAAGGATCGCCATAACCATAGACCCCGCGCTGGCGAGACCCATATTCGTGTTGACGAAAGCGTCGTTGTAGATTTGTAGCAGCATCACATTGGTCCTGTTCGCCGGTCCGCCTCCCGACATCAGCAACACAGCCTCGAAGATCTGGAAGCTGCCGATCATACCTGTGATCATCACGAAGATGACCATCGGCTTAAGCAGGGGGGCCGTGATATACCAAAGCATGTCCCAACCGGAGGCTCCATCGACCATCGCCGCTTCGTAGACTTCGCGGTGGATGCCCTGGAGTGCAGCCAAGAAGAGAACAATCGGCCCACCCACCCCACGCCAGATGGAGTAGATGATGATAAACGCCCGCATCCAGTTCGCATTGATCGTCCAGATGACGATGTTCTGCCCGAGCATTTTCAACGCCGCGTTAAGGACGCCATCGTAAGGCGAGATGAACGCGAAGGCCACCTGGGCCGTGACCGCCGCGGCGGTCAGCGTCGGCACGTAGAAGAGGGCACGGTAGAGTCCCCGGCCCCGCACCTCTTGATTCAACAACACCGCGATCAGAAAGGCGAGCGCGGTCTGAAAAACGAGCACGAATCCTGCAAAGAGTAGCGTATTGGTGATGATCATCGTATAAGGCGGCCTGAAGTACCGCAGGTAATTCGTCAAGCCTATCCATTCAGGCCGGCCTCTGATACCGTTCCACCGCGTGAAGCTGATGTAGAAGTTCGCGATAACCGGGAAGAGGAAGAAGATTGAGAAGTATAGTAGGATCGGGGTCAGGATGATCCACGCTTCCAGTGTCTCTCGCCGGCGCGCCCCCCTCAACCCACGCTTTCGTTCGGCGGGGGCACCCGATGCTGGGACGGTTATAGCCATTTGAGCTCCTTCCAAAGCCTGCCCGCATCACGCCGGGCAGGATAAGACACAGGGGGCTAATACCTTGCCCCCTGCGTCGTCAGTCTGTGTACGCTTAGCTTTCCATGACGTCATCGGCTTGCTGCTGGGCCTGGCCCACCAGCCCGTCGATGGGACTGTTGGTGCTCAACACACCGGTCAGCATGTCGTTGTAGATGGTCCAAAGCCTCTGGGGGTCCTTACGCCACTGCGGCAGGATACCCAGATCGGCCGTGAGCAGCTCATTGATGAACGCCTGATCGGCCTCGGTCGCGGTGGGCTGCAACCGGGTCAGTGCGCTGCGGGTGGAGGGCATGCGACCGTAGATCGGGTTGACCAGATCCTGGACCCGATCGTCGGTGAAGGAGGTGATCCACTCAGCAGATGCTTCGGGGTACCGGCTACCGCTCAGGACGGCGTTGATGACGTTACCCACGACGACGCTGGCGGGCCTGCCATCTCTGGGGATCGGCACGCCGGAGTACATCGCGTTGTCCAGGCCGGACTCCTTGGCCCAGTTAACGTGCCAGGAGCCGCAGATCTGGTATGCCGAGACGCCCAGGAAGAGCTGGCTGTAGACCTGGCCCTCATCGGGGTTAAAGGTAAGCCCCGGCGGCGTGAACTCGTTGATATTGCGCAGGAATTCCAGTACGGGAATGGTCGCGGGATTATCGAACCAGGGATAGCCGTCCTCCTGCTGGATCTCAGCGCTGGCCTGCTTCAGGTAAACGGCAACACGGAAGATGCCGCCGACGGAGAAACCCACCGGCCCCTGCAGCGTATAACCATAGAACTCGCCATTGCCGGCCTCGGTGATCACTTCGGCCTCATACAGCAGGTCATCCCAGGTCTCGGGTGGTTCTGAGGGGTCGAGCCCCGCAGCCTCAATGACATTGGGGTTGCGCTCAAAGCCGAAGCAACCGGTGAACTGGTTGACGCCATAGGTCTGGCCACCGGTCACGGATGCTGCATAGGTACCGGGAATCAGATTGTCCTTAATGTCCTGGATATAGTCGTCAACGGGCATCAGCGCGCCGAGATCACCATACTGCTGGAAGAAGTTCTCGCCGACGATGACGTCGGGCGCGGTACCGCCCAGGAGCGCCGTGACCAGGTTCTGGCGCAGAGCCTCATCCCAACCCATATTCACAGCCGTCACGGTCGCGTTGGGGAACTTCTCGCGGAAGACTTCGTGGACCTGATCGACATACGGCTTGTAGTCGTCGGCATTCGTGTTGTCCGGGTCCATGATGCCTTCGGCCCAGTGAACGATCTCGAACGTGTCGTCGGCCGGCAGCACATCGCCGGGCCCCGGGTCATCATCCACCGCCGGGTCGGGACCCGGCTGGGTCTGGCAAGCTGCCAGGAACGCCATTGCGGCGCCGGCACTTGCTACTTTCAGAAAATCTCGTCGGGACAGTCGCTTCGCAGACATTCAATCCTCCTAGATGTGTGAACAGAAAAAGCTCAATCCGGAGCCGCTACAACACCGTCTCCGAATAACCGCCGGAGTTGCACCAGCTTCTGATCTGGGCAGACTCCGTCAAACTGCATCCACTAACCAAGCTCCACTACTTCCATAGGCAGCACCTGGTGCTGGACAGGAAGGGCATCACCCTGTTCGATGCGCTGCAGCAGCATCTCCATAGCACGCTCGCCGAGGACCTCACCGGCATGGATGGCAAGCGCAACTATCGTCCCGTGATCGTGAGCCAGATACTTATCACTGATCGCCGCCATGTCGATGTCGAACGCGTCCTTAGCCGGCGGCGTGTCGCCGCTGATCACGGATTCCAGATGCTCGGCCTTGATCTTCATCAGGTCGATGATCACCTGCGACGCTACGATCTGGTTGATCGCCAGCATTGCGGTGAAACCGGATTCCTGGATCCGGTCAGCCAAGCGCTGGTAACTCGTCTGTAGCTGGTTGAGCGAGCTGACCGAGAGTTGCTCGTAAGTATCCAGACAGACGAGATCCTCGTCGTAGGGCAGCCCGGCTTCCTGCAGTGCACGCCGATATCCCGCGATGCGCCGGCGAACGCTGGTCACGCGAACCTCGTGGCTCGGGAAGGCCGCGATGCGACGATGGCCCCTCGAGATCAGATGCTGCGTCAGGGCGTAACCGGCGGCTTCGTCATCGAACACGATCCAGTCGGTGTCCTGCTCTTGATAGTAGCGGTCCATCAGAACGAGAGGATAGCGTGCTTCATAGAGTTCCCGGTACAACTGCCCATCGGGATACGGGGCACGGGGGATGAGCAGCATGCCCTCGGAGCCGCCCTCCACGGTCGAACGGACCCGCGCCGCTTCGTGCTCGGGGCTCTCGATACCGACGAGCTGTAGCTGCGTGCCCTCGCGCATGGCGACGCGCGTTACGCCCACCAACAACGCTGTGATGTAGGAATCGACAACAGTGGGCATACACAGGGTCACCCGGCAGCTATCGCCGGCGCACTCCTGGCTCGTCTGATCGACGACGAAGCTCCCACGCCCATGCTGCTTGTCGATGAGCCCATCGCGTTCGAGAAGGTCCATTGCCTTGACGATGGTGATACGGCTAACGCGGTAGTCTTTGACCAACTGGCGCTCCGAGGGAAGCGCGTCACCCGGTGCGAACTCGCCGGCGCGGATACGCGCCTGCAGCGAGTTGTACACTTGGTAGTATCTGGGCAACGGATCACTTGGATCAACACGGTAGTCGTACATCAGCCACGCTTTCGTATCAACAGCTCAACGACTGGATTAGTGGATAGAGCCACTATACCCAATTGTAGGGGTTTGTCAATGGATAACCTGCATAATTAGGGGTGTAGGTCTGCAATACACGCACGATCGCCAGCTCGTTGTTACTTCACTGCTGAGCGCAATAGATAGATGGCTAAACGCGGAATTGACACTTTTGTTGAGCTACTCTATACTGAAAAAGACCTGTAACAGCTCAGCTGATCCAGCCACAGTATCAACTACCGAACCAATAGGAGGTCAGCGGTCTGCGGGACTGGTGCAGGATGTCCATTGCAGTCGCGTTCAGCAGTGATACCCTCTTGGCGCAATGCCCTAGTT
>SLDA01000376.1 GCA_007125545.1 Thermoflexales bacterium | reverse complement strand
GTTTGGCTCAAGGAGCACATTGGGGAGGAGCGCATCTTCCAGCTCTCAGGATATCGGCTGGAGGACCATCCGGCATTCGTCAACCTGCTATGGGAAAAGCGCCATCGCCCCGACGACTTCGGGCGCATTCACAAAGCGCTGACGATTGACGGCTATGTTACACTCAAGCTGACGGGCGTGCCCTCGCTTCACTATTCCGGTGCCGCGTTCTATGGTGTCGCGTATGATTTGCGCGAGGGGCGATTCGACGGCGAGATGCTGGACGAGATTGGCATCGACCCGGCGATACTGCCCGATCTCTTCCGCTGCGAGGAGGTCGTCGGCACCGTCACACCGGAGGCGGCGGAGGCGACCGGGCTTGCCGTGGGGACGCGGGTGGCAGCGGGTCAGGTGGACTGCAACGCCAGTTGGGTCGGCGCCGGCGCGATTGAGGTGGGCGACTTCCAGAGTAACCTCGGCTCTGTGGGGAATTTCGGGATCGTGCACCGCAGCACGGCGTTCAACTTCTCCGACATCGGGCGGTTGATGATCAACTTTCCCTATACGGTCGATTCCGAGAACACGTACGTGACCGTCCCGACGACAATGACAGGTGGGCAATGCATTCGCTATCTGCGGGACCAGTTCTCAAAGTATGAGTTGGAGATGGAGCGCGTTCTGGGCGTCTCCAGTTACGATCTGCTGAACCTCCAAGCCGACGGTGTCCCACCAGGCAGCGATGGGCTTATTATTCTGCCCTTCCTGATGGGCGAACGCACGCCGATTTGGGACGTCAACGCGCGCGGCGTCGTCTTTGGCCTCTCCCTTAACCATACGAAGGGGCATCTGGTACGTGCGATGATGGAGGGTGTGGCCTACGCGATGTACGACTCCTTTCGCTTGCTTCAGGATGCGGGCCTGCGGGTGAACTATCCGATGGTGTTAAACGAGGGTGGGGCGGTCAGCCGTCTCTGGCGACAGATCATCGCGGACGTCTTTAACGTCCCGCTCGTGCTGGCGAAGCGGCGAGTGGGCGCACCTTTCGGGGATGCTATCCTGGCAGGTGTGGCGACCGGCGTCTTCGCCGACTTCTCGATAGCGAAGGACTGGGCCGAGACCACCGAACCGATGGAGCCGAACTCGGAGGCCCACGCACGGTATATGGACTACTTTGACCTGTACAAGCGGATCTACGAGCATGTCAGAGAGGATTTTAAGTTGCTCGCGGAGCTGAGAGCGGTTTGATCTATGCAAGCCGGCGTACCGATGCGTCTGGCTTATGTCTAGGGTGAGGTAAGTATGGAATATTATGAACGGTTGAGGCGGATGGAGGCAGCGGGCGACGGGATCGTTGCCGGGTTGGTGGGATGCGGGCAGATGGGATCAGGCCTGGTCCATGTGACGCGCAAGATGCCGGGCGTGGAAACGCGTGTCATCTCGGATGTAGACGTCACCCGTCCCGTAAGCACGCTCGTCTCGACGGGAATTCCTGAGGACTTGGTGGTCGTCACCCATGACGTTGGAGCCGCCGAGGACGCGCTGCGAGCCGGTAAGTATGTGGTCACGGAGGATGCTTCGCTTCTGGCGCAGATGCCGAGCGTCGATGCGGTGGTAGAGGCAACCGGGCTCACCGAGGTCGGAGCCCGGGTTGCCTGGGATTGTATCGTGCACAGAAAGCACGTCGTGATGCTGAACGTCGAAACCGATGTCACGGTAGGACCTATGCTTAGCCGGCTGGCGCGACAAGCGGGATGCGTTTACACTGTGGCTGCGGGAGATGAGCCGGGCGTCTGCAAGATGCTCTATGATCAGGCGCAGACGCTAGGATTTGAGGTGGTCTGCCTGGGCAAGGGTAAGAACAACCCGATCGACCGGGATGCCACACCGGAATCGTGCCATGATGAAGCGGTGGGGAAGGGGATGAATCCGAAGATGCTCGCGGCGTTCAAGGATGGATCCAAGACGATGGTGGAGATGGCTGCTGTCTCCAACGCGACGGGTCTACTCCCGGATGTGCCCGGCATGCACGGGCGGAAAGTGGAGATCGCGGAGTTCAACAGCGTCTACATCCCCGAGGAGGAGGGCGGTATCCTCTCCCGGCGGGGATGCGTCGAGTACACGACAGGGAAGGTGGCGCCGGCTGTCTTCGCCATCGTCACTACCGACGACCCGCGCATCCACAATGATATGCGCTTCGTGTCGATGGGTGACGGGCCTTACTACACGCTGCTCCGTCCCTATCACCTTTGCAACATTGAGACCCCGTTGGCGATTGTGGATGCCGTCCTCTATGGCGAGCATACGGTGGCCTCAACGCATCTCTTCTCGGAGGTGGTGCCGGTCGCGAAGCGTGACCTCAGCCGGGGTGAGATCGTCGGCGAGATCGGGGGCGGTGACTACTATGGGATCATTATGACGCACCCCGATGCGGCGGCGCGGGACGCCATTCCGCTGGGTGTGACACCCGGCGCAAAGGTGATCGAGCCGGTGGCCAAAGGGGAACTGCTGACCACCCAAAACCTGACCGCGGATCGCTCCAGGTTTGTGTACAAACTGCGCGAGTTGCAGGATGCAGCGACGCTGCCATAGGATCGGGGCGATATGAGCGAAATGATGAAGGCGGTGGTCGTCCGTGCCCCCATGGACTACGGTATCGAAGAGGTCCCTATGGCCACAGCGCCTGCCGGCGGTCTGTTGCTCAAGGTCGAGGCGTGTGGGTTGTGCGGTTCCGATCTGCGCACGCTGCGCAGCGGGCACCGCAAGGTGACGCTCCCGTGGATCATCGGTCACGAGATCTGCGGCGAGGTCGTGGCTCTTGGTCCCGGCTACGCCGGCGTTTGGGCTGTTGGGGATCGGCTTGCCGTCGGACCCCTGGCCTACTGCGGGGCCTGCGACTTCTGCGCCGATGGAGAGTTCGAGTATTGTGAGGCCTATCGCGAGATCGGGCAGGCTTGGCCCGGCGGCTTTGCCGAATACCTGGCGCTACCCGAGGCTTGCGTCAGGCTGGGAACGGTGCGGCGTGCGCCCGAAAGGCTCGAATCCGTTTATGCAGCGATCTCCGAGCCGATCTCCTCATGTGTCCACGCGCAGGAAAAGGGGCAGGTGAGCTTGGGTCAGACCCTGGTTGTGATCGGGACCGGGCCGATAGGCTGCATCCATATCAGCCTGGCACGGGCACGGGGGGTCAGGCAGGTGATTGTGGCCGACATCGTGGATGAGCGACTCGCCCTGGCAGAGCCCTTTGGACCGGACGCTGTGGTCAACGCGGCCAAAACGGACCTGGTCGCGGAGGTGCGCCGCTTGACAGGGGGCAAGGGCGCCGATGTGGTGATCACGGCGACGCCCGCACCGGTGGCCCAGGTCCAGGCCGTCGAGATGGCGCGGAAGGGCGGACGCATCCTACTCTTCGGGGGACTCCCGAAGGATCAGTCGCGCCCCGGCATCGACATGAATCTCGTGCATTACAATGCCCTACACCTGATCGGCACGACGATCTTCGCGCCACGTCACCAGCGCATCGCGCTGGAGCTGATGGCATCGGGGCGGATTCCGGTAGAGAAACTTGTGACGCACCGGTTTCCGCTTGAGGCGTTTGCCGAGGGTGCGCACCTGGCCCTGGAAGGCAAGGCGCTCAAGGTGGTCTTCTCGCCTTGAAGGCAAGAGGCGGGATCTGGGGACCCATATTAGAGGAGGTAGACTGTGCACACAATCGAGTTGCCCTATAAGCCCGAGATTGTCATTGCGGGAGGTGGGACTGCCGGGTCGGCAGCGGCGATTGCCGCCGCACGGCGCGGTCACAGCGTGCTGTTGGTTGAGGAGGCCAATGCCCTGGGTGGTGTCTCCACTACCGGGGGTGTCAACGAGTGGTTCGCGAATCTGGAAGGGCTTGGCGATATCTGGGAGCGGCTCAAAACGGAGCTGAACAGGTATGGGGCCCAGTTTGGCCGATTCTACAATCCCGAATATGCGAAGATCGCGTGGCAGCTTATGGCTGAAGAGGCCGGGGTTAACATTCTATTCCATGCAAGCATTGTAGACGCTGAAGTAGCAGATGAGGTTGTGACTTCGGTGCGAGGCGTGGCTGCCAGCCATTTCTTCGACTGCGAGAATGCTGTTTACATTGACGCGACCGGCGAGGGGGACCTTGCGTGGCTGGCGGGCGCGGAGGTGATGCAGGGGCATCCTGAGTCGGGGCGGACGCTCCACATGAGCCTGACGTTTATTCTGCAGGATACCGGCAGCCCGGTGACGCCCTATCTGCCCGCCGGGCTGGAGCCGATCGAGAGCCAGGATGACCTACCGGGGCTGCATGGGGGCAAGTTGCTGCCGGATGGACGTGTCTACTGTAATATGACCAAGGTGATGGGTCACGACCCCACCGATCCCGTAAGTCTGAGCGATGCGGAGCGGCTCGCACGCCGTCAGATCGCGCGGATCGTCCACTACCTGCAGCGCACCCGCTTCCCGACCTTCGCGCTCTGCACCAGCGGCGCTCGCATCGGGATTCGCGAGGGTCGCCGTGTCGTCGGCGATATCATACTCAGCGAGGCGGATATCACGGGCAATCTGCCCCGTGACTTCGACGACGGCGTTACCGTCGCAACATGCCAGATCGACTTCCATAGCCTGACCCGACCCGGTCACGGCGGGTGGCGGCAGCGGGTTGAGCCCTACGCCATTCCCTACCGGGCACTGACAGTTCGAGGGCTGAAGAACCTGCTGGTGGCGGGCAAATGCATCAGCGGGGACCAGGTGGCGCAGAGCAGCTACCGTATGACGCCGACCTGCTGCGCGATGGGACACGCTGCCGGGACGGCGGCCGCCATGGCTGTGGAGGCAGGCGTGCCGGATGTGCGGCAGATTGACATCGCCACGCTGCGGCAGGCTCTGGTCGAGGACGGGCTCGTGCTCGATCCTGTGAAACACCAGGCCTTCGCCCCGGAACTTAGCCCGGATCCCACAAAGGGCGCATAAGGGCGACGTCGGGCCGTTAGCGCAGGCTGATTAGGGAGGGTGTATGGGACAGAAGCTGCCATTCTTGCAGCAAGGCATTGCCCAGGTCGCGATTCTGGTACCGGATCTGGATGCAGCCATGAAGGCGTACTGGGAGGACTACGGCATCGGACCCTGGCATATCTACACCTATGGCAAGCCATTGGTGAAGGAGATGACCTACCGTGGCGAGCCGGGAGAGTACCGGATGCGAGTGGGCTTGAGCTACTTGGGGCCGACGCGCATCGAGCTCATTCAGCCCCTGGAGGGAGACACGGTTTATGCCGATTTCATCAGGGAGCATGGGTATGGCGTGCACCATTTCGGCGTGCTGGTCGATGATATGGAAGGGGCGCTGGCGAAGGCTGAGCATGCGGGTGTCGCGATGACAATGGACGGCGCCGGGTTTGGCCTGGACGGCGATGGGCACTACGCCTATCTTGACACCGAAGCCCGCATTGGCGTCACGCTCGAGTTGATCGAACGTCCCAAGGGGCGGGTCGAGCCCGAGAGAATCTACCCGGAGCCCGAAACATAGGTGGGCGTCTGCCATCGCTCCGGTCCGATAGGAGCATTGGATTTGAAGGGGTTCCAGCAAGAGGAGGCATGCGGTGAAGCAGCTCAGATTTAGCTACTTTCAGCTCACTTTCGGCCAAGAGGAAACATATCTGCATCCCGAACGAACCTACCAGCGACTCAAAGGGTTGGGCTACGACGCGATTGAGCTCTGCCCGCCCAAGGGGCGTTACGGGCTGGGCGTCAAGATGGAAGACTATGTGGCTACCCATCGGAAACTCAAGGGGGACTACGGCCTGGAGGTTTCCTGCATCAACGAGTGCTGGGGTGAGATGTGGGACCCTTTCTCACCCCACTACAAGACACTGACCGAGCCCAAAACGGCGGACCTGGCTGTCTCGGAGACCAGGGTGACCCTCGATATTGCTGACGAGCTGGGCGCGCCGTCTGTTACCGTTGCGGTAGCCACCCACGATGAGATCACCGCCGACAACGTGACGGAGTCCACCGCCGTTGCGGTTGATGCGCTCCGCCGTATGTCCAGCGACGCCAGGCAGAGAGATATTCGGTTGGTCTTCGAGGCGACCAACCATCTGGAGATGGGTAAATACGTCAATACGGTGATGAATCACAAGCGGATGATTGAACTCACGGGCTGTGACAACATCGGCATTCAGATCGACTGGTTCCACGCCAGTTTTGAGGAGCTCAACCCCTACGAAGCTGTGATGGACGCGCAGCCCCTACTCTGGCACATGCATTTCCGTGACTCGAACTCGCTCACGCCGGGATATGGTACCGTCGATTTCAAAGCTGTGATCCGCGCGATCAAGAAGGCCGGTTACGACGGCTATTGTACCATCGAGAGCGCCCCGATGGTGCCGGATGCTGATACGGCAGCCAAGGACGGTATCGACTATTTGCGTTTCCTGGAGCGCATCGTGGAGTACCAACTCGATCCCAGATTTCCTAATGGTTACGCAGTGCGACTGTAGTCTTTGATAGAGACCGGGGAAAATCGAATGAAGAGGGTTGCTCTATGTGAGGTCGGGACGAGGCTATGGAGAAGCAACGCTTCATGGAAGGAGGTGGATGGATGAGAGTTCTGATCATTGGCGGGACAGGAACGATCAGCACAGGCATCACGCAGATGCTGTTCGCGCGCGGTGACGATGTGACAGTCTACAACCGCGGGAAGCGTGCTGCGGATATCCCTGATGTGACGCGGTTAGTTGGAGATCGCACGGACTACGCCGCGTTCGAGGCGCAGATGGCCGACGCCGGAGACTGGGATGCGGTCATCGATATGGTCGCGTTCGTACAGGAGGATGTGGAGAGCGCCATTCGGGCATTCCGCGGGCGCACGGCGCAGTACGTCTTCTGCAGCACGGTCGACGTCTATACCAAGCCGGCGCCGCAGTACCCGATCCGGACCGACGCAC
>SLDA01000584.1 GCA_007125545.1 Thermoflexales bacterium | reverse complement strand
GCTTCGCCCACACGCCAGAGAACCCCAAGGCCATGGATGTAACCCTCCCCCTTAAACGTCCGCAGCAACGACCTCGCCTTTTCGTACTGAGCCATACCTACCTCCTCGCAGGTGCTACACCCGTGGTCCGCGTGGTTGACAGTCTCTTTTCGTCCAAGTATAGTGAGTCTTTCGGACCTTTCAAGTTCACTCCGTCTCAGAAAGGAAGAGGATGAAACAGCTAACGATCTCGCCCAATTGCCATTATCTTACCTATTCGGATGGCGCCCCTTTCTTCTACTTGGGCGACACCGCCTGGGAGCTCTTCCACCGTCTAGACCGGGAAGAGAGCGAACGCTACCTTCGGAATCGGGCGGCAAAGGGCTTTACTGTGATCCAAGCCGTCGTGCTGGCCGAACTGGACGGCCTGCAGGCCCCTAACGCGTACGGTGCCATACCGCTCGGCATAGACGCAGGCGGACAGCCGGACCCGACGCAGCCCAACGAAGCTTACTTCACGCACATCGACGCCGTCATAGATATGGCGGAGGCGCTGGGGCTCTTTGTCGGCATGCTACCCACTTGGGGCAACCATTGGAAGCCGAGACCTGGCGCGCAGCCTATTTTCGACAGAGAGAACGCCGCAGCCTATGGCGCCTGGATGGGACAGCGCTATCGCGATAAGCCGGTCATTTGGATTCTGGGCGGCGATCGCAACATCGATACCGACGCCGAAGCAGAGGTGATCGCGGCGATGGCACAAGGCCTCCGTGAAGGCGATGAAGGACGCCACCTCATCACGTTCCATCCCAGGGGCCCGGGGCTTTCCTCAGATTTCCTGCACAGCGCGCCGTGGCTTGACTTCAACATGATCCAATCCTCGCACGGAGCACGCGACCACGACAATGGTCTCTTCGTGGAACACGACTACGCGCTGGCGCCGCCCAAGCCGACGGTGGACGGTGAGCCGCGCTACGAAACCATTCCGGTTGGCTTCTATAATGCTGACGCGCGGCGCAGCTTGCGCTTCGATGCCTATGATGTGCGCCAGGCGGCGTACTGGGCGCTGCTTGCCGGCGCCTGTGGGCACACCTATGGCAACAACAACATCTGGCAGATGTGGACACCAGACCGTGAGCCGGTGATCAGCGCGAGCACGCCGTGGTATGACGCATTGGACCATCCCGGTGCCTTTCAGATGGGCTTTGCGCGCAAGCTCTTCGAATCCCGTCCCTATCAGCGACTGGTTCCAGACGGATCCTTCGTTCTGGATGCTTCCCTGCATGGCGGCGCCAAGGTACGCGGCGCGCGTGCCGAGGATGGCACCTTTGCCTTCATCTACTCTCCCTGCGGCCTGCCTTTCACGGTCAGAATGAGCGTCATTTCCTCGGGCCGGGTCCGGGCCTCATGGTTTGATCCTCGCTACGGGCTCGCCGAGACGATTCATACAAGCGACAACCGCGGGATGCAGACCTTCACGCCACCCACATCGGGACGCGGTTACGACTGGGTTTTGGTTCTTGACGATGCCGACCAGGAATTTCCGCTGCCGGGACAGATGGAGGGGGGAAGACTGTTCCTAGCGCTCGATACGAGTTAGCGAGATCGCGTCGTCGGGAAAGCGTCCGGCGTGGCCGCTCATAGCTTCGTCCGCCACAGCCGGAAGACGTGCGCCTGTCGACGCGTTATACATTCCCACATACAGCGTAGCGCTGGACGCATGCGTGGCGGGCAGGGCAACTGTGTGGCGGTCCTCAATGATATCGCCGGGAAGCCACCACGAGGTAGGATAGCTACCCCCGGCAGGAGGGCCGTCACGCTGCGCGAGCAGGTCGCCGGTGTCGTCCACCAGGTGCACAAAGACGGTATAATCCGCGTCCGGCACTGCCTGCGCACCCCACGTGAGACGCACGTCGGCCGTCTCGGGTCCTACATCGATCTCGTAGCCGGCCAGATGGATCGCCTCACCGAGACTGACGTTCACTTCTATCATATCTGCGGCAAACTCTGCTTCCGGTTTGCGCAGCCGCCAGGGGCCCAACACCACGTAGTCATCGCCACCCCGGGTCAGAGCCAAAGTCTGTCCCGCGCCATTCTGCAAACCCACTCTCACCCAGTAGAGAGAGGGGCCAGGCGCCCACTCAGGAATCTCCAGCGAGATCTCATGCGCCACCACATCTCCGGAGCGCCAGTGGGAGCTCGGGTAGAGCGTGCCGCCGAGCCACCGGGTGTCGTCAGCGATCCGCGCTTCCGGGTCGATGCCGCCGAGCTGTGTCCACGCAGTCAGAAGCTCCCCCGGTGCCGTCTCCGCCGCCCAGTAAAGAGTCAGGCTCAAGGAATCCTCCGGGGCGAGCGTTGCATCCGCGCCACCCTTGGAGGTGATCTCATAGCCCAGCAGGCTGACCACACCCGAATCAGGATCGTCATTAAAGACAGCGTTCTCGATCTCTCTGGCAGCTGCCGATACCCCGTCGACCCGGTAGGGTGTCCTGAAGGCAGGCCGCAGCGAGAACCAGGGGACTAGCGCCGCAACCGCAATCAGCGCGAGTCCGAGGATAGCCAATCCGATCCGGTAGGCCCGACCCCGCCACTGCGCCAACCCCAAGGCCAGCAACACGCCCGTTGGAGCAATGGTTGGAAAGAGCAGGCGTCCATAGGGCGCGCCCGTGGCTTTGGCCCAGCCGGTGAAGCTGTAGACGTTGAGGGCAACCGCCACAAGAAGCAGCGCGGAACTCCATCGGGTTGTTGAATCGACCGCTCCAGACCGGGCTGCCAGATCGCCATCGGCAAGCACCGAGCGCACCAGGCCCGCAAGCCCTATCAAAGCGCCGGCTGCCGCCAGCGCGTAAGCCCAGCCAGGAAGCGTGATCAGGGCCCAGCCAAAGGCACCCCAATAGGACTCAAGCGTAGCCAGCAGCGCGGCCCAGCCAAACCGGGTCAGCGGGACCTGTG
Organism: Thermoflexales bacterium; assembly: GCA_007125545.1. Taxonomy (GTDB): domain Bacteria; phylum Chloroflexota; class Anaerolineae; order B4-G1; family SLSP01; genus PWVB01. Next base: position 18,689 of record SLDA01000584.1, on the reverse strand, counting down.
CGGCATAGTGGGGCGCGGTCCCCAGGAGGTCGCCGTGCCGGAAGAGATTGCTCAGATACCAGGGCGCGCCAATCATGCCCACCGGGAGCGCAAAGGCGAGGCCGCGGCCCAGGGCGGCGAGGCCTGTGTCCTTTGACAAAGGGCGTCCCTCAAAGGCGCTCAACAACGCCGCCAGCCCACAGACCGGCACCAGGAGCAGCGCGCTTTGCTTGGTCGCGATCCCCAAACCTACCAGGACGCCCAGCAGAGCCCAACGAGGCCAGCGCGCCCGCCGGCGCAGCAGCGCCACCATCCCCAGCAACGCCGCACTACAGATTGCTATCGTCAGCGGATCGTTACTAACCCCGGTGTTTCCCGCGATGAACTGCGGATTGACTGCCACGAGCAGTGCCGCACCCACGCCCCACCAGGGACGATCCGGGCGCAGCTGACGGGCAAGGGCAAAGGTGCACAGAAGCGTCACTGCCCCTAATAGGATGGAGACCGTGCGCAGCAGCGCCGTGGCACGCACCGTCGCACTTCCGGCGAGCGTCTCCCGAGGCGTGTGCACGAAGATGTTCTTGTTCCACCCGTCGCTGCCCCGAACCGGTGCGTATCCTGCCTCCCAGCTTGGACTGGGAGTTAGCAACTCAGGCAGATCCGCCATCAAGGCTTCGCCGCCTGTCGACGGCGTCATCAGCGCAGCCAACGTATGATAGAGGGGCGGGGCATAGTAAAGGGGCGGATCGTGAAAGCCGGCAGCCCACGCCATATTCGGTCCAGAGTCGGCGCGTCGTGCAGGCATTTGGTAGGGGGGCATCCAGGGCAACCCACCGGGAATAGCGGTGGCACTGCGCCTGCTCGCGGGAGTGTCGCGAAAGTAACGGGCGATGTACCGGATCACCTGGAGATGCGAAGACTCATCCGGCGCCTCGAAGAGCGGTGTCTCGACCGCATAGGCCGTCGCCAGCAGGGTGTAACCGAGCAGAAGCAACAATAGAGCGGCGTAGTGCCTACGCTGCATACGAGGCAACTCGTTGGCGGACATCACAGGTTACTTAGAGTAAACGGTAGCACGGCGTCTGAAAAGCCCGCGAAGGCACAGCCCAGGGTGAGCCTCCGCGGACTATAACCTTTCTAGGCGGGCCGAACCCGCTCCCAACCGCGCCAAACAACGCCGGCAACGCTCTCCCGCAAAGCGGTGAGATTGTCTTCCACTGAGGCCCGATCGTTATACATGCTGGATCCGGAGATCAGGACGGTTGCGCCGGCCTCAGCCAGACGAGGCGCCGTGGTCGCATCCACCCCACCATCTACCGCGATCGGAATCTCCAGCCCACGCCTCTCGATCATCTCGCGAAGGCGGTCGATCTTGTCGAGCTGACTCTCGATGAGCTGCTGACCTCCCCACCCTGGATTGACCGTCATAATCTGAATCAGGTCGGTCAGATCGAGCACCTCCTCGAGTACCGTCAAAGGGGTTGCCGGATTGATGCTAACCCCAGCCTCGAGGCCCAACTCACGAATCAGCTGAAGCACGCGATGCAGATGCACACATGTCTCCTGATGTACGAGCAAGCGGTTTGCACCGGCTTCGGCAAACGCCGAAAGGTGCCGCTCTGGCTCAACAATCATTAGATGCACGTCGAGAAAGAGGTTGACGCAGCGACGCAGCGCCTTTACCACACCCGCCCCAAAGGTAATGACGGGCACAAAGGACCCATCCATCACATCAACTTGTATGGCATCGATCCCTGCGGCTTCCGCCTTTTGAGCGTCCTCACCGAGATTCGCAAAATCAGCAGACAGGATCGAGGCCACGAACTGGATCTTCTGTTCCGACCGCATCCTCATTCAGTCTCTCCTCGTGACTCACGCTACCGCGCCACACTTCGTTGGAGCGGGAATACAAATGCTTAGGGCATCTTTAGTTTATTCAGATCTGCGACGACATCGTGACCCAGCCGGAAGTGAATCACACGGCGACCTGCGTCAAGCAGGGCCTGCCGGTCGCCCAACGCCTGGGCACGCACCAGCACGTCAAAGCTTACCGGCCTCGATGTGTCGCCCTCCCGGTCGGCCACCTCATTCGGAATCCAGGCAGTTTCCTCAGGCTCCGCCGTGAACTGAACGAACAGGCCATTGCCGGCATCCCCCTTGTGAAGTTGCCCCGTGGAGTGGAGGTAGCGAGGGCCATAGCCCACCGTGGTCGCCACCTTGTAGCGATCCCGGAGCTGGATCCGAAGATCCTGGAGAGCTGCGGTGGTGGCCTCGGTGGGTGTCACATAGGCTTGTAGGGCTATGTACTCACCGGGCTCAACCCGCGCCAGAAAGCCATGAAGCATCTCGGCATCCACCTGCATGGCCTCTTCCGTGGGAAGCTTCCCCTCTTCTCTGTAGACGTCCAGGAGCCGCTTCGCCTGCTGCTTGGCGGCTTCGACGTTGGGCTGATTGTAGGGATGAATGCCCATGCGATGTCCGGCCACCGGCACGGCCAACCCCCAGATCATCAGCTGCTCGCCCAGGTCGTACACATCATCCAACGAGAGGGTCGCCACCGGGTGTCCGGCTGCCTTGAGAGCGGCCAAGGCTTGACCGGCGCTCTCATCATCACCGAGCTTCAGATAAACGAAAACCCGGTCATCGCCATAAACCTCAGGCGGCCCCAGAGGCTCTCCAACAACCGGCAAGACACCGGTGCCGGACTTGCCGGTGCTCTCCGCGATGAGTTGCTCGACCCAATTGCCAAAAGGCGCCAGCTTGGGAGTCGTGACCAACGTCAACTTGTCGCGTCCTGCCTTTGCCATCTCACCCATAATTGCACCCAGCCGCGCGCCCAAGCGACTGCCCGCAAGCGAACATGGCGGCTTGCCCGCTCTGGAGGTGCAATCGTAGGTCAAGCCGAGGGTGCGATCTAACAGCCGCGCCAAGTCGACTCCCACGAGCGCGGCAGGGACCAAGCCGAAGTAAGAGAGTGCAGAGTAACGCCCGCCGATAGTGGGATCATTGCGGAATATCGCGCGGAACCCGTGCTCCTCAGCCAGCGCCACCAGTTTCGTCCCGGGATCAGTGATGGCGATAAAGTGCTCCCCGGCTTTCTCCCTGCCGACGAGTTCGCTCACCGCATCATAGAAGTAACGAAAGAAGGAGAGCGTCTCGGTTGTGCCACCCGACTTGCTAGAGACGATGAAAAGCGTCTTGGATAGATCGAGTTCACGCGCATACGCAAGCACTGCACCGGGTTCGGTGCTGTCGAGGACCTCCAGCTCTGGATACCCGTCGACAGGGCCGAAGATCCTGGCGAAAACCTCCGGCGCCAGACTCGACCCCCCCATACCAAGGAGCAGCACGTGTGCAAAACCGTCACGCCGGACATCGTCAACAAAGCCTTGAATGTGGTCAAGGTGCCGGCGCATCACACTGGGACTATGCAACCATCCGAGCCGGTTTGCGATATCGGTGGGCTCACGTTGCCACACGAAGTAGTCGTGGCCCCAGATCCGGGCCATAACGTCCTCTGCGGCCATCTCCGCCAGCGCCGCGTCGACCACCGCGGTGTAATCGCCCAGCTCCGCCTGTAAGCGATCTCTGTCCTGTAAATCCTCACCGTACCCACATACATCTACGATTGTGTCCATAAGGGAAGTGAAAGGTTTTGCGAACTTCTCGACGCCCTCGACGAGCAGCGCATCCGTCACGGCGGCGAGATCAATACCCAACTCGCCCAATCGCGCGAGTTGATGCCGCGCCTCGTCCAAGCCGTCCTCCACGCTCAGCTCGACCCGGGCATGATCCAGAAGCGCCTCCAACGTCTCCGGAGGGACGGTGTTCACCGTGTGTGCGCCGACCAGATTGTCGACATAGATCGTGTCGGGATAGTCGGGGTCCTTGGTGCTAGTGCTAGCCCAGAGAGGACGTTGCACGCGCGCGCCCTTTGCCGCCAACTTCTCCCAGCGCCGACCGCTGAAAACCGCCTTGAATCGTTGGTACGCCATCTTCGCGTTGGCAATCGCGATCTTGCCCCTAAGCGCACGAGCTTCCGGCGTATCCAACTCATCAAGCTTCTCATCGACCATAACGTCCACCCGACTCACAAAAAAGGAGGCTACGGATGACACGGAAGAGAGTACGTCGGACGACTCCGCGAGCGTTTCCAGGCCCGCGATGTATGCTTCGGCAACCGCGTCATACTGATCCAGCGAGAACATCAACGTCACGTTAATGTTGATCCCCTCCCCGATTAGGGTCTTAATCGCGGGAATCCCTTCTGCCGTCGCCGGCACCTTGATAAAGACATTGGGCCGCCCCACGGCAGTGAAGAGCCTCCGGGCCTCGGCCACGGTGGCTTCGGTATCGTGGGCCTGATCCGGGCTTACCTCGAGACTCACGTAGCCGTCGAGCCCATCCGTTGCCTCATAGACGGTGCGTAACGTATCCGCCGCCATCTGAATGTCGCGCAGCGCCAACGCTTCATAGACATCCATCGCCGCCCTGCCCTGCCCGCACACTTCGGCCAGCTGGTCGTCATAGTCATCGCTGCCGGCGATCGCTTTTTCGAAGATCGATGGGTTGGATGTCACCCCTCGCACACCCTGGTTGACCAGACTGGCGAGTTCGCCATCAAGGATGAACGACCGCCGGATGTAGTCAAGCCAGATCGACTGCCCGACCTCGGCCAATTGGTGAAGTTTGGTGTCCATACTACCCCCCTTTCGCACCCCTCAACAGGTTCGTTACCACTTCTTATTATAGCATAACCGCCCTGTATGGTCCGGGGGCGCGTCCCGGGCTGTCCGCCCCGAGTCTTCAGTGGGAGGAAACCAGGTTCTCCTCGATGTAGTCGAACTGGATGTCCCAGCCCAGCCCCGGGCGCTGCGAGACGTGGACATATCCTTCATCGTCCATAGGATCGTCGATCTCGGAGAGCCAGGGTTGGGGTGTTTCGTAATCGACAAAAGGATGTAACAGCCCTCGCTCATAGAACTGGCCCGGGATTCCCATCGCACACAGCACGTGCAGGTTGGCGGCACCGCCGCCATGCACTTCCATTCGCATCCCAAAGGACTCCGCGAGATGTGCCACCTTCACCAACGGCGTGATTCCGCCCAGGTCGCCGATCCCCCCACGCACGATATCGGCAGCCTCATATCGAATCCACTCAGCACGCGCGTACATCTTCCCCTCGACCGTCTCCGGTCCACATATAGGAAGGTCGAGTTGTTGGGCTAACCAGACATAGGAGGACATACTGTGCTCGTCCATGGGCTCCTCCATCCAGGCGTAGCCCAGCTTTTCCAGTTCCCTCCCCAAATACAGCGCCTCCTCACGACTGTAGTAATGGTAAGGATCCAGCATCAGCGGCACGTCGGGCCCCAGCGCCTCCCGAACTGCGGCGCAGGCAGCTATATCGCGCTTCACGTCCGGTGCTCCGGGAATCGGAGGCTGCCAGGTGTGTAGCTTGAAGGCCGGATAGCCGCGCTCGCTGCATTGCACTGCAAAGCGGGCATAGGCCTCGGGCGAGTCCAATCCGCCCTCCAGGTCATCACCACACATCGTGCTGGCGTAAGCCGGAACCTTGTCCCGATACGCGCCCAACAGCTTGTACACGGGCTGCCCCACCGCACGTCCGGCCAGGTCCCAGAGCGCGACGTCCACCAATGCGAGAACCTTGTCGTTGAGCGAGCCCATATTCAATCTCTGCCGCTCCTTTAACCTCTGCCATATCCATTCGCGGTAGAAGGGATCCTGTCCCACAAGGACCGGCTTCACTAACGTCTCCAAAACGCCTGGTGCGATACCGCCAAAGGCATAACCCTCGATGCCGGTATCCGTTCCTATCGTCAAGAGACTCGTCAGAGCCTCGTTGGGAGCGGCGGGATGCCCGTGTCCCTCTGAATCTCGTCCAACATAGGAGGTATAGCGAAATGTTCTTACCGTGATCTCCGTGATCTGCATAGTTCTGCCCTCCAACTAAAGTAGTCTCCAATCAATGTGCAAGCCATCGATCCAAATGCTCGGCTACGAAGGCATCATCCGCGAGCTCGGGATAGGCAGCACTGACCCGCGCTATCTCGTCAGCCTGCCCGCTGCTCAAAACCTCTTCCTCATCCAGGCACCACGTGCCTGCCAAAAGGCCCTGGCGCCGCAGCACCTCGTGAATGCCGGGGATACAGCCGGCGAACCCATGCGCTGCATCGAAAATCGCCGCGTTTGCGTCCGTGAGTTGGATACCTCGCGCAAGCAGCTCGGACGGAATCGCGGAATCTGTCCTGATCAGTGCGTGAATTTCATCCAGCAGAGCCACTGCCGCCCGCGTCCAAACAGCCCACTGTCCGAGAAGGCCCCCTACCATTCGTGCGGTCACGGTCTCACCCGATGACCTGAAGATAAAGGGCGTCACCAGGTCGTCAACGATGTGGTCATCGTTCCCGGTGTACAGCGACACCCTTTCCTGTTGACCGGCATCGCAAACCGCACGCACGACATCCAGCGTCTGGTATCGATTGAAAGGCGCGATCTTCACACCAATCAGCCGCTCCAATTCCGCAGCCTCGCGCCAGAAAGCGTAAGGTAGCAGCCTCCCGCCTACGGCAGGTTGAAGGTAGAATCCAATAATGGGTAACACTTCTCCGACCTCGCGGCAGTGCTCGATGAGAACGCGCGGGGAATTGGCCGACCCGCCACCCTCGTCTTTAAAAGCGCTCAAGCTGACGAGCCCGGCGTGGTAGCCCGCACGCCGGGCAAACGCGGCCTCATACACTGCCTGTGACGTACCGCCGCAGATACCCGCGACCTTGAGCACCTGCCTTCCCGTGCGCCCGCACCACGCGTCGATTTCCGCGGATGCAAACTGCAGCACCGGCTCGAATAGGCCCCAACGAGGATCCCGAATCGCGAACTGGGTGGTGTGCACGCCTACGGCGAGCCCCCCGGCTCCAGCATCAATGTAGTAACGAAGCAATGCCGCCTGACGCCGCATATCGAAACGGGATCGGGCGCGTGGACCGGTAGCAGGAGGGCTGAGCGCCAGCGGTACGGCCGGAATCACCATCCCTGCGCGAAAGCGTGTAAGCAGTGCGGCGGGAATCTCAGCCAACACATCTGATTCTGCGCTAAAACTTTCCATCGACCACCCCATAGTGCGTCGGCTTTCCCCAGGAGCGCCCCCCCTGCTGGATCCACGCAGCCTGCCATCGGATCATCGTGAGCAGTGGCACACGGGGATAACCGAACATGCTAGTTGCCCGTGCCGCGTTACTGAGATACATCAGGGCACCCGTTTTCTCTCCCGTAAAGCGCGCCTCCGTCCCGAAGTATCGCGCGAAAGTCTCTGCTACGAATCGGACGGATACAGTTTCGGGTCCGGTTACATTCAGAATCTCGGGTGGCGAGCTGCAGTGCTCCAGGCAGAGAAGAGCCTGGCAGGCTGCATCACCTTGCCAGATCACGTTAAAGTGGCTCACTGCTAGGTCAACGGGCTCACCCTGCGCGACCCGACTGCCTACATCATACAGCACGCCATAGTGCAGATCAACGGCGTAGTTCAGACGTACGAGGCAGACCGGGATGCCGGCGGTACGGCTCCAATAGTCAAAGACCCGTTCGCGCCCCAGACTCGACTGGGCATATTCGCCAAGGGCATCGGTAGGCATCGACTCCGTACACCCCCCACTCTCAGCAGATACCAGCGGATAAACGCACCCGGTCGAGAAAGCCACCCAACGGCTCTCAGGAAAATGGTGGCAGACGTTATCGGGAACGAGCACATTAGTTGCCCAGGTGAGGTGCTCACTGCCTGCGGTTCCAAACTTCCGACCCACCATATAGATGATGTTCGCAACGTGCGGCAGCTGTCGAACTGAATCACGGTTCAGCAAGTCGCAGGAGAGCGTTTTTATCCCGCGCGCCTCCAATCCCTCTCGAATACTGCTATCAGAGAAACGGGAAACTCCAAAGACCTGCTTTCGGACCCCGGCCTCCGCGATAGCGCGTACGGCTGCACCACCCAGCGTGCTGCCCATCTTCCCACCGATACCCAGGATCATAATGTCGCCCTCCAAGCGGCGCATCAAATCCACGAGTGCTTGTGAGGGAGCGGACAACAGCTCATCTAGATCAGCTTCACCCTCTACGGCTTCGGGCAATCGCTCCACCGCGAACCTCCTTATATCCTTGGACATCCAGCTGTTGCAAGCATACACTGAACAACCGGAAGGCACAAAGCATCCGGCAAAGCCGCGTGAATTGCTTGATATTGGACAGGGAGCGTCTACACTTGGAACGATATGCCTTAGCAGAACGTCTATATGCGAAAGGAAGTAGAGAGAGTGTATGGAGAGTCCAATGGAGGATCCCAACGAAGCCCCTGATCGCGTGCGAGAAGACACGCCTTCAGGCGAAGAGCGACACGTAAATCCCTATCGCGTCGCGAACATAGATGGTGCGCCGCTCACCTACGTCGTGAGTCTGGCAGCGGTTGTCGCAGTGCTGGCCATGATCCCGATCCCGATCTCTATCGTCATCGCTACCGGGACGAACTTCCCCATGAGCCAGAGTATCTACGGTATTGTTGGATGGCTGCTCGGGCCCATTGCCGGAGCGGTTGCCAATGCTATAGGCGCCGTGATCGGCGTCATCATCGCCCCTTACACGACATTTGCCGGCTCAGCCACCGTATTTGGGGCTGCGATGGGTGGGCTTGCAGCAGGGGCGACCGTCCGGACCGGACCGCGGCGCACATGGTGGATGCCGTTGGGGATAGTTTTCATTGGCCTCTACGGTGCCTATGCCGGTCGCGCCATCGTCGTGAATCAAGCACCGTGGCTGAACGTGCTTCTGGGCTCCTTCATCAACTGGTCGGCGCTGCTTCTTTTTCTACTCCCTACCCGGTCCGAGATTGCTCGATTACTCCACGCCACGGATCTGCGCCTATTGGGAATTGGGCTCTTCGCCGGGACTTGGATGGCAGCAGGACTTGCGCACCTCTCGACCGCCGCCATCGTCTACGCGATTCTGAATTGGCCAGCCGAACTCTGGCTGGTCTTTGCTCCTTTAGCCCCAATCGAACACACACTCCGCTGCGCGGCCGGGACTGCCATCGGCTTGGGGGTAATCAGCGGGCTGCGGGCCACCGGAATTGTGAAACCTGAACACGCTGTCTACTAAGGAGGAGATCGGCTAACGCACCGCTAACTTCGCCAACTCAATACAACACCATACCAAACCGTTGCCAGTAGCAGCCACCTTGACCTCGTGCTAGTATTGACATAAGCTTTATGTATTTAGGATTACTGTTGAATTATGGACTAGGCGAAATTGCGACGCAATCTCTGCTCAGTGCAGAGTGCTGTGAGGGCCGGGAAGGTACGGAGAGGCTATGAATCATCTAACTCGTATTCTGGTCGTAGACGACGATGACCGTGTCCGCTTCATTCTTGAGGGAGCATTGCAGAAGCTCGGGGATGGTTACGAGATTGTCACGGCAGGCAACGGTCGCGAGGCACTGGACAAGGCGAGTCAGACCCACTTCGATCTACTCATCACCGATCTCCGGCTTCCACGGTCAGATGGCCTGGCGCTAACATCAGCGTTTGCAAAGGTCAGTCCAGATACGAAAGTCGTCTGGATAACGGCGTATGGATGCCATCGGTTCGCTGACCCTGCCAGGAGGCTGTCCGTGCAGCAGTGTTTGGACAAACCGTTGGAGATTCAAGAGATTCGGAAAGCGGCGCTGGAAGCTCTAGGAAAACATCTCGAGGTTGTCAACGATCAATAAGGCAACGGGTCCAACAGGACGGGTAAGCAAGAGCCGGCAGCGAGGTTTGCCAAGAGAGGCAGTAGCCGATATAACATATAGGATTCTCAATTTCAGGCCATATCGAAGACTGGGAAAGCTTGAGCTTACCGGTCATAGCAGAATACGTTGACGACCAACCGCGCCGGTTATCAGGACCGGCGCGAATCTATAGTCGGGAAAGGCCTTGCCGCACGCCTGTTGCATCAGGCTCGACAGGTAAGATGGTGGCATCGAGCAGCGTCTATATATGTACGAAATGATACCGTTAAGGGTCGGGTAAGCTGAATAGCGACTGAGTTTGAAGGGCTGACCCTTATTAGGAATGGACGAAATCTACCACATCTAAAGGCATCGACCGGATGGTCGAGCTTAGGAAGGGACATTGGGTAAAGTTACTATGGGAGTGCTAGACTTGCGCGAAGATCTTGATAACTTCAAGGGTTCGCCGGACGAGTACGACAACCTCGAAGATGAGGTTCTCGAGGAAGAGGTCCTCGAAGACGAGGTCCTCGAAGGTGAGGACCTGCTCTCCCTCGATGATATCTTCGGTACTGACACCGACGAGGACGAACTCGAAGGCCAGCCATTGGAGGATTTCCGTGCCTTCTTTGCAGAGGAGGCCGAGGATGAGACAGAGGTTTTTGATGAAGGCGCCGACGCATTTGTTCAGGACGAGGAAGCGGTCGTTGTCGGGAATATCGCCGCCGACGATGCCTTGAGCCTATACCTACAGGAGATGGGTCAGGTTCCGCTACTCTCGCGTGATGAGGAAGTGCGTCTGGCAAAGTTAATGGAGCGGGCCCGTGAAGCTCAGCGCGCGTTGGCGTCCGGTGAAGTTGCAGCAGACGACGTCAGCGAACTGGAGGAACACATTAGGCTGGGGCAGGAGGCACGGCACCACTTGATCGAGGCTAATACGCGGCTGGTGGTCAGTGTTGCCAAGCGCTACCGCGGATACGGGCTGCCGTTTCTGGACTTGATCCAGGCGGGCAATGTAGGCCTGATCAAAGCGGTCGACAAATTCGACTACCATCGTGGGAACCGGTTCAGTACCTATGCAACCTGGTGGATTCGCCAGGCAGTTACCCGGTCACTCACGCAACACGGACGGGGCATCCGTATCCCGATCCATATGAGCGATTATCTGCGAAAACTGGATAAGGTCTCCCAGAATATGGAGCAGAAGCTCGGGCGGCGCCCGAGTTACGAGGAGTTAGCAGTCGAGGTCAACGAGGAACCAGAGAAGTTGCGGCGAATGCTACGGCAGTCGCAGCGACCGGTTTCGCTCAATAAGGAAGTCGGCGACGAAGATACGTCAGAGTTGGAGCAGTTCCTTGAGGATGACAACACGCCGTCGCCCGATGAGAGTGCCGAGGAGCGAATGCTGCACGATCAACTGGAGCGACTGTTGACGACACTGGAACCCCGGGAGGCGTGGATTCTGAAAATGCGATTTGGCCTGCACGGTAGCCGCACACATACGCTGAAAGAACTGGGGGAAAAGTTGGGTATCAGCAAGGAGCGTGTACGACAGATCCAGGGGCAGGCGCTGCGCAAGCTGCGACACCCCTACCACCGGCGGCAGCTCCAGGACTTCCGGTAAGATTTGGCAGAAGATCCTTGGGTTCCTAGCGGAACCCAAGGATCTTTGCTTTTCTAGCTCATTTCGCTGTAAATCTGATCCGTCTTGGCTGCCGCAATGAAATCGTTGCGGTGCAGCCCACCGATCGCGTGGGTCCACCAGCTTACCTTGACCTTGCCCCACTCCGTCACCAGCACCGGATGATGATCCTGTTCCTCCGCCATCTCACCGACGTTGTTGGTGAAAGTCAGCGCCTGCCGGTAATCGTCAAACGAGAAGGTACGCTCCAGGCGCTTCTCTGCTTCTCGCTCCACGACATCCCATTCCGGCACCTGAGGAAGCAACTCTTGGATCTCCTCCGCCGTCAGCTTAGGTGTCCCTGGTCTGCAGGGTACACACTTCTGTCCCGCCAGGTCCGTCATCGCGTCCCCTCGTTTCACTTCCGGGCTCGTAGTCAACGTGCGTGAGCTACTCACCCAATTTAACGATGGCGCCAGGTCTCTTGATACGTAGCGCCATGGTTTCCAACACGCGGAAACTGTGATCCAACCCTTCATTGCCCTGATAGGCCGTAATCATATCCTGCCCGACAAGGAGATCGAAGTTATACGCCCCGAGCGACAAGACCATAGCCGGCTTGCCGTGCAAGACCGGTGTCCGGAACAAACCGCCCTCCGCCACTTCCTGGATCAGCGCGCCTACTGTACGCCCCATCCCCTCCCAGACGCGCTGTGTATGAATGTAGAGTGCGGGGCTCAAAACAACCGCATAGGGGCCAACAAAGCCATCGGAATAGAGCGTCTCCGTGGCAGCTACGACATCCGCCAGAGGTGTGTCCGCTTGGGACCAATCACCGAGGCCTAAACTCTTGGTGGATGCCTCAAGCAGGCTGTTAAAGATCATCTCATCTTCCATCTGCGCGACCGTCATCGCGGCGTGTGCCGCAGGCCCTGTCTCCAGTGGGACATCAGATTCCCGACTGGCGAGGATGTCGCGCCAATAGAGCATGAAGGAATCGCCAAAAATCTGCACTTTCACGAACTTGCGCGCGTCGCCAGTGCCCACGGGGACCATCTCCAGACCGCCGCCAAGCGGCCCCTTCAGATCGAGCACCCGACGTCCCACCAGGAACTGGCGCGCTATATTAACGACAATGCCATCAATCCGTTTCCATTCCCCGTCCGTCAGCGGGGCATCATCTCGCATCAGATAATCGCTCATGGTATCCTCCTAGCTTTGTCCTGCCTTAGTCCTGGCTACCCTTCAAACTACCGACCGTGAATCCCCTTGGCGGCCTCTTCCCCTCAGCCTTCGGAGCCTGAATTCCGGAGTTCTCCGGTTTCACCGTGATAGAAGAGGGCGGCTCAACCTCAGTCGTTCCAGGCGTGGTGACCTCGGGAGCAGGCAGGCTCTCCGTTCGAACCTCGGGTGGTCCCTCTTCGGCAATCTCCATCAGCTCGTGTAGCACCGTGCTGAGCAGCCCATTCCGCGTCACCATCGTATCGATCTCGATCTTGAGGTCCTCGTTAGCCGCGACCTCCGGATTCTGACCCAGAGCGATGAGCCGGTCGCGGGTATCCTCGGTCATTTCGAGATCCGCAAGCAGCGCGGGCGTCAAAGAACGGCTCGTATCAACGCCCGGATACTCAAATGGCAACGGCTCGCCATACTCACCCAATTCCTCAGCAAAGTGCGACATGTGCTTCATGTGACGGAACGCGCTCAATTCCAGCTCGCTTCCGATCGGGCAGGCGGGATCCTCAAAAATAAACGCATGACGCAGATGCTGCAGCACGAGTTTGTAGTGCGTATCGACCTCGTGATGGAAGCGCCGCATCACACCCGCAGAGAAGTCAGTTTCTTCGAACTCCAGCGGCTTCTCACCTTCAGGGCCGAGTTTGTCCAGCCAGGCCTGAAAACGGCGCCGGTGAGTTATCGATTCCCAGCCCAACTGCTGCAGAATGCGCTTGAGTTCACGGTCCTCGACCATAGCCGCCTGTTGCTCGTATACGTCGATCAGGTTGTCCTCCCAGGCGATATACGAGCGCAATAGCGAAGCATTGGAACTCCCCTCGTACGGAAAGTCCGCCTTCACCATATCGGGTTCCTCACCTCGCTCACCGATCTCATCCCCCAGCCAGTTCATATGCCACATCTCTTCCCGTGCCGTAGAGAGCAACATTTCGCCGAGGGGCGTGTCCTCTCCGACCTGATATGCGTGGATGAGATAGCGAATAACCGAGGCATGTTCATCGGCAAGATCCTGGTTGAGCATCGCAATGAACTCTTTTCGATCCATAAAGCTCCTCCTGTCTACGCCAAAACACTCAACGGTCGGCGCGCCCCGCTCCGATCCCGCCAGGACCGCGCCCGATCTTAATAATGCTACAAATCTATTATATACCTACCCGGGCAACGTGCCAAGCGACCGTCGACTTACATACACCCTGCATGTAGCTGAGTTGTGCGTGGGGGCAGTTCGTGTATGCTGAAGGGATACCGGCAATTCGCACCAAGAGGAGGTAGCCTCATGACGCCTAGCATCTACCTGGCCTTCCGCTTCCACGTCAACTTCTACCACTCATACCGGGGTGACACCGCCGACGAGGCCGGGTTCGGCAAAGATATCCGGGTAATCCGCCACATCCTTACCACCCTCGATCGCTTGAATGCCGGCGGCATCCCAGTACGCGGTACGTGGGATATTGAGAACGCTTTCTCGTTGGGCGATATCATGCCTCGCCACTGCCCTGATATCATTGAATCCCTACAGCGGCGGGTGAACACCGATCTGGACGAGATCGAGGTGATGTCCTACAACAATGGACTCATCAGTGCGCATACCGCCGCCGAGTTTGACGCTAGCATCAGCCGAGCACTCACGAACGCGGAAGGCTCGGGGCTTCAGGATGTTTTCGAAACTGTGCGCCCCACCGTCCGCCCTCAGGAGATGATGATGACGCCGCTGCATCTGGCGCTCTATCCCCACCATGGCATCACCGCCATCAGCCTCTTCTACAGTGCCGTTCCCTTCAATGCCTTCAGCACCTTCATCCCAGCCCTACCCTTTGCCCAGCAGTACAATCCGCTAACGCTGACCTATCCTGGCATCGATGCTACGATGACCCTCGTTCCAGCTCACAATCACGGTGATATCGCCGATCATCTGACGCTCCGTCGTTGGCTCAAGCAGCTTCGCCGCCGGCAATTAGCATTGGAGGAACCACGAGATCTTTTGCTGCTCATCGATGCGGACGCCGATGACACCTTCTGGACGGGTTTCGACTGGCCAGTCGTGCGTCGACTCACCATAGTGCAGGGCCTCGAAGCGTTAGTGCACAGCGTAGAGGATCTCCCCTACCTGACCTTCACGACGCCTTACGACTATCTGCAGACTCATCCGCCGCTTGCCACCGTCACCTTCGGGCAGGACACGGCAGACGGCAGCTTCGACGGCATGGCGAGCTGGGCAGAGAAGTGGTCCAACCACCGCATTTGGAGCGGCATCGAAAGAGCACGCCTGTTGGAGTTGTACGTGCGGCGGCTCACAGGCGAGGCGCCCTCGACGGAGATCACCGCTCATCTTGCGACCGCGTTCGAGGCACGGCTGCGCGCCCTCTCGACCACGCACTTTGGCTTGGCAGCCCCGGTGATGAATGTCCACCGGCTCGATGTCGCCGCAGACTTGGTCGGTACGGCCGTGGATGAAGCAAGCACTGCCTTCGCGTTAGCCACCGAAGCCAGCCCGGGCGCTGCTCAATCCGAAAGCGCGGAGATTTCGTTCTCACTCCTAGATTACGCACGTGGGGTCAACACAGATACGGTCACCTACACTCCCAAGCCCTCACGCGCGCTCGTGCGTATGGGACTCCAACTTGATGGGATCGATAATCTGGCCCCTACCCTGCTCAGGGCCGACGGCTCGTCCATCGCAGCTGCTCTGCTCACCGGTACGAGTCTGGACCACAGTCATCAGCCCGTCAGCGAACTCTGCTTCGTCGACGCCTTGCCGGCGGGCGGTGAGCAGCGTTACCAACTTCGCCTCGATACACAGGAGCAGCCTCGCGCACAGGTTGAGGAGCCCGTCACGCTCTCGGTCTCGTCAGAGCGGCGAGTTTCACCCGGCCGAACACGTCCGCATCTGGAACTGCGCAACAGCCGCCTTAGCCTACGTTTCGACCGGGATGGACATCCTACCGGCCTCACGGTCGACGGTGTGGAGTTCGCCCATGGCCCATTGTTACAGACAGCCATTGGTTATCGCAGCTATGGTCTGCTGCGCCGAGTCCATAAGGTCCGCACCTGGACGGTGATGCGCGCTGAGGTGACGGGCGCGGGGACGCTGGGCCTCGTCGTTACTGCGGGCTCGTTGAGGCTGCCCGGGCAGCCCAGCTCAGAGTTGACCGTTCAGCGCGATTATCTGGTGGTCGCCGGGCTACCCTATCTTTACACCACCACACAGATCTCGTACCCACGAACAGCTGCCCGTTCCCATGAACTGGGCATCGCGCAGGCACTGGGACGTCCCTTCGACGCCCGCTGGCGTGAGGTCATGCCTTGCGAGATTCGCCCCGCCTTCGCCGGACGTCCCGGACAGCCTCTCCGCGTGTGGAAGCACAACTACCTGGACCACGTCAGTCATTTTGATCTGGATTACGGCGCCTTTAGCCGCAATGACGAGCTCGACGCCGCGAACAATGCGATCACCCACGGCTGGCTCGCAGTCAGCGGGCTCCCCGTGAGTCCGGACGAGGATCGCCGAGGCATAGCCGTCGCGCAATCCGCCGACGCGGCGACTGTCTTCGCCTTCTGCCCCCTGCGGACCCGAGCAGGGCAGAGATCCAGACTTCACGTGCACCTCAATCCATTTGGCACGTACACCGGTAGCCAACTCCACTATCCCATCGCCGACACGGGACTGGGTCGCCGGGCAGCGATTATCGGGGGCGAGACGTTACGTTCCCTGGCCCCCTCCTACAACGGGCGGAGTGAGACCTTCACCCTGATGTTGGCACCTTACGTCGGGGACGCGCCACCGCCAGATCTCCAAGCCGACGCTGAGGCCTTCGCATATCCTTACCTCCTCCTCTCCAACTCGCCTCGCGTTTTGGCGCCCCCACATCGATCCTGGACGCCACCGGCCTCACACTAAGATACCTATAGCTTTCTCTCAAAGGAGGTTCTCAATGTCCGAGACTTCGCGCCCCAACATTCTTTTGCTCTTCACAGACGATCAACGGTTCGACACGATACAGGCCTTGGGCTATCCACAGGTCATCACGCCGGCGATGGACAGCCTGGTCGATCGGGGCACAGCCTTTACCCATGCATACATTATGGGCGGTTCCTGTGGCGCTGTCTGTATGCCCAGTCGCGCCATGCTGATGACAGGCCGAACCCTCTATCACCTTCAGGACCAGGGACAGCGCATTCCCCGCGATCACGTGCTCCTCGGGGAAGCCTTGCAGGGTGCGGGCTACACGACCTGGGGTACCGGTAAGTGGCACAACGGACCCGATGCCTACGCCCGCAGCTTCACTGCCGGCGCCGAGATCTTCTTCGGCGGTATGGACGATCACTGGAACGTACCGGCTTGTGACTTCGACCCCACCGGCGGTTACGACAACGTCCGCCCGTTCATTCGAGACCCCTTCGTGACGAACGAAGTCACTCCACGCCACGTCGACCACATACGGCCGGGCGTTCACTCCAGCGAGCTTTTCGCCGGCACCGCGGTCGACT
Source organism: Thermoflexales bacterium (assembly GCA_007125545.1). Lineage (GTDB taxonomy): Bacteria > Chloroflexota > Anaerolineae > B4-G1 > SLSP01 > PWVB01. The sequence goes on along the minus strand of SLDA01000584.1, from coordinate 1,590 downwards.
TCCTGGAAACCTACAGCGAGGATGCTCCATTCTTTATGTACGTCTCCTTTATGGCGCCTCACGACCCGCGGACGATGCCGCACGAGTATCACGACATGTACGAACCGTCCACCATAGCGTTGCCGGAGAACTACATGCCCAACCACCCCTTCGACAATGGCGAGCTGAGGGTGCGGGACGAGCTACTTGCGAACTTCCCGCGCAACCCCGATGAGGTGAGACGTCACATTGCCGAATACTACGCGATGATCACGCACCTGGATGCCCAGATCGGCCGCATTCTGGCGGCACTGGACTCCAGAGGTTGGACGGAGAACACGATCATCATACTGGCGGGGGATAATGGCTTGGCGATCGGGCGCCACGGGCTGATGGGTAAGCAGAACCTCTACGATCACAGTGTGCATGTCCCCCTGCTCCTCGCAGGCCCCGGCGTGCCGCAAGGTGAAACCCGTGACGCCTATACTTACTTGCTGGACATCGCACCAACCCTTTGCGACTTGGTCGCCCTTCCAATACCGGTCACGATGGAGGGTGAGAGCCTGGTTCCAGCGCTGGAGAACCCTGACAACCGCATCCGCGACACGCTATATTTCGCCTATCGTGGCTATCAACGTGCCGTCCAAGACGACCGCTACAAATTAATCGAGTACGTCGTCCAGGGCACGCGCACCACACAGCTCTTCGACCTACAGGCCGACCCCTGGGAGCTCAACAACCTGGCTTCCGAGCGTGCCCACGACGAGACGGTCGTGGCGCTGCGAGAGCAAATGCGCCGTTGGCGTGACGAGTTGGACGACAACCAACCGGGTCAGGGGGCGGACTTCTGGGGATCGACTAGAGATACGTCAAGTGGCACACACGATGACCCTCAAGCCCTATAGTTCGTAGGGTGAGTCCCTGGTCATCGTGCAGCCGATCGAAGTGTATGAGCGTCAACTCAAGACAAGTGCCGCCGGGGTCCTTCACCGCTTCGACGTTCGCGAGAGTCGCCAGAATGTCAGGCGATGACCACCATCTCGTGGTCTACAATCCATCCCACGCGGAAATGGGCCCAGCCGTCCTCTACCGTGATGGGCAGTGCCTGCTCAGATACGGATGCCTGCGCAGTGACGCCCGCCACATCAGGGGGCAACGCTACCGCGACCTCGTAGGGCCCTGCCGGGATCAACTCGTGCAGCGGCGCACGCCACGCGCCCGGATGCGAGAGGTTGATCAGGTGCAAGATAAGCCGCCCGGGCTGATGATAGAGGTGACAGTCAAGCAGACCTGTCCCCGCCACACTTAGGGGAACCTGGTCCCGCGCCACCCACCGGATGAGATTCGCGAGCAGCGCGCCGTGATCGGGCAGGTTATATTTGGCAAAGCCGTGGTCGAGACTGGCGGCGAGATAAGCTGTTCGACCCTGTCCCGAAGGCTCCCGTAGTACCAGAGCCGGAATGTCACTGTCCGCCTCGCGCATCCACGCGGTCTCCGGCGGGTAGATCGGAAAGGGAGGAACAAAAGTAAGAGGAACCGTTGCACCCGGTTCGACCTCCACCAGCTCCAGCCGTCCGCCAAAAGGTAATATATCGGTGGCCTCGAAACCGC